>JBDSZH010000079.1:0-23578 GCA_039925225.1 Candidatus Limnocylindrales bacterium | reverse complement strand
ACGTTCTTGACGATCGAATCGATCTGGTCCTCGCGCTCCATGAAGCGCTCGGCGGCGGCGCGAATGGACTCCTCGTCGCTGCCGATCTTGACCGTGGCGACGCCCTGCACCGCGACCTTGATGCCCTGCTTCGTGACGGCATCCGAAAGCTGCACGTTGATCTGGCGCGCGCTCAGGTGCAGCTTGCCGACCTTGTTGATCAGTGGCAGGACGATCACGCCCTGGCCCCGGACGACCTTGAGCCCGACCGCGCCCTCCGGCCCCTTCTCGCGGCGGCCGCTCACGATGAGCGCCTCGTTCGCGCCGGCGACCTTGTAGCGCGTGCCCATGTAGGCCACGACGAGGACCAGGACGATCACCACCAGGAGGACCGGGATCACGCCCCCACCCAGGGAAATGAAGTCAGGCATCGGGCGAGTCTCCCTTCATGACGTCGGCGGTGGTGGTGGGCGCGGTCCCGATGGGGCCGGAGACGATGGGCGGCGGCGTCATCCGCTCGACGACGAGGCCCATGCCAGCGGTGCCGATGACCTTGACGGCGGCCCCGCTCGGGATCTCTTCGGTAGCGGTCGCCGAGATTTCGTGGTTCTGCCCGTCGGCTCGCACGTAGACGGTGCCCATTCGACCGGCCGGGATGGTCACGCTGACCGACGCGATGTGACCGACGAGGTCCCCGACCGAGAACGGTCGGCTGCCCTCGGCGCGCGTGAGCGCCCTGAAGAGCAGATACGCAACGGCAAAGCCGACAACGCCGAAGGCGACGCCGACGACCGCGGCCTGGCCGCCATGGAGGTCAAGGACCTGGGTGGCGAAGATCCCGCCGACGCCGAACATCGCGACGAACGCGAGGAGGGGCGGCATGAGCGAGATTCCGCCGATCGAGAAGTCGACGTGGAGCGCGTCGAAGATCCCGCCGAGTACGTCGTCCACGACGACGGTGATCAACAGCAGGCCACCGCCGACGAGCGCGGCGAGAACGAAGACAAGGTCTTCGATCGGGACAGTGATGGTCGGCAACGCGCTCCCTCCGTCGCGAATCGCGCTCCGTCATGGGTCGCGCTGGCGGAGCGCGAGCATACGACGCGGCGTGACCCGGGGCGCTACCGACTCGCGCCGAAGATGACCTCGAGCCAGGCGTCGAGCGGGGTTTGTGGTCGCTGCACCGCACCCAGGCGCACCGCGGCCGAGCCCGGGGCATTCGCGGCGAGCGCCGGTGCCCCTGCGGCGAGCGCGAACGGGATCTCCTTTGGACCGCCAAGTCCGAACGCGCGACCCTCGAGGCGTATGAAGCGCACGTCCTGGACGTGGCCGAGGTCCTGCTCCAGGCGCGCAACCTCGTCCCGCAGCGCCGCGTTCGCGGTGCGCAGGTCGGCAGCGTGATTCGACGCTGCCGTGGCCTCGCTGACCTGCCGGGCGAAGCTCAGGATCATGACGCCGGCCAGGAGCACGCCCGCCGCGGTGACGACGCGCCGCCGGCTGAGGCTGGGCATCGGGAGGCTTGCGGGATCCAGGGGCGGCGCCGGCCGGGGCGCGGGCGTGGCGGGCTGCGGCGTTACCGGTCGGGGGATTGCCAGGCCGTGGCGCGCGGTCGCCCCGGTCGTGCGCTCCGGGGTCGCGCGCGGGCGCGGGGCAGTCCTGAGGAACGTCGGGATCGCGGACAGGTCTTCCGGGGCTGGCATCGCCGACCGAGCGTAGCTACGCGGTCGCGGGCGTGTCAACCCGCGGGCGGTGCGGTCTGGTGTGGTTGGGTGGGGTCCGCTTGTGACAGTCGAGATGGCACACCCGCGGTCGACGCTGCGCGTACACTCCCGCAAATCGAACGCGTGTTCTATCGGAGGCTTGACGTGCGCACCTATGCCCCCGCCGGCACGGAGGCCGTGCTGGAGCGGTTGCTCGAGGAGCCGTCTCTTGCCGCCGCCGTCAAGCATCACGCCCACTTGCCCGCCCGCGACGCGATCACGGCGCCGTTTCCCGCGTGGCTGGATGCCCGGATCGTGCGGGGGCTGGAGGACCGCGGGATCACCTCGCTCTACAGCCACCAGGCGGAGGCGGTCGAGGCCGTGCACGCCGGCGAGGACGTGGTCGTCGTCACGCCGACCGCCTCAGGAAAGACGCTGTGCTACGCGCTGCCGGTGCTCCAGGCCCTCGCAGAGGACCCGTCTGCGCGAGCCCTGTTCCTGTTCCCCACGAAGGCACTGGGCCAGGACCAGGTCGCGGAGTTCGCCGGCCTGGCGCGCGCGAGCTCGCTCAACGTCTCCGCTGCCACGTACGACGGCGACACGCCGGCCCCGATCAGGTCGGCCATTCGGACGGCGGGCCAGGTCGTGGTCACCAACCCGGACATGCTCCACTCGGCGATCCTGCCCCACCACACCAAGTGGTTCCAGCTCTTCGAGCAGGTCAAGGTGATCGTGATCGATGAGTTGCACATCTATCGGGGCGTGTTCGGAAGCCACGTCGCCAACGTCCTGCGACGGCTGCTGCGGCTGTGCCACCACTACGGCTCCAACCCGATCATCGTCTGCTCGTCGGCCACGATCGGCAACCCGGCGGAGCTCGCCGCGCAGCTCACGGGCCGGGCCCCTCGGCTTATCAACCGCAATGGGGCACCCGCCGGCGCGCGGCACATCCTGCTGGTGGATCCGCCCCTGCTGGACCAGGCCACGGGCGCGCGCGGCTCAGCGCTCACCCACGCGCAACGCTGGGCCTTGCCATTCCTCCGCGCGGGCCGCCAGACAATCGTGTTCGGCCGGGCGCGCGTCGCGGTGGAGATCATCCTGACCGGGCTTCGGGAGTCCCTGCGTGAGCACCTCGGGCCACGGTCGCGCATCCGCGGCTACCGCGGCGGCTACCTGCCCACGGAGCGACGCGCGATCGAGCGCGGGCTGCGCGATGGCGAGATCCTCGGCGTGGTCTCCACCAACGCCCTGGAGCTCGGGGTGGACATCGGCGCGCTGGACGTGTCGATCCTGGCGGGCTATCCCGGCTCGGTCGCCGGCACGTGGCAGCAACTTGGGCGCGCGGGACGACGCCAGGAAGTGAGCGTCGGCATCCTCGTCGCGTCGGGATCGGCCGTGGACCAGTACGTCATAAACCATCCGGAGTTCCTGCTCGAGGGCACGCCCGAGGAGGCCCGGATTGACCCGGACAACCTCCACGTCCTGCTCGCCCACCTCCGGTGCGCGACGTTCGAGCGCCCGTTCGAGCCCGGCGATGTGTTCGGCCCGGGCCCGGTAGACGACCTGTTGGCGTTCATCGGCGAATCCGGCCACGTCCGCCAGGCGGGCGACGGTCGCTGGTACTGGAGCTCGGAGAACTTCCCGGCCTCGGAGGTCAGCTTGCGAACGGCGGCCCCGGAGAACGTCGTCATCATCGACACGACGCCGGATCGTCCGCGAGTGATCGGCGAGACAGACCTGTTCTCTGCCCAGGTGCTGGTCCATACGCAGGCCATCTACCTGCACGACAGCGTGCAGTACCACGTCGACAAGCTGGACTGGGGCGAGCGCAAGGCCTACGTCCGCCGAGTAGATGTGGACTACTACACCTACGCCAACCGAGCAGTCACCTTGAAGCCGCTGGACGTCTTCGCGACGGAGAACGTGCCCGGCGGCCGGCGCATCCACGGCGAGGTGATGGTCGCCAGCCTCGTCACGCTGTTCAAGAAGCTCAAGTTCGGGACGGACGAGAACGTCGGCTGGGGCCCCATCGACCTCCCCGAGTTGGAGCTCCAGACCACTGCGTATTGGCTTACTTCTGAGGTCGGCACCGCCATGCCGGCCGATCGCCGCGTTGCCCGGTCCGGGGGCTCGGCTCACGTACTCGGACGTACGCTCGCCGAACCTCCTCCCGGTCGCCTTGCGCTCGACCAGCCTGACGGTGCCGAGGTCGAGCACGGGCGCGGTGGATCTGCTCCAACTTGGCGGAAGGACGATTTGGATGTCGCGCTGCTGGGCGCGGGTCGGGCGATCCAGGCCGTCGCCGCGGTGCTGCTCATGTGCGACCCGCGCGATCTGGGGCTAGTCACCCAGGTGCGCTCGCCGCACTCCGACGCGCCGACGATCTACCTGTACGAGTCAGTGCCGGGCGGGATCGGCCTGTCGGAGCGGCTATTCATGCGCCACGACGAACTCGTCGTCGGTGCGCGGGCGCTGATCGAGGCGTGTGGCTGCAAGAGCGGCTGTCCCGCGTGCACGGGACCGCGACTCGATCCCCTCGTCGACGGCAAGGTCCTTTCCCTGCGGTTGCTGGCCGCGATGCTCCCGGGGCGGACCCTGATCCGGGAGGCAATTCCCGCGTGAGCGCGGTTGGGCTGGAACGGCGCCTCGCCAACTTCAAGGCCACGCGGCCTGCGCACGAACCGGTCGATGGGATCGTCCGCAGCCGAGCCTCGACGATCGGTGCCGAACGGTTGGCCGTGGCGGTGGGCGGCGAATTGGTTCGGACCCCACGTGGGTCGTTCGTCGTCGTGGAGTCGCCCGCGACGCTGCTGCCCGTCGATCGCGAGCGTCTCGCGAGGCTCCCGGGACAGCCGCCCGCGGACGCTCCCCTCCTCTGCCTGGACACGGAAACGACCGGCCTCGCAACCGCATCTGGCACGCTCGCGTTCCTGGTCGGGCTCGGCTGGTGGGAGGGCAGCCGCTTCCGTCAGATCCAGCTGCTCCTGCCGGATCATGCCGACGAACCGGCGCTCCTCGCCGAGCTGGCCTCGCGCATGCCGCGCAACGGCTGGCTGGTTTCGTACAACGGCCGCGGCTTTGACTGGCCGCTGCTGGTCGCCCGGTTCCGGATGGCCGGCGCCAACCCGCCTTTCCACGCCGGCCACCTGGACCTCCTGCCACTCGTCCGGCGAGTCTTCCGCCATCGGATGACCGATGCCCGGCTGGCGTCGGTCGAGTCGGAGCTGCTCGGGCTGCGTCGCCACGGCGACGTGCCCGGCTGGGAGATCCCAGGTCGATACCTTGACTACCTGCGATTCGGCGAGCCCGGACCGCTCGTAGATGTCGTGCGCCACAACGACGAGGACGTTCGCTCGCTCGCCCGGCTCCTCGTCCACGTGGATCGCGGCTATGCGGACGGCGAGCGCTGGCCCGAGGCGCCGGCCGGGGATCTTGCCGGCCTGTCCCGAGCGTACGCGGGTGAGGGTCGGCACGAGGAGGCCCTCCGATGCCTCGACGTCGCCCTCGAGGCGGCAGGGCCGTCGGTCCCGCCGCCACCGCGAGCGGACTACGAAGAGCCGGCATCTGAGCGCGCCCGACTCGCCGCGCGCGAATCGCGACCAGACGACGACCCGTGGTGGTCGCCGCGCCGGCCGCCGGATTTCGGCGGCCGCCCGGGCCGGTACGCAACGGTCGCGGCGTGGGACGCAGCCGAATCGATCCGGCGCGATGCGCCATGGACGGAGACGCGGATGCTGGCCGATCGCGCGCGCCTGCTCAGACGCCTCGGCCGGTTCGGGGAGTCGGAGACTGCCTGGCTCGGACTTGCGGCAGGCCGCGGGACGATCGGCGCGCTCGCCTGGATCGAGGTCGCGAAGCTCCGCGAACATAGGCTCGCCGATCTCACCGGCGCGTTCGAGGCAGCCACCGCTGCGCTGCGCCTGGCTGAGCGTCAGGCCCGCCTCGGCCGGCCCCTTGTCCGGGTGGAGACGGCGCTTGCCCGGCGGCTCGCAAGGCTGGGGGCGCGAGTCATGCGCTCGCGAACGGCAGCAAGATCCGGGACGCCTGCCAGTCCTGGCCCCTCGACGGTCAGCGATGCGGCTGCCGCGGCGAGGGTTAGCGGGTCTCCAAGGGTTGGATCGAGCAAGCCGGCGAGCATCGTCGCGAGGAACACGTCGCCCGCGCCCGTCGCATCGACGACCGCGCCTGACGCTATCGCTGGGTAACGCGCCGCGGAGACGGCGCCGGTCGGGTCGAGCGAGAAGACTTGACCGCCGGCCTGGGCTTCGGTGATCACCAGGGTCGCGCCCGGTGAGAGCAGCTCGGCCACCGCCGAGAGCTCCGTGCCGGACTCGAAGTCGTCGCGGCTCGAGCCAATGAGCACCGCAGCCGCGACCAGAGGCGTGCGGATCGGCGGCGCCTTTTCGATCACGGCGCCCGCGGCGAGCTTGCGCAGCAGTCCCTGCCAGCCCAGTGCCACGATCTGGGGCATCCCGGCGCCGGTCATCGCCGCCCAGTCATCACCGACCTCCGCAGCAACGGGCGCGAGCAGGAGCGCATCGAAACCAGACGTCCACCCGCTCGGGAGTGCCGCAACGGGGATCCGATCAGCTGTCGTAAACAGGATGTGACGCACATTGTCGAACACGGGCCCTGTCTGGAGCTCGGCCATCGCAATGACGACGCCGGCGGCGCGGAGGAGATTGAGCTCCGAGGCGTCGGCCGCCTCCCGATCTGCGCCCACCAGCGCCCGCACGCGGAGCCCGAGTCGGGCGAGCGCGAGCGAGGCATAGGTCACCGCGCCGCCGAGACGCCAGCCGCGCGGGTCGTCCGCGACGACGTCACGGGACGCGGCGCCGACGACGAGGACGATGGGCGGTTCGATCGTCATGCCCTATTCTGCGAGCCCATTCCGCATGAACGTTGGAGTCATCGGGTTGTATTTCTACGAGCTGCACGAGGGCGACGAGGAGATCTTCACGGACCTCCTGCTCGAGCACGACGAGCTATTCGAGCCCGAGGACTTCTTCGAGCTCGTCCAGGTCGTCCGCGCGAAAGTCCAGGACACGCACGAGGAAGATACGCTGATCGAAGCGATCGCCCTCGAGCTTGAGCGCGAGCACGGCTTCACCTACATCTCCGACGGGCGCCTGAACGCCTCGGTCCACGTCTCGCCGATCGAGAAGGAAAACCGGCTGATCGCTTCGGACGACCAGTACACGGAGTCTGCCGAATACCGATCCATGCTGGCGTCTTTCGATCCGGACAAGGATCCGAACGAGAACTGAGCGCGGCCGCGCTGACTGACTGGCCTAGCGGCTGAAGAGGATCTCCATCACGTCGCCGTCGGCGACCCGGTAGGTCTTGCCCTCGGACCGCAGACGCCCCGCCTTGCGAGCCTCGGCTGTTGAGCCGAGTGAGATGAGGTCGTCGTAGCCAACGGTTTCGGCACGGATGAAGCCCTTGGCGAGGTCTGTGTGAATGGCGCCCGCGGCATCCACGGCACTTGATCCAGACGGGATCGGCCAGGCGCGGACCTCGTCCGGGCCCGCGGTGAGGAACGAGATCAACCCGAGGAGCCGGTAGGAGAGGCGAATCACGCGCTCGAGCCCTGATTCGGCGATGCCCAGCTCGGCCATGAACGTGCCGGCGTCATCGGCATCGAGCTCGCCGAGCTCCATTTCGATCTTTGCCGAGAGGTGGTCAACCATCGCGTGTTGGTGGGCATATGGACCCGCGATCCGATCGACGAGCACGCCCGCGCCACCGAGGTCGCCCTCGCCCACGTTGAGAAGCACGAGCACCGGCTTCTCGGTCAGGAACCGAAAGCCGCGCACCGCCTTCGCGTCGTCGTCGGACATACCGGCGTCGCGAATGGGATGTCCGGCCTCGAGCGAGGTCTTGAGCCGGCGGAGGATGACCTCCTCGCGCTCGTTCGATTCACGTTCCGCCGGTGTGCCGTGTCGGCCGCTGGACCCGAGTCGCTCGAGCCGGCGATCGACCATCGCCAGGTCCGCGAGAATGAACTCCAGGTCCAGCTGCTCGAGGTCGCGAGCCGCGTCGACCGAGCCGGACGGGTGCGGGAGCGACGGGTCGTCGAACGCACGCACGACGTGCAGCATCGCGTCGGACTCGCGGAGGCGGGCGAGGTGCTCTGCGGGCAGCTCCTCGGTCCCGACGTGCCCTTCGCTCGAGGCTGGCGGCGCGGGCAGGTCGACGTAGGTGACGTCGGCATGCACGATCTTCTTCGGCTTGAAGAGCTCCGCCAGGCGGTCGAGGCGAGCGTCGGGCACCTTCACGACACCGACGTTGAGCGTCAGCGCGCCGAATCCGCCCGTCTGCGCGTGGCCGCGGGTCAGCGTGTTGAAGACGGTGGTCTTGCCGGATCCGGCAAGCCCCACGATCGCGATCTGGAGCGTCACGCGCCAGGTCGATCCGGCTGATGCAGGTCGACCATTAGTAGCCGGCCGACGGGTCGACGACGTTGCGGAGCGGCTCACCGCGCGAGAAGCGGACCAGGTTGTCGCAGAACAGGTCGACGCTCCGATCGAGGACCCGCGCAGACGACCACGCGGTGTGCGGCGTGAGGATCACGTTGGGCAGCTCCCAGAAGGGCGAGTTTTGCGGGAGCGGCTCGTCGCGGAACGTGTCCAGCGCGGCGCCGCCGATGCGATTCTCGCGCAGAGCCCGGATGAGCGCGGTGTCGTCGATGAGGCGGCCACGCGCGACATTGATCAGCCATGCATCTCGCTTCATCGCCGCGACCGCGGCCTCGTCGATCATGCCCTCGGTCTCGGGCGTGAGCGGCGCAGCGAGGACGACCACGTCGGAATCTGCGAGCAGCTCGTGCAGGCGATCCGGTCCGACAAGGCGATCCAGGCGGGGCTCGAATGGGAAGACGTCGGCCTCCTCGGCGCCGGGATCGCGCGCCGGCCGCGCCTCGCCCGCATCGGGACGGCGGCGCATTGCGATGACGCGCGAGCCGAAGGCGGAAGCGAGACTGGCCACGGACCTGCCGAGCGAGCCGTAGCCCACGATCCCGATCGTCAATTCGCGGAGCTCGCGGCCCTCGAGCGGCTGCCACGTCCGTTCGTGCTGGAGCTCCAGCAGCTCCGGCAGGTGGCGACTGACGGCGAGGATCATCAACAACACGTGTTCGGCGATAGGGCGCGAGAAGACGCCGCGGGCGTTCGTGACCAGCACGTCGCGAGCCAGGGCAGCCGGCGTCAGCGCGCGCTCCACGCCGGAGGTCGCGGAATGGACCCACGCGAGGTGCGGCGCACGTGACAGCAGGCGATCGAACGCCTCCGCGACGAGCCAGCCGCGCAGGAGGACCTCGACGTCGTCGACGGGTCCGTCGGCAAGCCCCTCCACCGAGAGGTTCACGATCCGTGAGCCTGGCGCCGCCGCCTGGATCCGCTGGAGGTCCTGCGCCCGAATGCGCGCCGACAGGATCGGGCTGACGGCGATCGCGAGGGGGACGCCGTTCGGGCCGCGACCCGGCCCCGCGGTCACGCGCATCGTCATCCGAACTCCCGCGTCATGCGAGCTCCCACATCACGCCAGCACCCGCGAGATCCACAGCTCCGGGTCGGCGATCTCCTCCGCGGACGGCAGCGATTCCGGCCCATCCCAGATGCGCGCCAGGGCGGGCCGCCCGCGTGCCTCCGCGATCGCGCGAACGAAGCGCTCGCCCTTCGCGTACTGCTCCAGCTTGAGATCCATCCCGGTCAGACGGAGTACCGCCCGCTCGAAGCCGCTCCGGCGCTGACGGCGCTCGTGGAACCGCGCGGAGATCTCCTCCACGCCATCGACCAGCCCGCGGCCCACCTCGTCCATGATGTAGTCGCTGAAGCCCTCCAGCAGGCTCATGACGGCCTGCGTCTCGCGGAACAGGCGCTTCTGCTCGTCGCCCATGATCGTTTCCATCCAGTGCTCGCCGCCTGCGTCGCCGCGGAGCGCGCGCCCGATCGCCCGAAGGGTGTCACGGCCCAGCGTCGACGCGTTGCCGCTGAACAGGCTCAGCTGGCGCTCCAGGCGCTCGGCGAGGTACGGCCGCAACCACGGGTGAGCTTCGAACTCGAACGCGTGCGTGGTCTCGTGGAGCGCGATCCACGTCCGGAACGGCGCAACGGGAATGCCGAGGGCGTGAGCCGTGCCGCGGACGTTCTCCTCGACGAAGAGGAGCCGGCCGTCCTCGGCCTCCGCGGAGAGCATCGCGAGGTCGTACTGGCCGAGAACGCGCGTGCCCATGAAGCCGAGCAGGAAGCCGAGCTGCTGGCTCGTCACCCACCGATTCGCGAGGGCCATCGTCGCGCGCGTCAGGCCACCGCCCTCTGGCACCACCTGGTCCAGCAGGTCCTGCTCCATGCGCGAGATGAGCGATCTGAACGTCCCGACGTTTGCGCGGATCCAACCGGCCCGATCGACGACCGAGGCGCGCTCCACCACTCCCGGCAGGGTCGTCCCGAGGGCTTCCGCCAGGCGCGGGACGACTCGGGCCATTGCCTCGCGATACGCACCGTCCGCCGCCTTCAGCTCCAGCGCCGACAGCCCGCCGGGCGCCCGCTCGGCCCGCCGGATCGCAATTCGTTCGACGGCGCCCCAGTCGACCAGGCCCTTGCGCGCGGCTCGCTCCGCGCGGCGGCCGAGCACGGTCGCCGCCGCGCCGATCGCCGAGCCGAGGAGGAACCCCGCCTGCCAGCGCCGGTCGGCACGCCAGCCGCGCAAGCGCCAGCCACGGCGGGAGGGGCGGGTCTTTCTCCGGGGGTCGATTCGGGGGTCCGTTCGGGGGTCGATTCGGGTCTCGCTCACGCGGCACCCGCGAGCTCGACGGCGGCCACATCGGGGAATGTCTCGCCGAACATCCGCTCCGCGATGGCGCGGAACGAGCCGACATCGCCGGTCGTGAGCTGCGCGTGGACGGCAGAACCGGCCGGCGCCTCGAGCCCGTTGATGGACAGCAGCTCGGCGAGGGCCGAGGCGGTCGCGGCTGCGGAATCGACGATCGCGATCCCCTCCCCGGCGACGCTCGCGATCGCGTCACGGAGCAGCGGGTAGTGGGTGCAGCCGAGGAGCAGCGTGTCCACGCGCGAGGAGGCCGGCAGCGGGAAGATGAACTCGCCGCTGGCATCGCGCAGGCCGAGCAGGGGCGCGAGGGCCTCGCGCACGCTCGCCTCGACCTCCGCGCCGGAGAGCAGGCCGGCCTCGACCATGGGCACGAAGGTGGGCGTGGCGTGCTCGTACACCTCCACCGCCGGGTTCTCGTCCTTGATCGCCGAGAAGTAAGCGTGCGAGCGGATCGTCGCCGGCGTGCCGATCACGCCCACGCGCCGGTTACGGGTCGCGAGCGCGGCGGACGTCGCGCCTGGCCGGATCACGCCCAGGATCGGCAGGTCGTAGCGGCGGCGCAGGTCGCCCAGCGCGATCGCCGTGGACGTGTTGCAGGCCACGACGACCGCCTTGACGTCGCGCTCGACGAGCACGTCGATCGACTCGGTGGAGAAGGAGCGCACCTCCTCGTCCGGTCGGACGCCGTACGGCGCGCGCGCGTTATCGCCGAAGTAGATCGTGGATTCGTCGGGGGTGCGCCGGAGGATCTCGCGGAGGACGGTCAACCCGCCCACGCCGGAATCGAATACCCCGATGGGTCGCTGGTCGGTCACCCGGTGGATGCTACGCCGATGTGGCGTTCCGCCTACCGGGCGCCGGCCAGCGCCGGCTTGCGACCGCCGGCGAGCGACCGGCCGAACAGTGCCTGGGCGACCTCGAGGATGTCCTTGCTCACGCCCGCGCCGGGGTCGGAGGTCACGAACGGCGTGCCCTGGTTGCTGGCCGGACCAACCACCTGGCCCTCGGACCGGATCTTGAACTCGGGCTCGCGGCCCAGTGCGATGCGGAGGTCGCTCGGATCGATGCCGGCGGCCGCGTCGGCGCGATTCACGAGGTACTGCACCTTGCTCGGCGGGTAGCCGATCTTCTGGAACGTCTCCGCCATGGCGATCGTGTTCCGGATAGTGGTCGCGTCGTAGGTGACGATCTCCAGGATCGTGTCGGCCTGGTCAAGGAGGGCCAGGGTCAGCTCGTCCAGCCCGACGCCCGTGTCGACGATCACCAGGTCGTACAGCCGGCGCATCAGCGAGAGCGTCTTCTCCACGTCGCGGATGAGGACCATCTCGGCCATCTCGATGCGCGGCGGGGCGAGGAGCACGTCCACGTCCGCGGGGCCGCGCCAGAGCACGTCGGCGAGATCCGTCTCGGAGATCCGGTCGGTTGGCAGGTCGAGCATCGACGGCGCGTCGCGCGGCGCCTTCAGCAGCCCGCGCAGGTCGCCGAACTGGATGCTGCCATCGACGAGGGCGGTGCGCAGGCCGAGCATCGACGCGGCGACGCCGAGGTTGAACGCGATCGTGGACTTGCCGACGCCGCCCTTTGGCGCGAAGACCACGACCAGCCGGCTCGGACCCTTCTCGGTCGCCGCGGAGGCAGTCTTGTGAACGTTGGCGATTCGCGTGATCAGGTCGTAGCCGTTGAACGGCATCGACAGGACCTCGTCGATGCCCTTGTCGGGATCGACGCTGACCGGGTTCTGGGGCACGGTCAGGACGATGACCGGCACGCCGGTCTTCGCGTCGTGGAGCTGCTTCACGAGCTGCATTCCGCGCAGCCGGCCCTGGAGCAGGGCGTCGATGACGACCACGTCGGGTCGGTGCTCGCTGATTCGCTGTGGCACGACGGTCCCGTCGGACACGATGTCGACGAGACGCACCTGACTCTGGGCGTTCAGCAGTCCTCGGACGTACTGGGCGACCTGGGGTACGTCCTCGACGAGGAGCAGACGAATCTGATCGGCCGATGCCATCGCCGGAACGGTAACACGAGGGACCGCGCGATCCGGACCCGGTCAGGCGGACGGGGGTTTGCGAGCCAAAAGTACCGCCCGATCGCTCCCCGGCGACATCGCTCCGAGCTCGTGATCGCCAGCCAGCTGCTCCACCTGCAGCCCCGCGTCCGCCGCATAGTCGATCAGCTCGTCGGCGGTGATCATCCGCAGCGCGTCCTGGCGCGTCCAGCGGATCGCCGGCGTGCCAGGCGCACCTTCCTCGAACGTCGTGATCAACGTCACGAGCCGGCTGGTTGGGTCGAACCACGCGGCGCTGGACTTGGTGACCTCCAGGCCGGTCTCGGGATCCGTGCGCAGCCAGTCCAGCGAGAGCCGGCCGTCGAAGGCCGTGAGGTCAGTCGGGACTGGCAGCCATGCGTCCACGACCGCGACGCCGCCTGGCGCCAGCGCACGGGCCATGGCGCGGAAGACAGCTCGCTGGCCGGCCGGGGTGGTCAGGATCAGGATCGAGTTCAGGGCGAGGATCGCAAGCTGGTACGGGCCGGCGGCGACGACGGCGGGGTGGTCCGCCGCCTCCGTCATGTCTGCCTCGATCATCTCCACTCTTGCCGCAGCGGCGCGTCCGGTCGCCGCGAGCCGGGCGCGGCCGCGGGCCATCATCGCCTGGTCGATGTCCACACCGACGACGCGATAGCCGGCTGCGGCAAGCGGCGCCGCAATGCGGCACGACCCGATGGCGAGCTCGAGGATCGGGCCGTCCGTCCGCTTGGCCAGCGCCAGGTACAGCTCGACGTCACCCGGGTCGACGCTCAGGTCTAGGTCGTACAGCCGCGCGATCGCGTCATCAGCGGTCGTCACGGGCGGAGCCGTCCGTGCTCGCAAACGAGCCGTTGCATCACCGTCAGGCCGGGGCGCCGGCGCTGCGCTCGAAGCGGACGGCGGCGCCGTCGCGGCGCTTGACCGCGAGGGCGGAGATCGCCTCCAGCGCCACACGATTCGCGATCATGGCGGTCGACTCGGCCCAGTCGTACGGGGGCGAGACCTCCACGATGTCCATGCCCGCCAGGTCGACCGCTCCGACGATCTGGCGAACGGCCCGAAGGAGCTCGCGCGGGAGCATCCCGCCGGGCTCGGGCGTGCCGGTTCCAGGCGCCGACCCGGGATCGACGACGTCGATGTCGATCGACAGGTAGATCGCGTCAGCGCCATCGAGTGCCTCGGCGATCGCGTCCTTGACGACCGCCTCGGAACCACGCTCCTCGATCTCGGTCATGAGATGCCAGCGCATGCCCTGCTCGCGCATCCACTCGAGGACCGGCACGGGTGGCCAGTAGCCGCGCAGCCCGACCTGGACGAAGTTCTTGCCCAGCACGGCGCCCGACTCGATGAGCCGGCGCATCGGCGTGCCGTGGCTCGCCAGCTGCCCGAACGATTCGTTCGCCGTGTCCGCGTGGGCGTCGAAGTGGACGATGCCGATGCTGCCCGGACGGCGCACCTCGGAGATCGCCGTGGCGCTCGGCCAGGTGATCGAGTGGTCCCCGCCGAGCACGATCGGGATCGCGCCCGTGGCCGCGACCTCGTGCACCTTGCGGTAGATCATCGCGTGCCCGCGCTCCCAGAACGCGGGCACCACGTTCGCGTCGCCCGCATCGACGACGGTGAGCTCGTCGAAGGGGCGCACGTCGAGCTGGAGGGAGTTCAGGCCGCCGGAGGTGTACTGCGCCCCGCGAATGGCGCGCGGGCCGAAACGGGTGCCTGGTCGGTGCGTGACCATGTCATCGAAGGGCGCGCCGACGATCGCGACGTCCACCCGGCGCGCCTCGAGCTCCGCCGGGTCCGTGACCCAGGGCAGGTTCGAGAACGTCGATGGGCCGACGTAGATCGGCAGGTCCAGATCGCTGAACACCTCGTAATCGCGATCCCAACCCCATTGGGCAGCGATTCGACCATTGGACGAGTCGGACGGCGGACGCTTGCTCACGTCGATCCTTCGGACCGGGCCGCGGAAGTGGGCGGGCTACCGATCGCGTTCGACGCCGCCGGTTCGGATCCACCGTCCAGCGGGGCGCCAGGGCCGCATCCTAGCACCCTTGGATTCAACCTCGGTTTGCGCTCCCCGCGGTCAGGGTCACCTCGGCGACAACCGCGAGCGCGATCAGGAACAGGCCGATCTGCGGCTGGAACACCCCGTTGAGCCGCATAACCACGAAGACCGCGACGAGCGCACCGACCCACGCGCCACGGCGGATCGCGCGGAGCCAATCGCCGCGATACGCGATCCGGCGATGCCGCGAGAACCCGGCCAGCCAGAAGAGTGGCATCACGTTCACGCCGATTGCCATGCCGAGGGCGCCCGCGCCGGCGAAGCCGGCCGTCGGGCTGGAGAACGGGTCAACCAGGAACGCGATCGCGCCGACGACGACCCATGCCGCGGCGGCAACCGCGAACAACGCCATGCTCAGTCGTCGGTCCCGCGCCTCCATCGGGCGGGAGTCTAGGTCCCAGCGAGGTCGACGAGGGCATCGAGCTCGGACAGCTCATCGATCTCGAGGTCGGCGGTCAGTGATTCGGGACGGTCGACGGCACCGTCCGGGGCGCCGCTGTCGTCGCCGGCGCCGCTGTCGTCCCCGCGCGCCGAGGTCGGTAGCGGCGTGTCGTGCTGTCGATCGCGAACGTAGGCGCTGCGCCAGCCCGCCTCGTTCGCCCCGACGACGTCCGCGGCCCAATCGTCGCCGACGTGCAGGATCGCCGGCGGCACGGCGCCACCCGCCGAGAACCCCAGTGCCTCCTCAGCCGCCCGGAAGATCGCGGGATGGGGCTTGATGGTGCCAACACGCTGCGAGACGACGATCGCCCGCAGGAATGCCAGCCAGCCCTGCGCTTCGGCGAACCGGTCGATGGTCGAGGCAAGGGGCCAGTTCGAGAGGATGCCCAGCGTGAAGCCGCGTCCGGAGAGCCGCTCAAGGGTGGTCGTGGCGTCCGCAACCGGGGCCATGCGGGCAAGGAACGCGCTGCTGTACCCCTCGACGACAGCCTCCACCTCCCCAGGTGTCGCGAGCTCGGCGGCGGCCACGTCGTCCCAGCGTTCCTCGGGTGGCGGCTTGGGCATGCCTCGCAGGCGTGCCAGCACGCGCACCGCGCGCGGTGGAATCTCCACCTCTCGGAACAGCGGCACCTCCTCGCGGAACTGCCGATCGCGCTCCTCCGCCCAGGCGGCGAGAAAGCCGGCGTGGTCCCTCACGATCCCGCGGCGCTCGAGCCCGACCACCGTCTCCTCGACCACCTCGCGCAGGCCTTGCCGATCCACGCGCACCAGGGTGTTGCCGAAATCGAGCGTGATCGCGCTGACCGAGACGCGACCGGTGGTCACCTCCAGCTGCTCAGCGCGCCGCGCTCGACGGGCAGATGTCTCGGAACGGGCAGTACGTGCAGGCGAGCACGCTCGCCTTGGGGCTGTAGTCGCGGGCCCGGATGCCGGCGGCGGCCGTGGCGATCTTGCCGCGCGCCTTCTCGAGCCGCGCCGGCTCGACCTTCGCGCGCCCGACCAGGCCAGAGTCGAGGAAGTGGAGCTGCACGGCATCGGGGAGGCGACCGCTCATCGCCTCGTAGGCCATCGCATAGATCTGGAGCTGGAGCGAATCGCGCGCCCGCTTCTTCGCCACTGCCGGATCACGAACGTCGCTTGACTTGTAGTCCGTGATGGTGACCTCTTCCGGTCCGAGCAGCTCGAGCATCGGCTCGATGACGTCGGCGCGGAACACGGACGGACCATCGATTGCCGCGACGGTTCCCGTGACCTCGGCCGATGCGGTGGCGACGGGCACGATGTCCACTCGGTCGAAGCGGCCGCGAACGCGATCGCCGCCGAGCGCGAACGCGAACTCGCGCTCTACCCAGGCGGGCACCACGGTCCCAGGCTGGAGCTGCGACTCGCGGAACCGAAGCAGCGATGCTCGCCCGGCCTCGAGCCGTGCGGTCTCGTGTTCGCGCGAGACGAAGCCCTCGTTGGACCAGGCGGCGTCGAACACGGCGAGGAGCTCCGCTTCCGTTAGCGGCTTCCCGCGCGCCTGTGATCGGTGGAATTCCTGGACGGCCTTGTGCAGCGCCGATCCGTAGATCATGGAGTGGTGTGGGGTGGTAGGGACCCGAACGACCTGCGCGTACTTGTACCGAAGCGGGCAGGTCAGGTAGTCATCGATCGCCGAGTGGCTGAGGGTCAACGGTCCCTCGATCGGGGTGCGATCAGCCTCGGGGCCGTCGGCTCGCGGTTCGGCTGCCGCTATGCGCGCCAGTGGACCCGTGGCATGCACGGATGACGGGAACGCCTCACCACTGAGGCCGGCTGTGGGCAGGTCCAGCGCCTCCACGACGAACGGCGAGACTCGACGTGCACGGCCGCCGGCGGACTCCGTGGCGTGACTCAGGATCAGTTCGTCCCGCGCACGGGTCATCGCGACGTAGAACAGGCGCCGCTCCTCCTGGAGGTGCCCGTCGCCCTCCGGCAGGACCTCGTCAACGAGCTCGATCGGGAGCGCAAGCGGCTCTCGGCGGGTCCGGGCCGGGAAGCGGTCTGCGACGAGTCCGGGCAGGAAGACGATCGGGAACTCGAGGCCCTTGGCCTTGTGGACGGTCATCACGTGGACCGCGTCCACGTCCGGGTCCGGATCGGCGGTCGGGGGGTCGTCTCCGGCCTCGATGAGCGTCGCCAGGTGGCGCGCCAGGAACACCGCGCGGTCATCTGCGAGAAGCGCGGACTGCGTCCTGATGATGTCGAAGAAGCGGCCGACGTTCGCCAGCTGCTCCTCCGCCGCCGTCGTCGTCGCGCCAGCGAGCTCCGCGAGCCAGCCGGTGTCGCGGAGGAACGCGTACAGGACCTCGCCGGCCGGCCGCCGCCGCGCCAGCTCCCGGTACCGGCGCAGGTCTGCGGTCAGCGTTGCGATGGCGACGCGGCCGCGCGGCGAAAGCCGCAGCAAACCCGGCTCGTCCTCCAGCTCTTCCAGCACCTCGAACATGCTGCGGTGCCGGCGCCGAGCCGAGCCCGCCACCTCGCCGAGATCCCCGGCTGGAATGGCGTAGCGCTCCGAGGCCGCGAGCGCGAAGACGTCGACGCTCGATGACGTGTCCGCGACCGCACGGAGGAGCGCGAGCAGGAGCCGCACCTCCGGTCTGGCGTACAGCCCGGAGGTCCCGGAGAACCGCCACGGGAGCGCGACGGTGTTGAGCGACCTGAGGACCGCGTCCGCATCCGCGTTCGCGCGGACCAGCACGGCGTGGTCGCGCGGTCGCCCGCCCGCATCCACGCGGCGGCGGATCTCGGCGGCAATCCAGTCCGCCTCATCGCCACTCGTCGGGAAGGCGTGGTGCCGGACCGGCGACGCGGCGCGATTTGAGCGCTCCGGGACCAGTCGCTTGGAGATCCCGACCTTCGCCTCCAGCCGATCCGGATCGTTGAACTTGATGAGCCGATGGGCCGAGTCCAGGATCGGCGCGAGGGCGCGGTAGTTCCGCCGGAGCACCACCGTTCGCGCCCCGCGATAGCGCTCCCGGAACTCGAGGATGTTGCTGATTGCCGCGCCACGGAACCGGTAGATGGACTGGTCGTCGTCGCCGACGACCGTGACGTTTCGATGGCGCTCGGCGAGCAACGCGACGAGCTCCGACTGGGCACGGTTCGTGTCCTGGAACTCGTCAACCAGGACGTACCGATAGCGCGCCTGGAGCGCCTCGCGCGCCGCGGCTGAATCCCGCAGGAGCTGCAGGGCGAGCGAAACCTGGTCGCCGAAGTCCATCGCCCCGTGCTCGCGCATCAGGGTTGCATACTGCCCGTAGGCGCCGGCAAGCTCTGCCTGGCGCCGTGCCAGCTCTGCCGCTGCCGCCGCCGCATCGCGATCTGCCGCGCCCGTGTCCTTCCCGGCCGCAGCCGCTGCCAGCGCGGTCGCGTGCGCGGCTAGACCCTCTGCGTGCGCTGCATACGCCGCCGGCGACACGTCTTCGTCCCGGCAGCGCGCGAAGAGGGACGCGAGCGCGCCCAGGAAGCGGGTTGGGTCGCCGAGGGGCCGGTATTCCTGGAGCCCAAGGTTGAACAGGCGCTCGCGCAGGAAGACCACCACTTCCGGGCGCGACAGGACGCGCACGTCCGGCGCCAAGCCAAGCTCGAAGGCGAACTCGCGGATGAGCCGGTCACCGAAGGCATGGAACGTGGAGATCGCCGTGTCCGCGTAGCCATAGGGCACGAGCTGGTCAACGCGGAGCTGCATCTCCTCCGCGGCCTTGTCCGTGAACGTGAGGGCGAGGATCTCCGATGGCCGCGCCCGCCGCGTCGCGATCAGCCAGGCGATACGCCGCGTGATGACCTGGGTCTTGCCGGTGCCCGCGCCCGCGACCACGAGGAGCGGCCCTTCGCCGTGCGTCACCGCGCGCCGCTGCTCCACGTTGAGGCCCTCGAGCAGCGCATCCACGCCACTGGGTGCTGGATCCGGGGCCCCGTCGAGACTCGGCTCGGCGGCGGGCTCAAAGCCATGCCACACCGGAATCTGCTCCAGCGGGCGCATTCTGCGGCGGCTCCGCGTCCGGATCATGTGGTCTGGTGCCGGTGTTGGTGGGGGCATGGCGGAAGGATCGCGGTGGGTCGTGACAGCTCTGCTGACACGGCCTCCCCTCCCCCGTCCATCGTCAGCCGGCGGCCCCCGGGGCGGGCTTCGCAAGGGCCTGTCGAAGCGCCTCCGACTCCTCTTCGGACAGGGCCGTATCGGACGCGCCCGCCGCGATCGCCTTCGCGTACAGACGCGTGCCGGTGCGCGAGTGCAGGCTGCTCACCACGAAGCCGTCGCCCTGGCCATCAAGAAGCGCCAGCGCGAAGCTCTGGTTGCCGCCGGTGTCCTCGAACGGGTTGAAGCGGACGAGCCCGACCCGCCCAAACGAGCCCTTGATGTCGCGCTCGAGGACGCTCGTTCGTGCGCCTACCTGCTCCACATCTCGCACGACCTGGCGCACGCGCTCGAGGTGGCTGCCGAGGACTGCCTCGAGCGACTTATCGTCACTTCCGCGGGTAATGCTCTCGAGGCGCCTGCTGAGACGTCCCGTGCGCCGGATCAGCCCGACGACGGCAAGCACCAGCGCAAGGACGACAACCAGAAGACCGCCGACGATCGGCCCGATGTTGGCCGATACGAGCGCATTGATGTCGATCGGGGTCTCCTCCTGGGCGGTGGTCCGAGTCTAGCGTCCGCCGATTGGCGCCGGCACACCCGAGCCCGTCCGAACCCGGTGCTATTCTTCCGCCCCCATGGCCAAACGAACTCGATATGGCACCAAGTCGAGCGCCAAACCGGCCGCCAAGCGCGCGCCGGGTCCCGGCGCGAAACCGGCCATGCCCGGCTCGGGATTGGTCCGCGGCGCGACGAGCACTGGCGGCGTTGCCATTCCGCACACGCACGATCACGACCACGATCACGACGGTCACGACCACGGCGAGACGCCGCTCCGCAGCGGGGCGGCGCTTACAGAAGCCGAGGTCGCTCGCGCTGCCGAGCTCGAAGCCGAGGCGATGGCCCTGGAACGTGCGGCGATCGCCGAATCACTTCGACGCCGTGCACGCGGGCAGGCCAACGACCTCGCCGGCGCAGGCGACATCAACGCGCCCCTGTCCGTGCGCATGTCGCACGAGTACGACTACGTGTCGCGCGACGTCAAGCGCATCGGACTCACCGCGGGGCTGATGGTGACGATCCTGGCCGTCCTGCACGTCCTCGTGAACGTCCTAGGGGTGATCACGCTCTAGCTGGCGCGCCTGCAAGCCCACTCGATTTCGGCGGAGCGGGACCAGCGGGGCTACCCGTGGGGAGCTACGCCACGGTCAGTTGCTCACAAATCGATCGGGCATCCGGATCGAGTCGAGGATCGGCTGCGTCACGTCCGCGAATGCCCGCAGATCAGCCACGGGATCCCCTGCCAGGCCACGACGAACAGGTGGTTGCCATCCGGGTACGCAGTACGCGAGACCGGGTCGAACGCCTTCAAGTGGACGGTCGTGACGAACAGCCGGAGGGATTCATCGCCGCCGATGCCGAAAAAGTTCGGCCCCCAGTGCGCAGGGTCTTTGAGGATGTCGCCACAGCGTGGGTTCGAAGGGCAACCGGGATCACCGTAGTCCGCCGTCTCTGACACGCCGACGGCAAGCACGGTCCCGCTCTTGCCCGCGATCGTCGTCGGCTCCGGCTGCTCCCGCACGGTGAAGTCGGGTTGGTCGTCAACCACTCCACGATCGCTTCGGGTGTCCCGGCCGCGCCAGATGCAACAGGCGTCGCGCCGGAGGAGCTTCCACACCCTGCCACGGCAAGCGCGAGCCCGATGCACCACCAAGCCACGCCCGCCGGTCGTGGACGCGGAGCCCGTGGTGGGTTCGGTCGCTCGTTAACCCGAATTACTGGCGCGATCAGGAGCGTCGCGGCAGGGAGGTTGAGAGCGCGTACGAAGTTACCTCGGAAGGTTCGCCGGATGCGATGGCTGGTACTGATCGCTGCCGCTCACGGCGCCCGCCAGCTGAGGGGACAAGCGGAGAAATAGCCGACGATCGGTGCGCGCTCGAGCACGAGGGTGGTCGGACCCTGGAGCGCTGCGTCGACCGACAACAGGCGACTCCCGAAGCCCTCTGCCTCCGACTCTGGACCGACTCGTTTGGCTTCGACGACCAGCAGGTTGCGGCTGTCGGGGGACCAAGCGCCGATGTCGTACGTAACGCCTCCGCTCTGGGCGGGCCCATGATTCGGCGCCCTGACGGGGACGCCTCCAGACATCTCGATGGTCGCGATGCCACCCTGATCCCGGTAGGCCAGATAGTTCCCGTCCGGCGACCAAGTCGGGTCCTGGGGCCGGGAATCGTCCGCCGCCGACGCGACGGGCGTCTCGACCGAGCCGTCCACCGCGAGCACCATCAGCTGGAAGCCGGCATCGGTGTCGCGGACGTAAGCGAGCCAGCGTCCGTCGGGCGACCACGCGACGGGTGCGCTTGGTGAGGCCGGCGCGACCGACGCGACCTGATGCAGGTCGGAGCCGTCGGCATCCACGACCCAAATAGACCTCGGCCCCAGGGATCCGTCGTAGAGCACCCTGGATCGGACAATAGCGATGCGGTCTCCGGCGTTGGCCCACGCCAAGGCGCGATATGAAAAATTGCGGACTGCGTCTTGAGGAACGATCAACGTGCCCGGACCGCCTGCAAGCGGAGAGACCCACAGCTCGCTGTCGCTGATTTCCACGTTTCCTTGAGCGCTCGCGAGGGGCACCCGGTTGACCCAGGCGACGGCCGAGCCGTCCGGCGAGATCGCAGCGGTCCACTGCGCAGCGGTCGAACGATCGACGTCTGCCAGGATGCGTTGATCGGTTCCGTCGCCGTTGGCAGCGATCAGTCGGCCCAACTGGTCGTCCGAGCGACCAGAGAGGAACACCATGCTGGTGCCATTGGCCGAAACCATTGGGCATTCGCCCCGGCCGACCTGATGGTCGCCGCTGCCATCGCCGAGGACTCTCCAGATGGAGAACGTCGATGGGCTCGAAACGTCGCCCGAAACATACGTGATCCAGCTGCTCGCGCCGTTCGGCGCGACGTCGGGCGGCCGTGCTCCGACAACGAGCAGTGCCGCAAGGGTGACCAGGAGCAACGCCGCGCCAACGAACACCAGCGTCCGCACTCGACCGAGCGACGTGTCGGCGCCCGAAAGGCGGTCGCCGCGGAGCATGACCAGGACTGCCGGCCGCTGCCGAGCGCGACGAACGCGCGCCATGGCGCTTGCGTGGAGGTCGATCGGCGGGTGGGCCGACGCGTCCGAGCTGAACCATTCGCTCAGCCCTCGCTCGAGCCGCGCTTCGCTGGTCATCGGACAGCCTCCCCGCTGAGGACGAGTGGGCGACGATCGGCCTCGAGGGCAGCGCGCATGGCCTCGAGTGCTCGGCTGATTCGCGACTGCACGGTCCCGAGCGGAACACCGAGCACCTGGGCGCATTGGGCCAGCGGCAAGTCGAAGTAGTAGCGGACAACGAGCACGGTGCGCTGGTCATGGGACAGGCGCCGCAGCCCTCGCTCGAGCTCGTCTCGTGCGGCCATCTCAACCTGCACGTCGGGGGTGGTGTCGGGCGCCTGGCCGACCGCGAGCACTTCTCGAACGACTCGTCCGCGTGATCGCGAGGCGGCGCGATGGCAGACGCGGACGAGCACTCGCTGCAGCCACGCATCGAACAAGTGAGGGTCGCGCAGCCCCCGCAGATCCACCCATGCCAGCACGAGCGAATCCTGGACCGCATCCGCCGCGGCCTCGTCATCTCTCAGGATGAGGCGGGCGGCGGCGTACAGTCGCTTGGTTGGTCCCTCCGTGAGCGTCGCAAACGCTTCGCGGTCTCCGCGCTGCGCCCGCGCCACCAGCTCCTCGTGCATTCGCCACCAATCTGGTCGCGGCAGGAGCCGCGTTACTCAGTCTGGTACACGAGCGGACTGGTTTGTTCCATATGGCGTCAGCCGTCGTCCGCGGACCTTCATCTGGCCCGCGTGGCGGTGGCGCTCGTAGACTGCTGGCAATGCCCGCACTCCGACGAACGACCCGAGTCCAAGGCGCCCGGCCCGAGGCCCTCTTCCAGCCGCCACCGGAGCGACAACCGCTCGCCGCACGGATGCGCCCGCGGACGCTCGAGGAATTCGTCGGCCAGGGCCACCTCGTGGGCGAGCAGGGTCCGCTTCGGCGCTCGGTCACGCGCGGTCATCTCGCGTCGCTGCTGCTGTGGGGGCCGCCGGGCACGGGCAAGACCTCGCTGGCGCGGCTGCTCGCAGGCGCGGTTGGCGCCGACTTCACCACGCTTTCGGCGGTCATGTCCGGCGTCGCCGAGGTGCGCGCCGGGCTTGCTGCCGCCCAGGAGCTCCTGACCCTCAACGGCAAGCGCACGGTCCTGTTCATCGACGAGATCCATCGCTTCAACAAGGCCCAGCAGGATGCGCTGCTCCCCCACGTGGAGGACGGCACCGTCACGCTCATCGGCGCGACAACCGAGAACCCGTACTCCGTTCCAGAGTCGCTTCGCTAAAGACGCA
>JBDSZH010000078.1:0-12265 GCA_039925225.1 Candidatus Limnocylindrales bacterium | reverse complement strand
ACCGACCCAGACGCTCCTCCAGAGTCTCGCCCCGACGGCGGTCCCGCAGCCGACCCCCCAGGTCTACGTCGTCCAGGCGGGCGACACGCTGTCGAGGATCGCGGGCCGCTACGGGATCACGCTCGCGGACCTGATCTCGGCCAACGCGGAGAACCTGCCTGACCCGGACAAGCTCCAGATCGGCGACCAGCTGATCATCCCGGTTCCGCTTGCCTCGGAGCTGCCTGCCGCGAGCGAGATTCCCGCAGCGAACTAACGGCGAGCGAGTGGCGCGCCGAACCTACCGAGGGGCGAGGTTGATGCTCGTGATCTTGCCCGCCTCGACCCGAAAAGACGCATCGAGGTGCTGGCTCGGCGCGCCAGGGCGCACGCTCAGGACATCCGCCTGGTAGGTGATCCCGAGGTCACGGACGTCGCCGGGGATCATCTTCAGCCCCAGCTCGGCGCGCAGGAACCAGCCGCCGACCTGCTCGACGCCGCGCAGCGTCCGGGCGTTGTCGCCCACGTGGATGCGCATCTCGACCCTCTCGTCGAAGAGCGCGACCGCGCCCGGTCGATCACCATCGTTGAGCAGCTCGAAAAACGTTTCCATCGTGTCGACGGCACCCATGCGCCGAAGTCTAGCGGGCGCAGCCGCGCAGCCGCGGTCACGCCAAGCGCACGATCAGGCGACGATGCGGCGCCCCCGGTCCAGCATGCCCAGGACGATCGACACGATGCTGATCACGATCGAGCCGAGGAGCGCCCCGACGAACGTATCGGCGGTGAAGCTCGGCGGGAAGCCGCCGATCGTGAAGTCGATCTTCGCCAGGTCTGCGATGAACGCGACGAGCAGCAGGAGCGCTGCGTTGAGGATGAAGGCGAAGAGCCCCATCGTCAGCAACGTGATGGGAAATGACAGCATCTTGAGGATCGGCTTCAGGTAGCTGTTGATCAGCGCGAGGATCACGGCGACGACGATCACCTGCCACCAGTCGCCCTGGAGTTTCAGCAGGTCATCCGCCGCGGGGAACTTGATCTGGGGCACAACGAGCACGGCGACGATCACGCCGACCGCGTTGATGAGGATCTTGACCAGCAGATCGATCACGTCGTCTCCCCTCGAATGACCGGGGTCCGTCCGGCCGGTCGATGATGGCACGGCTCGGTCTCGAGCGGAAGCCTCCACGGCGCGCCCTCAGTGGCGGTCGAGCTTCGCCCGAAGTTGGGCCTTCACGGCCGGCCAGTCGTCCTTGACCACGCTGTAGTAGGTGGAGTGTCGGAGCCGGCCGCCGGGCATGACCATGTGGTTCCGGAACGTCCCCTCGTACGTTGCTCCGATGCCCAGCAGCCCGGGATTCGCCTTCGTATTGAGCGAATCCGTCTTGAACTCGACGCGGTTCGCGCCGAGCGTCTCGAACGCGTGGGTCATCTGGAGCAGCTTCGCCTCGCGGTTCGCACCCGTCCGCTGGTGGGCGAGTCCGACCCACGTCCAGCCGATCTCCAGCCGCTTGTGCTCCGACACAATCGACATGAAGCGCGTGCTGCCGACGGCGTGTCCGGACGCCCGGTCGACAGTTGCAAAGGCCATCTCGGCGCCGGTCGAGGTGGTGGCAACCGCGGCCTCCAGCCACGCGCGGAGCTCCTCGGCGTTCGCGGGCTGGACGACAGTCCAGCGCCACAGGTCGCCCTCGAACGCCACGCGCGCAAGGTCGTCGAAGTGGTCGAGCGAAAGGGGCTCGAGGCGGACGAGGCGTCCCTCGAGCGTGACCGGCTTGACCCAGCGGCTGTCCGTCATCCGCCGATCGTATCGCGGCGCGAACCTTTGTCCGCCCCCGGCTCGCTATCCTCGATCCTGAACGACCCCGGGTCGCGCGTCGACGGAGGCATCCACATCAGCGGTATCGACCCCAAGCCGACCAGCGCCCTTCGCAACCGCATCGCCGCGCTCGAAGCGGAGGTGGACCGGCAGTCCAGCGCCGCGAAGACGCAGTCCGCCCTGTACGAGATCGCCGACCTTGCGGGCCGCGCCCAGGACATGGACGAGTTCTACAGCGGGATTCACCGAGTCCTTGGCACGCTCCTGTACGCCGAGAACATCTACATCGCTCTCTATGACGATGAACGGAAGCAGATCAACTTCGCCTACTACGTCGACTCCGTGGATACGGACTGGCCTGATCCCCGGGCATGGAAGCCTCTAGGAGAGGGCTTTGCCAGCGGTGCCACCGGCTACATTCTCAGCACTGGCCGTGTCTTGCACGCGACGAAGGAAGGTCTCGAGAAGCTCATCCACGAAGGCGCTGCCCGCTCCGTAGGTCCGATGTCGGAGGACTACATCGGGGTCCCGCTGGTCAGCCAAGGCCGGCGCATCGGCGTCCTCGCGGTCCAGAGCTACAGGGAGGACGTCGGCTACGACGACGAGGACGAGCGCCTCCTCACCTTCGTTGCGCAGCACATCGCCGACGCCCTCGAGCGCACACGCGGGGCCGCCGAGATCCGTCAGCGCAACGCCGAGCTGGCGCTGATCAACGAAGTCGGCGAAGCACTGTCCAAGCAAATCGATTTCGCGGCGATCATCGACCTGGTAGGAGAGCGAATCCGGTCGATCTTCGCAGTCGAAACGGGCTCGATCGCCCTGTTCGACGCCCACGCGAACACGGTGACCCCGATGTACTCGATCGACCACTCGGAGCGATTCGTGCAGCCCATGCGTGAGCTGGGCCCGGGGCTCGTGTCCGAGGTCATCCGATCTCGACGGCCGCTCCGTATCGATACGATCGACGAGGGAGACGCACACGGGGCGATCATCGTCGGGGCCGTTAACCAGGAAGAGTTCGAGTCCTGGCTCGGCGTTCCGATTCTCGCTGGGGACCGGGTCCTCGGGACCGTTGCGCTTGAGCGGCGACCGCGCTACGCCTTCAGCGACGCGGATGAGCGGCTCCTCGCAACGCTGGCGTCGAGCATGGGCGTTTCGCTCGAGAACGCGCGACTGTTTGACGAGACGAAGCGACTCCTCGCCGAGACCGAGCAGCGGAACGCTGAGCTTGCGATCATCAACGAGGTCGGCGAGGCCCTGGCGAAGCAGGTCGATTTCGGCGCGATCATCGATGCGGTCGGCAGCCGGGTCGGCCAGATCCTCGGCTCGGGTGAGCTGGTAATCGCGATCCTCGATCCCGCGACGCGCACGATCTCGTTCCCTTACTGGTTCGAAGACGGCGTCCGCGAGCGCGACATCCCGACGATCGACCTGGGCCGCGGCCTGAACTCCCACGTGATCACGACGGGCAAGCCCCTCCGCCTCGGCACCGCGGAGGAAGCGGAGGCGCTCGGCACGGTCTGGATCGGCGCCCGGAGCGAATCGTTCCTTGCGGCACCAATTCAGACCGGTGATCGGGTGCTGGGGGTGCTGTCGGTTTCGGATCGCAAGACGGACGCCTTCAGCGAGGCCGATGAGCGCCTGTTGACGACCCTGGCTCGGAGCATGGCCGTGGCGCTGGAGAACGCGCGACTGTTCGACGAGACCAAGCGGCTTCTCGCGGAGACGGAGCAGCGAAGCGCGGAGCTCGCCCTCATCAACGAGGTCGGTGGCGCGCTGGCGAAGCAACTCGACTTCCAGGCGATCGTGGAGCTCATCGGCAACCGGCTCGCAACGATGCTCGAGTCCCAGGACATCTTCATCGCGATGTTGGATCGGATCGCACAGGAAATCTCGTTCCCGTTCGAGCTCGATCAGGGTCGACGTATTCATGGCGACCCGATCGCGTTTGGCGATGGCCTGACGAGTGAGGTGCTGAGAACCGGCAAGACGTTGCGACTCGGAACACATGAGGAGCAGACGGCGTTTGGCGCAATCCGCGGTACGTTCGCCGAGGGCGAGATCGGGACCCTCGGCGCGTCCTGGCTCGGCGTCCCGATCATGTCCGGAGACGAGCCGATCGGCGCGGTCGCCTTCTCCGCCATCCCCGAGCACGCGTTCAGCGAGGCGGACGAGCGCCTGGTCTCGACCATCGTCACGAGCATGGGTGTGGCGCTGGAGAATGCGCGCTTGTTCGAGCAGACGAACACGCTGCTCGCCGAAACGAAGGAGCGCGCCGCCGAGCTCGCGATCATCAACAGCGTCCAGCAAGGCCTCGCGGGTCAGCTGGACATGCAGTCCATGTATGACCTCGTTGGCGACAAGATCCAGGAGATCTTCGACGCCCAGGTGGTGGACATCGCCGTGCTGGATCGTGACCTGAACGTGTTCAACTTCCCGTACACGATCGAGCGCGGCGCCCGCTTTCCCGACGTGCCGATGGAGGTGATCGGCCTTCGACGGCTGGTGTCCGAGTCGAAGGCGCCGCTGCTGATCAATCGTGATGTCGATCGTCGTGGCATTGAGTCGGGTCAGCCGACGGTCCACCAGGGCGAGCTACCCAAGTCTGCGTTGTTCGTTCCGCTGATCAGCGGCGGCGATGTGACAGGCGTGATCTCACTTCAGAACCTGGACCACGAAGACGCATTCACGGAGGGGGACGTCCGATTGCTGACGACCTTCGCCGGCAGCCTCAGCGTCGCACTCGAGAACGTGCGCCTCTTCGATGAGACCAAGCGACTGCTTGCCGAGAGCACCGAGCGCGCCGCGGAGCTTGCGATCATCAACAGCATTCAGCAGGGCCTGGCCGCCGAGCTGGACATGCAGGCCATGTACGACCTCGTCGGCGACAAGCTCGTCGAGATCTTCGACGCCCAGGTCGTCGACATCGTGCTGTACGACCTCGCCGCCGGCATCGCCCATTCTCCGTATTCGATCGAGAAGGGTGAGCGCTTCGATGACGTACCCCATCCGTTCGGGCCGATGGCGCGTCAGGTGATCGAAACACGCGCCCCGATCCAGATCCCGGATTACGAAGCCTGGACTGCCGCGACCGGGGTCAAGGCGGTGGTCCCGACCGGGGAGCCGGCCAAGTCCGCTCTCGCTGCGCCGCTCGTGGTCGGAGCCGAGATCCGTGGTCACATCTCGCTCCAGAACATCGACCGGACAAACGCCTTCAGCGACTCCGACCTGCGGCTGCTCACGACCCTCGCCGCGAGCCTCAGCGTCGCGCTGGAGAACGCCCGCCTCGTCGACGAGACGCGACAGCGGGCGAGTGAGCTGGCGATTGTCAACGAGGTCGGGCAGGCAGCCGCCTCGCAGCTCGATCTCGATCGGCTCATCCAGCTCACCGGTCAGCAGCTGGAGACCACCTTCCGGGCTGACATCGTGTACGTGGCACTGCTCGACACGGCGACCAACATGATCGAGTTCCCTTTCCGGACGGAGCGCGGCAAGCCGGCGCCACGGGCCCCCCTGGAGATAGGGCAGGGCCTTACGTCGCGGATCCTCGCCTCCAAGCAGCCACTGCTGCTGAACAAGGCGGAGCAGTTCGAGGAGATGGACCGCCAGGGCGTCGGCACGGTGGTCAAGTCGTACCTCGGCGTGCCGATCATCGTCGGCGGGGAGGCGATCGGCGCCGTGAGCGTCCAGAGCATCGCCGAGGCCGGCCGGTTCGGGGAATCAGACGCGCGGGTGCTGTCGACGATCGCCTCCAACGTGGGCACCGCGATCCGCAACGCACAGCTCTATCGGGAGGCGCAGCGCCGCGCTCGTGAGATGGCGGAGCTCGCTGAGGTCGGTCGGGAAATCTCGGCGACGCTGGATCTCGAGGGCCTGCTCTCGCGGATCGCGGAGCGCGCGCAGGCGCTGCTCGAAGCCGGGACGAGCGGCGTCTTCCTCGCAGAGCCGGACGGCCAGACGTTCAAGGCCATCGCCATCGTTGGCGAAAACGCTGACGAGATCAGGGCAGATCACATCGTCCTCGGCGAAGGGATCATCGGTAGCACGGCAGCCGAGCAGCGAGCCGAGGTAGTCAACGACGCGCTCCGTGATCCCCGGAGCGTCCCAATCGCGGGTGTCGTCGACGACGATCAACACGAGGAACGGATCATGGTGGCGCCGCTCCTGGGCCGGCGCGGGCTCAGCGGGATGATGGCCGTGTGGCGGACGGCGCCTGCGCCGCTCTTCACCCAGGCGGACCTCGACTTCCTCGTCGGGCTGTCGCAGCAGGCCACGATCGCGATCGACAATGCCCGGCTGTTTGCCGATGCGGATGCCGCCCGTGCATCGGCGGACGATGCAAACCAGGCCAAGAGCGCGTTCCTCGCAGCGATGAGCCACGAGATCCGGACGCCGATGAACGCGATCATCGGCATGAGCGGGCTGCTCCTCGAGACCAAGCTCGATGATGAGCAGCGCGACTTTGCGGACACGATCCGCACCTCTGGCGACGCGCTGCTCACGATCATCAACGACATTCTCGATTTCTCGAAGATCGAGGCTGGCAAGGTCGACCTCGTGCACGAGCCCTTCTCCCTGGCCGCCTGCGTGGAGGGCGCACTCGACCTCATCGGTCCCACCGCGGCGAAGAAGGGCATCGAGCTCGCCTACGAGGTCGAAGGCGACCTCCCGCCGGCCGTCGCCGGCGACCAGGGCCGGCTCCGGCAGATCGTGCTCAATCTCCTGTCAAACGCGGTCAAGTTCACCGAAGCCGGCGAGATCGTCGTGTCCATCCGCAGTGAGACCGTCGAAGGCAGGTCAAACGTTTCGATCGACGTCCGCGACACGGGGATTGGCATCCCTGCCGACCGCCTCGGCCAGCTCTTCCAATCGTTCACGCAGGCAGACTCGACCATCTCACGGCGTTTCGGCGGGACCGGCCTCGGCCTCGCGATCAGTCGCCGCCTCGCAGAGGCGATGGATGGCGGCCTCCGAGCGGAGAGCAGCGGCGTTCCCGGCGAGGGTGCGACGTTCCACCTCGTCGTCAAGCTCGACGCCGCAGCGGCCTCGGCCCTGCCGCAGCCCAGGGATCGCGATCTCGTCGACATTGCCGGCAGGAACGCGTTGATCGTGGATGACAACGCGACGAACCGCCGGATCCTCGCGGCGCAGCTCACCCGCTGGTCCATGACCACGCGCGACACGGCCTCGCCGAGCGAGGCGCTCGCCTGGATTCGCGCCGGCGAGCGGTTCGACGTCGTGCTGCTGGACCTGCTAATGCCGGAGATGGATGGACTCGCGCTGGCCGACGCGATCCGCGCCGTCGAACAACCTGCGCCGCCGAAGCTCGTCCTGGTGTCCTCCGTAGCGATGCGCGAACGCGGGCACCCATCACTGGACGCGGTGCTCACCAAGCCGGTGAAGCCGTCAGCCCTCCACGACACGCTCGTAAACGTGTTCTCGGCGGCAGGCGCGCGCGACGACAGGGTCCAGCGCGCTCCCGAGCGGCCTGCCGTTGACTCCGGATTGGCCGAGCGCCATCCGCTCCGGATCCTGCTCGCCGAGGACAACGCCGTGAACCGCAAAGTCGCCCAGCGGCTCCTCGCCAACATGGGCTACGTGGCAGACACGGCCGAAAACGGGCTGCAAGCGATCAAAGCCCTCGAAACGAAGGAGTTCGACCTGGTGCTCATGGACGTGCAGATGCCGGAGCTGGACGGTCTCGGCGCTACCCGGCAGATCCGGGCGCGCTGGCCGGAGCGGCCCGTCCACATTGTTGCGATGACGGCGAACGCGATGGCGGGCGACCGCGAGCTGTGCCTCGCTGCGGGGATGAACGACTACGTCAGCAAGCCGATCCGCCCGCCGGAGCTCGCGGAAGCGCTGGCGCGAACACCGAGCCTCGGACAGGTGGGTGCATGACGATCGACGACGCGCCAATCCTTGACGACGCCGTCATCGCCGAGCTCCGGGAATCGACCGGTGGCGACGACGACTTCGTCCGGGAGCTCGTCGAGACATACGTCGCGGAGGCGACCGGGTACCTCGACGCGATGTCCCTGGCCGTTACGACGGGCGATGCCGCCGCGGTCATTCGACCCGCCCATACGCTCAAGTCCAGCAGCGCCACACTCGGCGCGATGCGCCTCGCGGCCATCAGCCGGGCCATCGAAGAGGCAGGGCGAATCGGACCAACCGAAGGAATAGCCGCCGACGTGGAACGGGCGCACGCGACCTGGATCGAGACCATCAGCGCCCTCCGCTCGGCAGGGCTGGCGTCGTGAGCCCCGCCCGGGCCGTCGCGCTGATCGTCGACGACAGCCCGGTCAATCGGAAGCTCCTTGCTCGCCATCTCGACTCCCTGGACATCGATTCCCGCGAAGCAGCTGACGGCCGGGCCGCGCTGGAGGTCCTCCGCTCGTCCGGCTCCGACGTCGCCGTCGTCCTGCTCGACATCGAGATGCCGGAGATGGATGGCTACGAGGCGCTCGCGGCGATCAAGGCGGACGACGCCCTGCGCCACCTCCCCGTGATCATGATCTCGGGGATCGAGGAGCTCGACAGCGTTATCCGCTGCATCGAGCTCGGCGCAACCGACTACCTGCCAAAGCCGTTCGACCCGGCCATCCTCGGTGCGCGTATCCGCGCCTCGCTGGCGGGCAAGCGCCTGCACGACCTCGAGATCGAGTCGGCGGAGCGGCAGACGGAGCTGCTGCACACGATTCAACGTCAGAAGGACGAGCTGAGCCGGTTCCTGTCGCCGCAGGTCGCCGCGCTCGTCTCGAGCCCGGAGGGGCTGCAGCTCCTCGCCGGCCACCGACGGGTCGCGACGTCCCTGTTCGCGGACCTCCGCGGCTTCACGTCGTTCAGTGAGGTGGCGGAGCCAGAAGAGGTCCTTGGCATCCTGCGCGAGTACCACAAGGCGATGGGCGATCTGATCATGGAGCACGGCGGCACGCTCGAGCATTTCGCGGGCGACGGCATGATGGTGTTCTTCAACGACCCCATCCTCCAGGTAGACCACGTGGAGCGCGCTGTGCGGATGTCCATCGCGATGCGCGATCGGTTCGGCGACCTGGCAGCCGGCTGGGCGAAGCGGGGCCACACACTTGGCTTCGGGATCGGCATCGCGACCGGGTATGCGACGCTCGGGCGAATCGGCTTCGAGGGCAGGTACGACTACGGCATGGTCGGCTTCGCGGTCATCACGGCGGCTCGCCTGAGCTCCGCGGCACTCGCGAACCAGATCCTGCTCAGCCCGCGTTCGTACTCCGAGGTCGAGGGGCTCGTGGACGCGGAGCCGGTCGGCGAGATCCAGCTCAAGGGCTTCAGCCGGCCGATCGCCCCGCTGAACGTGGTCGGGCTGCGGAGTGTCGTCCGGGCCTAGTCGGAGGGTTCGGCGGGGCTCGGCGCCGCAGCGGCGGGCGTCTCAGGTTCGCGCCTGGCCCGCGCCGGAGGCCCACTGTCCCGCTCCGAATGTTCGTCGTCGGATACCAACGCGACCAGGTGTGACCTGGATGCGGGGCCGCCACTCGGTCAGGTGGTCGATATGTACACGGTTACGAACACGATCGACGACCTGACGGGGCTCGAAGGGGTCCGGGCAGCCTCATTCGGGTGTCGCAGCGCCCAACCTCGTCGAGTTGGTATTCAGTGACGATCATCCTGTCCCCTTGGGCGGCCGTCCGGCCCGCTTCGGCTCACCCGGCACGGTCGTTCGTCGCTCCCTGGGCGGAGCGGCCGGTCGGATCGACGCGGGACGGCGGCGTCGCGTCGTGCCGGCCCGCGATGGGGCGGGCGCCGGTTCGGCGGCGGTCGCCTCGAGGGGCTCGGCGCCCCGGTCGATTTCGATCGAGAGCACACGCGCTTCGTATGCGCCGAGCGTCACCCGCAGGCCCTCGCGCCGGAGCTCGCCGGCGGTACGGCGAAGCTCCGAGCCGGTTCGCGGGTCGAACAGGCGGACGAGCACGGCGTCGGCGGGTGCGCCCGGGCCGTGCAGCTCCAGCGCATCGGCGACGCGTATGCTCGTCCTCGAGGAGCCGCCACCCACCGGCGCGGCGGCCATCGAGTGGTCAATGCGAACGGTCGTCTCGGCGTGGCGATGGTGGACGAGCACGAGGTTCCGGGTCAGGCCCACCCCATTCGAGAAGGCGAAGACATCCTCGACCACGTGCCCGCCGTCGTCGAGCGCGTCGTACAGGTGGAATCGGTCTGTGCCGGAAAATTCACCGCGGCGCCGGAGCAGGGGCACGATCGTTCGGGCCCAGTGTTCTGCGTGCGGCTCGTCCACCGGCTCATTCCAGCGCGAGCGCCGAAACTCGTGGCCGTAGCGCTCGCGCCAGCCCTCGATTTGGCCGTGGCCCAGCATCGGCAACCCAGGCAGCGTCGCCAGCAGCGTCGCCGCCGAGAACGCCTTGTCGCCGGTCCCGAGCTGGTCCGCGGCCGGCTTCTCGTCCGGGTTCGTGAGGAAGTTGACGAACCGTCCGAGCACGCCCGGGTCGAACTCCAGCGTGTCTCGCATGACCTTGCGGTAGCCCGCGTTGTCCTCGTCGCGGAGCATGTGCATGAACGCCGAGTTGTAGACCCGGTGCATGCCGAGGGTGCGGACGAAGTAGCCCTCCAGCAGCCAGAACGCCTCCGCCAGGAGCAGCGTGCCGGGCGCCTCGGCGGCCACCCGGTCCACGACCTCGCGCCAGAACTCCACCGGCATCCGCCGGTTGAACTCCGCGGTCGCCAGCGCGTGTTCGGCGCGCGACGGGATCGCCCCGCCGCTCCCAGGCTCCGGGTACCACAGCCGCCGGACGTGCTTGCGTGTGAGGACCATGGCGGCGTCGAACCGGATGATCGGCGAGCGCCGCGCGACATCGAGGATGGTGCGGATCACCGCCTCGCGGACGTCCGCGTTGAGGTAGTCCAGCTGCGCCGTGTCGTTCCACGGGAACGAGGTGCCGTCGTTGCCGTGATAGATGAAACGCTGCTCGCCGCTCGCGCGGTCGCGTCGCCGGAACACGACGGCAGCATCCGAGTTGTCCCAGTAGTGATCCTCGAGGGTGATCTCCGCGCGCGGGTCGCCGGACAGGTCCGGGCCACCGAACGTATACGCGGGGAACGGCGGCTCCTGGACGGACACGAAGCGCTCCGGGTGCTCCACCACCCAACGGGAGTCGATGCCCATGTGGTTCGGGACCATGTCCGCGGCGAGCCGGATGCCCCGCGACCATGCGCGCCCGCGCAAGTGCTCGAAGGCGGACTCACCGCCCAGGTCTTCCGCGATCTGGTATTCGTCGATCGCGTACGCGGACGCGACCGCATCGAGGTCGCCGCGCCTGCGCTTGATGTCCGCCGATGCCCGACTGCGCTGCCACAGACCGATAAGCCACAAGCCCGTGATGCCCAGATCCGCGAGCCGGTCGAGCGCTTCGTCCGGCACGTCGGCGAGGGTCACCACGGGACGGCCGTGGGTCGCAGCGAGCTGCTCGAGCCAGACGTACACCGACTTGGCCATCAGCACGACCCGGGGCATCCACTCGGTGTCGCTCGAGAACGACACCGCGTCGGACTCCAGCCCGCGGTAGTCCGGCGTCTCGACCACGGTTGGGCCGCCGAAGTGCGCCCCGGCGCCGCGCAGCTCCATAGCCCGCGCCTCCTCGGCGAGAACGTCGAGGGCGAGATCGATGCGGCGGGCAAGGGCGGGATCGCCTTCCACGAGGGCTGACCAGTGCTCGCGAACCCAGCGGAGCTGGGCGGCAAGGGAGCCTGGCGCGTTGCGCATCGGCTCGCGCAGCCGTGCCGGAAGCGAGAGATTCTGCTGGCCGCCACCATTCGTGCCGGCTCGCCCTGCCCTGGCCTCACGCGCCGGCGAGCGGGGTCGCGCCCGGGATGCCGCCGGTTCTGGCTCGCCTCGGCCGCCGAGCTCCCGCTCCGTGGCGCTGATGACCGCCTCGTATGCGGTTTCGTCGCGCAAGCGCTGGTCGTCCACGAGCTCGCGGACGTCGGTCGCGGCAGGGTCCTCGTTGAGTGCCGCCAGGACGAGGACCTCGGCGAGCAGGTCCGGTCCTGGTTCCGCGGCTCTCTGTGCCGCGGTCGCCGTCCCGCCGACCGCTCCGCCGGCAGGTCGCGAAGCGTCGCCGCGGAACTGGCCGCGCCACGCGGTGTTCACCTCCGCCAGCGCACCCTCGCCCAGCGCGGAACTCACCGCCGCGACCGCCGCGCCGAGATCGGCCCTGCCGGCGGCGCGCTCGGTCTCGATCAGTCGATGGAGCACCGCGTCCAGCGCCGCGAGGGCCGCCACATCGCCGCCGCTGACGGCGGGCTGGCCCGCCTTGTCGCGAGCGACCGTGAGTCGAGCGGCGATCCGGCGCGCCGCGCCCGCGTCGGCCGCGTCGAGCGTGCCATCCCGCCCCACGATGGGTTCGAGGCCGTGCCGTCGTCGCGCCGCGCGCGCCAGGGGGATCGCCCGCATCGGGCGAAGGATGTCAGACCCCGACC
>JBDSZH010000077.1:0-7176 GCA_039925225.1 Candidatus Limnocylindrales bacterium | reverse complement strand
GGCGCGTTGAGCCGAACGCGGCCAGCTTGGCGGTGCTCCACGTCAGGTCCTTCGCGGCCCGGAAGAACTCCACGTCCTTCGGGTTGGAGCCGGGCCAGCCACCCTCGACGTAGGGCATGCCGTACTCATCCAGGAGGCGCGCGATCCGCAGCTTATCCGCGAGCGAAAGGGTGATGTTCTCGCCCTGCGTGCCGTCGCGGAGGGTCGTGTCGTAGAGGACGACCGGAATCCCGCCCGTCGAGGGCCCCGTGCCGTTGTGGGACATCGCGCTCACGTTGCCGCTCCCACCCGGGCGCCGAGTCGATCGACGATCGCCGCGGTCATCGCACGCGTCCCGACCACCTGGAGCCCCGCGCGATCGCCATCGGTGGGGAGGAGGTCGGCGGTCCGGTAGCCGTCTTCGATAGCAGCACCCACCGCCGCCTCGACATCGGCCGCCGCCGACTCGAGACCGAGCGACCATCTGAGCAGCATCGCGGCGGACAGGATCGTGCCCGCCGGATTGGCGGCATCCTGGCGCGCGATGTCCGGCGCGGAGCCATGGATCGGCTCGTACAGCCCGAAGCGGCCGTGCGAGGTCCGGCGATCGCCGAGCGAAGCTGAGGGCAGCATGCCGAGGCTGCCGGCGAGCACAGCCGCTTCGTCGGAGAGGATGTCGCCGAACAGGTTCTCGGTCACGAGGACGTCGAACGAGGCTGGCCGCCGGACGAGCAGCATCGCGCACGAATCGACGAGCTGGTGGCTCACCTCGACATCCGTGTACTCCGACCGGAGCTCGTCGACGACGGTTCGCCAGAGGCGCGACGTGGCGAGGACGTTGGCCTTGTCGACGCTTGTGAGGCGTCGCCGCCGTCCGCGCGCCAGCTCGAAGGCGAGACGGACGACGCGCCGGATCTCCGACTCCGTGTACCAGAGCGTGTCGATGCCGACGCGGCCCTCCGGCGTGTCGCGCTGCTCCGACGGCCTGCCGAAGTAGAGCCCGGACGTGAGTTCGCGGACGATGAGCAGGTCCACGCCCTCCAGGATCTCCGGCCGAACGGGCGACGACGGCACGAGCGCGGGCAGGATCGTCACCGGGCGCAGGTTCGCGAACAGTTCCAGGCCGCCACGAAGCGCGAACAGCGCCTGCTCCGGGCGAACACGCGCGGCCGGGTCATCCCAGCGCGGCCCACCGACGGCGCCCAGGAGGATCGCGTCGCATGCCGCGACCGCGTCGAGGTCTTCCGCCTGGAATGCCACGCCGTAGGCATCGATCGCGGCGCCGCCGGCCACGACGTCCAGCCAATCGATCGAGAATCCTTCACGCTCCGCGACGGCATTCAGCACGGTGCGCGCGGCCGCAATGACCTCGGGGCCTACCCCGTCGCCCCCGATCGACGCGATTCGATATGCGCCCACGATCGTCAGGGCAGCTCGGTGGTGCGCGCCGCGACGAACGCGGACGAGGACGGCCCGCCGGCACCGTGGAGCTTGTTGACCGCTACGAGGTACGCCTCGATGGACGCCTCGATGATGTTCGTGCTCAACCCGTGCCCGGAAACGATCAGCGCGCCGGGCCCCACGTCGCTGGAGCGGCGACAGCGCACAAGCACGCGGCCCTGGGCGTCCTCGCCGCCGGACACCGCCTTGATCTCGTAGGCCTCCAGCACGGGGTGCCAGCCGAAGACAGGCTGGAGCGCGGCATCCACCGCCTCGAAGAGCGCGTCCACCGGCCCGTTACCGATTGCCGCCTTGGCGTGATCCTCGTCACCGACCGACAGTGCGACCATGCCCGTCGCCTTGCCACCGTGTGATGAGGTGACGTTCCAGCCCTCGAGCCGGACTGCCTGCGGCACCTCCGCGACGCGCTGCTCGACGAGGGCCACGAGGTCGTCGTCGGTGACCTCCTTCTTCTCGTCGGCGAGGGCGATTGCCTGGCGATAGATGGCGTTGAGCGCCTCGCCCTCGAGGTCGTAGCCGAGTTCGGCGAGCTTGGTGGCGATGCCCTTCCGGCCCGACAGCTTGCCGATCGTGATCGAGTTGCTGGACAGCCCTACCGACTGCGGGGTCATGATCTCGTAGGTCAACGGGTTCTTGATGACGCCGTCCTGGTGGATGCCCGATTCGTGGGCAAACGCGTTCCCGCCGACGACCGCCTTGTTCGGCTGGATCGCGAAGCCGGTGAGGTAGCTGACGAGGCGCGACGCGGCGGTCAGGTGCTCGGTTTGCACACCGTGGCTGAGGGCAGGCCCGCCGGTCCCGGTCGCGCCGGAGGTGAACTGCGTTGGGCGGGTGCGGAGGGCCATCACCACCTCCTCAAGCGACGCATTCCCGGCTCGCTCGCCGAGGCCGTTGATCGTGACCTCCACCTGGCGCGCCCCGGCCTGCACGGCGGCGAGCGTGTTCGCGGTCGCGAGGCCCAAATCGTTGTGGCAATGGACGGAGATCGTGGCCTGGCTGCCCAGCAGGTCCACCGCCCGTCCCACGAGCGCGGCGAACTCAGACGGGATCGCGTAGCCGACCGTGTCCGGAATGTTGATGGTCGATGCGCCCGCCTCCACGACGGCCTCGTACACCTTGAGCAGGAAATCGGGGTCCGTCCGCGACGCGTCTTCAGCGCTGAATTCGATCTCGACGTCGCGACCCAGCTTCTCGCGCCCGTAGGCCACCCACTTCACCGCCTCGGCAAGGGCCGTCTCCCGATCGATCCGAAGCTTGTGCTTGAGGTGGATGTCGCTGGTCGCGATGAACACGTGGAGGTGCGGCCGCTCCGCGAGCTTGATCGCCTCGATCGCGCGCTGGGGGTCGCCGTCGCGGCACCGAGCGAGGGCCGCCACGGCAATGCCGCCCTTCGTCTCGCGCGCGATTCGCTGGACCGCCTCGAAGTCGCCGTCAGACGCGGCCGGAAAGCCGGCCTCGATCACGTCCACCTTGAGGCGAACGAGCTGGCGCGCGACCTCCAGCTTCTCCGCCGCGGTCAGACCTGCGCCGGGTGCCTGCTCGCCGTCGCGTAGCGTCGTATCGAAGATTCGGACACGGTCGGTCGGGGCGAGCCGGCCGGAGGGGCGAGCAGGCCTCGCGGCCATCAGCGAGAGCCTGTGGCCGGCTGTGTCCGCACTGCGGCGCCGCCATCGCCGGCTTCCACCGACGCGGCGCCCCCGACAGTGGCCTGTGCCTCGCTGGCGCGAACCGTCACCGGATCCAGGAACTGCATCTGAGCGCGCAGCTCTGCGCCGACCTGCTCGATCTGATGGTTTCGATCGCGTTCGCGGAGCTCCCGGAACTCCGCGCCGCCGGCCTCCTGGACGGCAATCCAGCGGTTGGCAAAAGCGCCGCTCTGGATGTCGCCGAGGACGTCCTTCATCGTCGCCTTCACGCCTTCCGCGACGCGCGGCCCGGAGACGTAGTCGCCATATTCCGCGGTGTCGCTGACGCTGAAGCGCATGAAATTCAGGCCGCCCCGGTACATGAGGTCCACGATCAGCTTCAGCTCGTGCATCGTCTCGAAGTACGCGAGCTCGGGCTGATAGCCGGCCTCGACGAGCGTCTCGAACGCAGCCTTGATCAGCGCCGATACGCCGCCGCAGAGCAGTGCCTGCTCGCCGAACAGGTCGGTCTCGGTCTCCTCCTTGAACGTGGTCTCGAGCACGCCGGCGCGCGTCGCGCCGATTGCCCGCGCATAGGCGAGGGTCCGCGCGCGGGCGGTCCCGCTGGCGTCCTGCTCCACCGCGAAGAGTGCGGGCACGCCGCCGCCGGCGCTGTACACGCTGCGCAGCAGGTGGCCGGGACCCTTCGGCGCGACCATGCCCACATCCACCCCCGGGCCGGGCTTGATGCGCCCGAATCGGATGTTGAAGCCGTGGGCGAACATCAGCAGGGTGCCCGGCTTCAGGTTTGGCTCGATGTCGCTGTCGTAGACCGCCTTCTGGGCCGTGTCCGGCACCAGGAGCATCACGACATCGGCGTCGCGGACTGCCTCCGCCACCGTGGCGACGCGCAGCGTCGCGGCCTCGGCGAGCGCGCGACTCTTCGAGCCCTCGGCGAGACCCACGATCACGTCGACACCGGAGTCGCGCAGGTTCAGGGCGTGCGCGTGGCCCTGGCTGCCATACCCAATGATCGCGACCATCTGGCCATTGAGCGCGGCCTCATCCACGTCCGCGTCGTAGTACATCCTCGCTGTCACTTCTTGACTGCCTCCTCGATGGATCCGGCGCCGCGCGCCATGACGACGGCTCCCGTTCGAACCAGCTCCTTGATCCCGAACCCGCGGACGCAGGCGACGAAGTCGTCGACCTCCGCCTCGCTGCCGCTCACGTGGGCAATGACCGCCTCCGGCGAGACGTCCAGGACCCGCCCGCGTGCCAGCTCGATGAGCTTGAGCACCTCGCCGCGATTACCCTCGGACACGCGGACCTTAACCAGTGCCAGCTCGTGCTCGACTGTTGGCTCGGCGGTGACGTCCTGGACCTTGAGCACGTCGATCAGTCGATAGAGCTGCTTCGCGGCTTGCTCCACCGCGACGTCGTCACCCCGGAGGCTGATCGTCATGCGCGAGAAGCCCTCGCGGTCCGTGCGGCTGACCGCGAGGGAATCGATGTTGAAGTTGCGCGCCCGCATGAGGCTTGACACGCGGTTCAGGACACCGGGCTTGTCGACGACGATCGCGATGAGTCGATGGAGCCGCTGGTCGCCGCCGCCGGGCAGCGCCCGCGGCGGTGGGACGGTGTGCGCCGGCTGCGGCGGTTGGGCGCTCACTCGGCCGTCCCCCACTCCTCGATGAGGTCGGACAGGCCCTTGCCCGCCGGCATCATCGGGAACACGTTCTGCTCGCCCGCGATCTCGAACCAGATCAGCGCCGGGCCCTTGACGCCCTGCGCGAACTTGATCGCCTCGTCCACCCCGGCCGGCGTCGTGGCTTTCATCGACGGGATGCCGTAGGCGTCGGCGAGCTTCAGGTAATCGGGACCCATCAGGTGCGCCGAGTGGAAGTTCCCGGCGTAGATGATCTCCTGCCACTGCCGGATCATCCCGAGCTTCTTGTTGTCGAACAGGGCGATCTTCACCGGAATCTCGTCCTGGACGAGGGTCATGAGCTCCTGCGAGGTCATCTGGAAGCCACCGTCGCCGACGATCGCCCAGACCTCGCGCTCCGGCACCCCGAGCGCCGCGCCCATTGCCGCAGGCACGGCATAGCCCATCGTCCCCAGGCCACCGGATGACAGATGCGTGTTCGGGTGGCGGAAGCCGGCGTAGCGGGCGAGCCACATCTGGTTCTGGCCCACGTCGCCGACGTAGATGCCCTCGTGGTCCGTCAGCTCGCCGATGCGCTCGACGACGTAATCGGCCGAGAGGAGGCCGTCGCGCCAGGCGCCGGAGCCGTGCCAAGAGCTGCCCGTCGATTCGCGCTTCCAGCCCGCGAGCTGCTCGAGGTAGGGCGCGCGCTGTTCGGCCGACACCGCGTCGACCATCGGCGTGAGCGTGGCCAACACGCGCTTCGCGTCACCGACGATCGGCACCTCGACGGCCACGTTCTTGCCGATTTCCGCCGGGTCGATGTCGACGTGGACGATCCGCGCGTACGGGGCGTAGGTCCGGACGTTGCCGGTGACCCTGTCGTCGAAACGCATCCCGATCGCGAACAGGAGGTCTGCCGACTGGATCGCCCGGTTCACGTGCTTCCAGCCGTGCATGCCCATGAACCCGTAGGCGAGCGGATGCCGCTCGTCCAGCGCGCCGATGCCCAGCAGGGTCCATGCAACGGGCGCGTTGAGCTTCTCGGCGAACGCCAGCAGCTCCGCTTCCGCACCGGCATGGAGGACGCCGTGGCCGGCGAGGATCACCGGGCGCTGCGCGGCCGCGATCTCGGCGGCCGCGACCTTCAGTTGCTTGTAGTTGCCGTCCATCGTGGGGCGGAAGCCGGGCAGGCCCGCGACGACCTCCTCGTCCGACGGGTGCGTGGCCTCGGTCACCTGCTGGAGCGCGTCCTTGGTGATGTCCACGTGGACCGGCCCGGGACGTCCGCTGCGGGCGATGTGGAACGCCTCCGCGATCACTCGCGGCAACTCGTTGGCATCGCGGACCAGGTAGTTGTGCTTGGTCATCGGCAGGGTGATGCCGTTGATGTCGATCTCCTGGAACGCATCCTTGCCGATCAGCGCGGAGGGCACGTTGCCGGTGATCGCGACCATCGGAATGGAATCGAGCATCGCCGTGCCGATGCCGGTCACGAGGTTCGTCGCTCCCGGGCCGGAGGTGCCAACGCACACGCCCACCTTGCCCGTCGCCCGGGCGTAGCCGTCCGCTGCATGCGCTCCGCCCTGCTCGTGGCGCACCAGGATGTGCCGGAGCTGGGGGTAGTCGCCGAGGATGTCGTACAGCGGCAGGATCACCCCGCCCGGGTAGCTGAACATGACGTCGACGCCCTGACGGAGCAGCGCCTCGCACAGCACGTCCGCACCAATTCGGGGGCGCGATACGCGCTCCCCGGCCGGCACCGACGAGCTCGCGGAGCCCTCGTGGAGCATCTCGCGCTGGGCCCGCTCGACGGCATCCGCGTGCTCGGTGCCCTCGGCCGGCATGTGGCTACGGCGTGCGCGGTCGCCTTTGGTCAGCGTCACGGTCTCGTGCCCTCCGGTCCGGTCACGTTCTCGGTCACGTTGCCTCCGTCGTCGGCGGCGAGCCTCGCCGCCGGCAAATCAAAACCCCCGCCTCTCGGCGGGGGTCCGTTGGTTCGCTGCTGGTGGTGATCGCTAGCTGCGATCGTCCCGCCGCGTCCCTCCGTGCTCCCGTCGAGCGCCGGTAATGAGGAGCACGAGGCTCTCAATCCCGACCAGGATCGAGCGAATAAGGGAGAGGACGGGTACCTCTGCGCTTTCGAGGGGCACCTGCACGCGGCGACCGTCGGACGTCACGGCGACGGCGATGGGGCGGCGGTCAGGCTGGTTCGAGAAGCTCATTGGTTGGCGCAGTCTACGGGCGCAACGCCGCAAAGCGCAACCGGACCATCTCAGTCCCTCCGGATCGATGGTCATGGACGACAAATCTCCGGGAACCATTTGGTGGCCAGGGCGCGACATACGCTGCAGACGCGTCGAACTGCTCGTCGCGCCCCAATCGGAGGGTTCGTGGACCAGCGAGAGCTCGTGCAGCGCGCGCAGCGAGGCGATCATGACGCCTTCGCCGTGCTCGCCCGTG
>JBDSZH010000076.1:0-4875 GCA_039925225.1 Candidatus Limnocylindrales bacterium | reverse complement strand
TGGCGGCTCGGGCTCGGAGGATGACCTCGACCGCCGAGCGGATCGGGTCGCGGAGCTCGCCTCGACCGCCCGAACCGAGCAGCGCATCGACGACGATCGACGCCTTCTCGACGTCCTTCGCGAGGATCCGCAGGTCCGCCGCCGACGCGACCTGGATGCGCGTGATTCGCGGCTCACGATCCAGCCGGTCCCAGTTCCGGCCCGCATCGGCCGTGGCGGGCCGCGCCGCCGAGGAGACGAGAACCGCCGCGACCTCTGCGCCGGCTCGTGCGAGATAGCGCGCCGCAACGAACCCATCGCCGCCGTTGTTGCCAGGCCCGCACAGGATGAGGATGGGGCCTTTCGTCCATCGATCGGTGGCCACGGCGATTGCCTTCACCGCGGCCGCGACGGCAACGCCCGCGTTCTCCATGAGTCGCTGGCCGGGCACGCCCATGGCCTGCGCACGCTTCTCGGCGCCGGCCATCGCCTCGGTTCCGAACGGTGCCCGCGCCGCCGCGCCCGACCAGCGCCGACGCAGCCCGCGCAGGTCCAGCGTGAACAGGTCGGGCTCGTCCGCGGGCAGGTGCTCGATCGGCTCGGCCGCAGCCGGGGCAGTGGTCGTCGTCACGATCGAAGGGTAGCCGAGGGGCTCGCCCACGGGAAACTAGACTCCGCTCGTGGACCGATCCGGGACGCTCCTGTACGACGCCGATTGCGGCCTGTGCGTCGCCACCGCGACATGGCTCGCCGGCTGGGTCGCGCCCAGCAGCCTGGGGCTGCTGCCCCTCCAGCAGGTCGCGGCCAGCCCCGAGATCGCTGCCCTCGTCGAGGGCCGTGACCTGGCCGCGCAGCTCCACTTCGTCCGTGCTGACGGCGCCATTCTCGCGGGCGCGCAGGCTGCGCTCGCAGCCGGGCGCCTTGTCCCGGCGCTGGGGCTGTATGCGGGACTCCTTGATCGGCCGCTCGGCCATGCCCTCCTCGAGCCGCTGTATCGCGAGATCGCCTCGCATCGCCGTCGGATCGGGCGCCTGCTTGGACTTCCCGCCGAGTGCCCGCTCCCGACGCGGTCGCGCTGATTACCTCACCTGGCCTCCGACAGGCGAGCGCGTCCTTCGTCGAGCTCGATCATGCCCTCCGCGGACAGGCGCGCCAACGATGCCTGCACCGCATCGTGATCGTGGGTGCCGATCGAGGCATCGAATGTCACCCAGGTGGGGCTGTCCCGGAGGCGGTCCAGGATCCGGCCACGCAACCAGCGTGTCGTTGATTCGAACCTGACGGACGGCGTCCGGCTCGATCGTGGAGCACGGGCGACGCCCGGGGGTTCGGGGGTTTGCGCGTAGTGGCACGTCGCCCGGAGCGGGCACGCATCACAGCGCGGGTCGCACGAGCGGCAGAACGCGGCGCCGATGTCCATGAGCGCGTGGGTCCAGGTCGCGCCCTGGCCCGCGGGCACGAAGGCGTCCGCCGTCGATTGAAGCGCGCGCGGCGCCAGCGTCTCGCCGATGAACGCGCGACCGACGACGCGGCGGATGTTCACGTCGAGCGCGGCCACGGACCGGTTGTAGGCGATCGCGAGAAAGGCTCGGGCCGTATACGGCCCGATGCCCGGCAGGGCGAGGAGCGCGTCAAGCGAGTCCGGGACGCGGCCACCGTGCTCCGCGACGATCGCGATCGCGGCCCTGTGCAGCGCGAGCGCCCGACGGTTGTAGCCGAGGCCGCGCCAGGCTCGGATCACGGTCGCGGGCGATGCGCTGGCGAGCGACGCCGGCGTCGGGAATTGCGACATGAAGCGGGTCCACGCCGCGGCGGCGCGCGCCGCCTGCGTCTGCTGCGCCATGACCTCGGACACGAGAATCGCCCACGGATCGGCGGTGTGCCGGAACGTGAGGTCGCGTCCGTTCGCTGCGTACCAATCGAGGACTGTCGTCTGCATCCGCCCGATTCGGGCGGGAACGCGCGACGCAGTCATCGTGCAGCCTCGCCGAGCCGGAACCGTCGACGCGTCCGCCATCGACCGTCCTCGCCCTCGACGATCAGCGTCGCCACACGCACCCTGCGCCGGAACGGCAGCCAGCGGCGCGCCTCTGCCTCGACCGCGTCCTGGTGCGTGCGATCGATCGCGGCGAGCGACACGTGCGCGATCGTCTCGTCGTGCATCCCGCCATACGGCGGGTAGGCGGGGAATGCGGCGAACAGCAGCCGGGTCAGCTCGTTGAACGGCGCGGATGGCTCGGGCTCCAGCCAGACGACGCCCTCCGACGCCCCGCCGCCGGGCTCCCAGCGCCGGACCTCCTGGAATCGGGCGTCGAACATCGGCGCCGCCGCGATCACGGCCGTTACCTCGGCAATCACCCGCCGATCAATAGCGGCCGCGGGCGCGAACGGATACAGCAGCGTGACGTGGCCCGGCACACCCGCTGGCCCATCTCGCGTTTCGCGCAGCCGAATCTCGGCGAGGGCGGCCGGCAGCCTGATGGGCACGATGAGCGCGGACTCCCGGCTGGTCAGCTCCATCGGCGGCGCGGGCGCGAGACGCCGACGCGTCAGGTCCCGGAGTTGATCATCACGTGCTTGACGAAGGTGTAGTCCTCGAGCGCGTACTTGGAGCCGTCCTTGCCCCAGCCTGACTGCTTCACGCCGCCGTGCGGCGTTTCGGAGGTCAGGGTGAAGTGCTCGTTGATCCAGACGTGGCCGAACTCCAGCGCCTTCGCGACGCGCATCGCCCGTCCGATGTCGGAGGTGAACAGTGAACTGGCGAGGCCGTACGGCGTGTCGTTGGCCCACGCGACGGCTTGCCCCTCGTCGCTGAACCGCTGGACGGTCACTACCGGCCCGAAGATCTCGTCCTGGATGATCTCGGACTGCTGGTCCGCGCCGGCGATGATCGTCGGCTCGTAGTACGCGCCTGGCCGGTCTGGTCGGTTGCCGCCCACGACGACGTCGGCGGAGTCCCGCGCCCGGTCGACCATGCCCTGCACTTTGTCCGCCTGGGCCTGCGCGATGAGCGAGCCCATGTCGATGTCGTCGGCCTCGGCCGGGTCACCCCACTTGATCGAGCGCACCTGGTCCGCGAGCTTGTCGACGAATGCGTCGTACACCGCGGGGCCTGCGAGCACCCGGGTGGCCGCCGTGCAGTCCTGGCCCGCGTTCCAGTAGCCCGCCATCTTGAGCGTCTCGGCCGCGAGGTCCAGATCCGCGTCGTCGAAGATGATCACCGGCGCCTTGCCGCCGAGCTCCAGGTGGAGCCGTTTGACCGTCTCGGCGGCGATCTTCGCCACCCGCTTGCCGGTCGCCGTATCGCCGGTTATCGCGACCATCCGGACCTTGGGATGGCCAACCAAATGGTCGCCGATCGCGTTGCCGGAGCCCGAGATCACGTTGACCACGCCCGCCGGGAGGTGCTCGGCGAGGGTCGCGCCGAACGCGAGCGAGCTCAGCGGCGTCCGGATCGAGGGCTTGAGCACGACGGTGTTGCCCGCGGCAAGCGCGGGGGCGAGCTTCCACGAAGCCATGTACAGGGGGTAGTTCCACGGTGCGATCGAGACGACGACCCCGATCGGGTCGCGCCGGATGAACGAGGTGTGGCCGGCGAGGTATTCCGTGGCGGCCAGCCCTTCCGGGATGCGCGCCGCGCCGGCAAAGAACCGGAAGAGATCCACGCAGACGGCGATCTCGTCGATCGCGGCGCCGACCGGCTTGCCCGCGTTCTGGCTCTCGAGCCTGCCGAGCTCGTCGGCTCTGGCCTCGAGTGCGTCGGCGATCTTCAGCAGCATGAGCGAGCGGTCCTGCGGCGTGGTGTTCTTCCAGCTCTGAAATGCCGTCTCCGCGGCGTTCACGGCACGATCAACATCCTCGGCGGAGCTTGCCGGCACGATCGCGATGACCTTGGCGTTCGCTGGATTCTCGATCTCAAGCGTCTCGCCGCTCGACGAGTCAACGAAGGCGCCATTGATGAGCTGCTGGTACGTCTTGACCCGCTCCATCACGTCGGTCACGGAGATCTCCTCATCACGATGGCGCCAACTTTGTCGAATTTCAAGGCGCAGCGATATCGCGGCGCGTGAAATCGCAGGATGCAGGCACCATTCTCGCGCACGGCGTCGTTTCGGACCAGCCCCAGCCGCCTGTGGAGGTTCCTGCTTGAGTACCCGCCTCGCCCGCCTCGCCCGCCCGCATGGCCTGATCTTCGATCTTGACGGCACGCTCGTCGACACAGTCTCGGCCCGCATCGACGGCTGGGTCGAGGCGCTTGCCGCGGCCGGCATTGCGGCCGCGCGGGATCAGGTGGCGCCGATGATCGGCATGGATGGCCGGCGACTCGCGCGCGAGGTGGCCGGCGCCGGCGGGCGCGAGCTGTCCGACGACGAGGTCGAGGCGATCGATAAGGAAGCGGGCGCGGCCTTCGACCGGCTGAACCAGGCGCCTCGCCCGTTGCCGGGATTCGCGGAACTGCTCGCCTTTGCCGAAGGGGGTGACATCCGCTGGGTGATCGCGACATCGAGCCGGAAAGAGCAGGTGCGCGTGTCCGTTTCGGCACTCTCGCTCGCGAGCCGGCCCGAGATCGTGGACGGCAGCCACGTGCTGCACGCAAAGCCGGCGCCGGACCTGCTCCTGCTCGCGGCGTCGCGGCTGGGCGTGGCGCCGGCCCGCTGCTGGGCCATCGGCGATTCGACCTGGGACATGCGCGCCGCCGTCGCGGGCGGCATCGTCGCGATCGGCGTGACCGCCGGCTCCGCAGTAACCACCGAAGCGCTCGCCGACGCCGGTGCGGCGATGGTTGTGCCGTCGTTGTCTGATCTGGTCGGGATCCTGCGCGCCGCCGACTGATCCCTTGCGTCCCGCCGCCGCCGCTCGGCCGCTGCTCCCGCAGCCATACCGCCGCTCGGCCGC
>JBDSZH010000075.1:0-28938 GCA_039925225.1 Candidatus Limnocylindrales bacterium | reverse complement strand
TCGGTGCGCTGGCTGCGATCCTGGTAGTCGAGCGCGAGCTCGTACAGGCCGAGCGCGGCGCCCGCCTCGTCGTTGACCTCGCGGACCTCAGGCTGGCCGGCCGCCCATTGATCGGCCGCGGCGGCGTACGGGTCGGCGCCCTGTTCGGCGCCGTCGCCATCGCCGGCGTCCTCGGCGCCGTCACCATCGGCCACGACAGCGTCGCCGGAGATGCCGATGTCCTCTACCTGGGCGTCCGCGAACGCCTGGAGGATGTCCGCGGGGTTGTAGATCTCGACCAGCTCCGCCGCGGTCTCGATGACTTCCGTCTCCGCGATCCACTGCCCGCGGGCCTCGTCGTAGACGCGGCTCCGGCTGCGGAACGTGCCATCGGCAGTGACCGCGAGGTAGTCCGGGTCGTCGTCGATCAGGACGACTCCGCCCAGCTGCTGGATTCGATGCTGATGGGCCGCCATGAACCGGTCCAGCTGCTCGCCGGCGCGGGCCAGGAAATCCGTCCGCTCCATCTCGGCGTCCCGAGACATGTCGGCGAGGAGAGAGTTTCTTCGCGCTTCCATGTCTTGCCTCCTACAGGTGGATCTTGAGCTCAGGTCCCATCCGCTCTCGGAGGAACATCGTGTGGTGGCGCTCCATCATCCATTCGGAGCCCCGGTGGGCTATCGCCTGGATGCCGGTGTCCTTTTCCATCGCGTCGAGTGTGCCGTAGCTCGGCAGGTCGAACAGGATCACGTTATCGAAGTCCCAGCCGTGGGCGACGTTGTACCAGCCGATGAGCTTGATGCCGTACTTCTCACCGTACTCGCGTACCTGCCGCGGGAACAGTGTCTTCATGTAGAACTTGAAGAACGGATCGCGGCCGCGGCGGATATTGAAGTAGGTCGCCAGCACGGGCACGGGCTGTCAGGTCCTCCACGGAGGTTGGTCGAGGGCGGTTGAGGGCGGTGGCTATTCTCGCACGCTTGTCGGCTCGCCCGGCTCGCCCGGCTCGCCCGGCTCGCCCGGCCCAGTGGCCTCGTCCTGGCCGGTGTCGTCCTCGCCCTCGCGGATGTCGTCCTCGCCCGACTCGTCCTCAATCTCGCCGACCGTCTTCGTTCCAGAGCGCATCGGGCGGCGGCGGCCGGTCGAGCGCCGATCGGCAGCCACGAGCCGGAGCAGGAAGATCACCGTCTGGCCCACGAACAGCAGCAGGACGAGCGTCACTGCCAGCAGCACGATGACGATCGGGACCGGCCAGTTCCAGGCCGCGCTCAGCGGCGTGAGCACGATCGCGACGACAAGCACGATCACCTGGATCCAGAAGCAGCCCAGACCTGGACCCCTCCCGGCGTCGAGCGGGGCGCCCTTGTAGTCGACGCCGCGCGCGGTGGGAGGCCCGCTGGGTGGCTCGGTCGGCGGTGTTTGTGCGGGTTCTGAGGTCACCCGATGACTCTAGCGGTGATTCCCGGAACCGACCGGTCGACCAGGTTCATCGTCGGCGCCAGATGTTCGTGGCTACGTACCAACTCGACGAGGCGCGACGTCGTCGGGGTGACCCAGGGCCCTTCCATGGTCGAAATGATCGCGGCGATGAGCACGATCGACGAGGTGGCGGGCTCGACAGGTCAACCTGGCCGTGATTCGGGGTCAGATCTCGGCCTACCTCGTCGCGTTGGTATCCGCCAGCGAACATTGGGACGCCGCCGAATCCATCACCGCCACACGCATCGCTACCCTGTCCTGTCATGTGGCATCCCGAGCCTGAGCTGATCTCGATCCGCGACCCCGACACATCGCGGGATGCGCTGCGGGACGCCGGCGCCGCCATCTGGGAGACGGCGCTCGACTACCTGTACGACAACGCATTTGGCCGCGCGATGGGGCCGCACGTGGAGTACGACGCGCTCCGAACCGCATTCTTCGGCCCATCGGGCGGGCCGGCGCCTGCGCCTCTCGATCCGACGACCCTCCAGGCGGTGCTCGACGAGTTCTCCGCGCGGGTCGCGCCGCACACAGTGAGTGCCTACCACCCGCGCTCGTTCGGCTACTTCACGCCGCCGCCCCTGCTCGCTTCCGTGGCCGGCGAGATCCTGTCGCAGGTCGCTCAGCAGGGCATCGATATCTGGCATGCCGGCCCCGTCGGCGCGTTCGTCGAGGAGGAGGTGCTGCGCTGGCTGTGCGACCTCGTGGGCTACGGCGATGGCAGCTTCGGAATCCTGACCTCGGGCGGCGTGATGGCCAACTTCATCGCGATGGCGCTTGTGCGCGACGTCCACCTGCCTCGCATCCGTGGCGAGGGGGCCCCGCCACGCGGGCGGGCGCTCGAGGGCGTTCGCGTGTACACATCGGACCAGACCCACTTCTCGATCGGGCGCGCGCTCGACGAGCTCGGGCTCCCCATCGAGACCCTCGTCGTCATCCCGGCCGACGACGACTTCCGCCTCCGAGGCGCCCCCGTCGCCGCGGCAATCGCACGAGATCGAGCCGCGGGCCTGCTGCCGATCGCGATCGCGGCCGTCGCGGGCTCCACGAACACCGGCTCCGTCGATGCCGTCGGCGAGCTGGCCGACGTCGCCGCACGCGAGGGCGTGTGGCTGCACGTGGACGCGGCGTACGGAGCCGCGGCCCGCCTCTCCCCACGCGACGCGGATCGCGTGCCGGACCTGGATCGCGCCGATTCGGTGACGGTCGACCCACACAAGTGGCTGTTCCAGGCTTACGACATCGGCGGCCTGATGGTCCGCGAGGGGCCCACGCTCGCCCAGGCATTCGGCGGCCGCAAGCCGGAGTACTACCGCGCAGGACACGGCCCCGAAGACGGGACCAGTCCCGCCGCCGCGGCAGACGGGGCCGGCACGAACTCCGCGCCCGCGGCTCCCGCCGATGACCACGACGACAGCCACGGCGCGGCCGATCAGCTCAACTTCTGGCGCCTCGGTTTCGAGGGCACGCGCCGCTGGCGGGCGCTCAAGCTGTGGCTGTCGTGGAAGCACGTCGGCTCCACCGGCTTCGCGCGGCTCGTGGAGGCGAACGACGACCTGGCCGCGCACCTTGCGGCGCGAATCACCGCGTTCGACGACTTCGAGGCGCTGCCCGCGGTCCCGCCGCTGTCCGTGGTCTGCTTCCGGCACCTGCCCAACGGTCGCCCCGGTGCCGCAGCGGGTACGCCGGAGGCCAAGGCGCTCGATGCCCACCAGGACCGGCTCCAGCACGCGCTGGAGGCGTCCGGCGAAGGCTGGCTCTCCACGACGCGCCTCCGTGGCGCCACCTACCTGCGCGCCGGGATCCTCAACACCCAGTCGACGATCGACGACGTCGACGACCTGCTGACCCTCCTCCGGCGGCTCGCCTCGGAGTGACGGGGTAGGATCGGACCATGCGAAGCGACGGAAGTCGACCGACGCGACTCACGCGACTGGGCGGGCTCGTTCTCGCAGGCGTCGCGTTCGCGATCCTGCTGGGCGCAGCGCCGCCGTCCGTGGTCGTCCCGGGAACGATCCTCCGGCTCCGCGACCCGGCGACACAGGGCAACGGCGGACCCGCCGACCTCGACCCGCTGGTCCCGATTCTGATCGCCGTGTTCGCGATTGTCGTGATTGCCGTTCTCGGGGCCGCATTCGTGCTCCTCCGGACGCGCGGCGCGAAGGCCGTCCCGCCCATGTCCGAGGGCTGGTGGACGTGTGCCAAGTGCGGCGCCGGAAACATGGACGGCGCGGCGCGCTGCCACAGCTGCGCGACCTGGCGAACGAGTACGTCGCAACCAACAGCCCCGCAACCGACCACGAGCGCCACACCCTGACACTTCCGGCACCACTCCCCGGTTGCCGGCGCTCGCGACTACTCGCCGCCGACCTTGTGGCGCGCGGCCATGCGATCGCGGAGCCGGAAGAACTCGCCGGCAAACGGCAGGAACCACGGTCGCCCTTCGTACGGCGCCGGCACGATCGGGAATCTGAGCCTTGCGAGCGCGGGGGCCTCGCCGCCGCCCATCCACTGGGCCGCCTGCGTCCCGAGCCAGTTCGACATGACGAGCCCCGTCCCCGAATAGCCCATCGCGTACATCACGCCACCCGCCCGGCCGATGTGCGGCATGCGGTCCATCGTCAGCGCGACCTTGCCGCCCCACGAGTACTCGATGCGGCGGCCCGCGAGCTGGGGGTGGACCTCCACCATCCGCTTGTACAGGAGCTTCGCCGTTCGATCGACCGTCGTTGGCAGGAAGCTCACCCGGCCCCCGAAGAGCATCCGGCGGTCCTTGGACACGTGCCAGTAGGACAGGAAATTGCGGGTGTCGAAGTACGCCCGTCCCGTCGGCGACAGCTCGCGAGCGAGATCCTCGGGTAGCGGCTCCGTGGCGATGATGTAGCTGCCGATCGGGATGATCCGCCGCCGCAGCGTCGGCGCCACACCGTCCGTGTAGCCGTTCGTCGCGACGAGCACGTCGCGGGCGAGAATCGACCCTCGCTTCGTCTCGACGACGAACCTGCCGTCCGACTGCCGTCGGATCGCCGTCGCGCGCACGCCCTCATGCAGCTGCGCGCCGGCGTGCTCCGCCAGGCCCGAGAGCCCGACGAACCATTTCGCAGGATGGACGACGCCACCGGCATCGACCGCGAGCCCGCCGTGATACGCGGTCGTCCCGATCTCCGCGGCGAGCTGGTCGCGCGGGATGGCACGCGCCGTCGTGCCGACCGCGGCGAGAGCCGCGACGTCCCCCGAGAAGTCCTCGGCGTGCTTGCGCGCCCACGCGAGCTCCAGGTAGCCGTTGAACCGCAGCTCCGCGTCGATGCCCTCGTCGCGCACGATCGCCGCCACCAGGTCGGTCGCCTCCACGCTCTCCGCGTACAGCGCGTGCGCGAGCTCCTTGCCGTGCTTCTTCGAGAGCGTTTCCGGGCCCCACTTGAAGCCCGGGTGGGCGATGCCCCCATTCCGGGTCGAGGCGCCCCAGCCCAGCGTGTTCGCCTCGAGGAGGACCGTATCGGCGCCCTGCTTCGCGAGCTGTCGCGCCGCGGCGGTCCCGGTGTACCCCCCGCCGATGACCACCGCGTCAGCCGATTCGGGGAGGTCGCGCCCGCTCCGGTCCGGCAGTGCCGGCATGGTCGCCCACCAGTACGGCCGGCGCTCGTAGTCGTCGTTCAGGGGCGGGGCCTTCGCCATGCCGGACATCGTATCGGGCGGACCGCCACACGGGCGGGCGGCCGCTCAGGCGCGCAGCGGCCGCTCAGGCGGCGGGCGCCTCCCAGGCGAGCCGGCCGCCGGCCACAGTCAGGAGCACGACGCCGGGCAGCGACCGACCGGCCAGCGGGTGGCCGTACCCCTTGGTCAGCAGGTTGGCCGGCTCGACCGTCCAGCGCGCCCCGCGATCGAACACGACGAGATCCGCGGGCGCACCGATCGTCAACCCAGGCGCTGCTCCCGCGCGCCCGAGCCTGCGCGCGGCATCCGCCGAGCCACCCGCCAACACGCGCGCCGGCCCCGTCGTGAGCGCCTCGATCGCCCGCGCGAGCGGCAGCAACCCGGCGTCGACCGCCTCAAGCAAGAGCCCGAGCGCCGTCTCGATGCCCGCGATTCCCGGCTTCGCCAGCCCGAACTCGACGTCCTTGTCCACCTCGGCATGCGGCGCGTGGTCCGTGGCGATGGCGTCCGCGGTCCCGTCGATGAGGGCATCGAGGCACGCGCGCGCATCGACCGCGGACCGGAGCGGCGGATTGACCAGGAGCGCGCTGTCGTATGGCGCCGCGACGAGCGCCCGATCGCGCCACGGATCCCGTGGCGTGCCGTCATCGGCGAGTGCAGCCCAGGCGAGGCGCCGCGAACCCGCGAGCCACTCATCGGTGAGCGCCAGGTGGTGCGGCGTGATGTCGCAGGTGACCGGCAGGCCCGCAGCCTTGGCGCGACGAACCGCGTCGAGCGAGCCCGCAGTCGACAGGTGCGTGAGGTGGAGCCGCGCGCCCGGCGCGTCGCGAACGACCTCTGCCAGGAGCGTGATGTCGCGCGCGACCGCGTTCGTTTCCGCGGCGGCGGGCCACCCCTTGAGCCCGAGCACGGTCGCGGTGAGGCCATCGTTCGCCTCCGCACCAATAGTGAGCGCGAGATCCTCCGGGTGGTCCACCAGGGGCAGCCCGAGCATGCCGCTGTACGCGAGCGCGTTGCGGAACAGCTCCGGGTGCTGGACCGGCGAGCCGTCGTCGGAGAACCCGATCACGCCCGCCTCGGCAAGCTCGCCCAGGGGTGCCAGCTGCTCGCCAGCCCGGCCGGCAGTAACCGCGCCAAATGTCAGCAGCCGCACAGGCGACCCGGTCGCGGCAGCGGCGGCGCGAGCGGCCACGACCATCGCCGCGTGGTCGATCGGCGGCGTCGTATTGGGCATCGCGCAGACAGTCGTGAATCCGCCGTGCGCAGCCGCGGCGAGACCCGACGCGATCGTCTCCGCCGCCTCGTTGCCGGGCTCCCGGAGATGTGCGTGGAGGTCGATGAAGCCGGGCGCCACGATCACGCCGGCATCGTCTGCCGCGCCACCGTCGCCGGCCTCCAGCCAGGTCACGGACTCGAGACGACCCTCCCGCACGATCAGGTCCGCCGGTCCCTCGCGACCCGCCGCGGGATCGACGAGCCATGCCCCACTCAGGTCGAGGTCAACCGAGCGGCCGATTTCCGCCCCGCTGTCGGCAGCGATGCCCCGCGGTGTGGCCATCGCTCTCACGACGCGCCGCCCCCGAGCCCGGCCGCGGAAGCCACGAGCGAGAGCACCGCCATCCGGATGGGCACGCCACTTGTGACCTGCTCGATCACGAGCGATCGCGGACGGGCGGCGACGTCCGCGGCAATCTCGACGCCCTCGTTCATCGGGCCGGGATGCATCACCAGGCAGCCCTTGGTCGCGGTTGCGAGCCGCTCCCCAGTCAACCCGAAGCGAGCCGCGTACTCGTGCAGCGACGGCAGCAGGCCCGCGGCCATGCGCTCCTTCTGAATTCGGAGGGCCATCACCGCGTCCGCATCTCGCAGCGCGGCGTCGATGTCGCTCGTCACCGTGAACCGGCGCTCCCCGCCGACGCCCGCGGCGGCCCACGCCTCGAAGCCACGGAGCAGCGTCGCCGGCCCGCACACCCAGACGTCGGCGCCGGCCGCAGTCAGCGTCCACAGGTTGCTGCGGGCGACTCGCGAGTGGAGGACGTCGCCCAGGATCACGACCTTCCGGCCGCGCAGCGAGCCGCCGGGCGCGTGCCGCAGCAGCGTGTACAGGTCCAGTAGTGCCTGCGTGGGGTGGGCATGCCGGCCGTCGCCCGCATTCACCACGGCCCCGCGGAACTCCCGCGCGACCAGGTATGGCGCGCCGGATGTCGCATGACGCATCACGAGCACCTTCGCGCCCAGCGCCTCGAGCGTGCGCATCGTGTCCAGCAGTGACTCGCCCTTCTCGATCGAGGAGCCACTCACGGCCACGCTCACCACGTCCGCCGACAGGTATTTCGCTGCGACCTCGAAGCTCACCCGCGTCCGTGTCGAGGCCTCGTAGAACAGGTTCGTGACGCCGACGCCGCGAAGGGCAGTGGATCGCGGCCGCCCGCCCGAGACGATCTCGGACATGTGCCGCGCCGTGTCCAGCACGAGCTCGATCTGGGGCCAGGTCAGGCCGTCCGTGTCCAGCAGGTGGCGATGCGGCCACGCAGGGCCGGGCGCCTCCACCGCGGCCGAGCCGTCTGCGGGAGCCGCATCGGCGAGCGTGCCGCTCACCCCGGGACGCCTGCCGTCTCGGCGACCTGGTCGATATCCACCGCGTCCTCGCCATCGACCTCGCTGACGCGGACCTTCACCATCTCCTCGCGCGACGTCGGCACGTTCTTGCCGACGTGGTCGGCGCGGATCGGCAGCTCCCGATGACCACGGTCCACGAGCACCGCCAGCCGAACCGCCCGCGGCCGCCCGAACTCCCTCAGAGCGTCCATGGCGGCCCGGATCGTCCGGCCCGTATAGAGCACGTCGTCCACGAGCACGACCGTCGCGCCCTCGATCTGGAACGGCACGTCGGTGCCCTTCAGGACGGGCGAGTGGCCGAGCTTGGAGAGGTCATCTCGATAGAAGGTGATGTCGAGCGCGCCGACCGGCACGGTCACGCCTTCGTGCTCGGCGATGGCGGCCGCGAGACGGTGCGCGAGGGGCACACCGCGGCGCTGGATACCGACAAGGACCAGCCCGGCCGTGCCAGCCTGCTTCTCGACGATCTCGTGGGAGATGCGAATCACCGCCCGGCGGATCTCGTCCGCGGTCATGATCCGGCGACTGGGCATTGCCTACCTCCCGGCCTCACGGGGCCATCAACCGGCTCACGCGGCCGGGCGACGAAGGTCGGCTGCGAGTGTACCGCCGCGCCGGAGCGCCGGGCGATCGCGGAGCACGCGGTCAATAGATCCGGACGGTCACCGTGGTCGTTCCGGACCACCAGCCGCAGCCGCAGATCGCGAAGAAGTCCGGGCTATACATGTCGATGATCCGGCCCGTGGACCTGGCCGGGCCATAGTCAGTGACGACGCGCTCGATGCACCCGCCCGCCCCACAGATGACGATGATCGTGCCCCGTGGGACGTCCCGCATCGCCGTCGTCCCGTGGTCGTAGAACGACGCGTAGCCGCTCATCGAGTACCTGGGTGCCTTCCACTTCCAGTCCGCGGAGATCGACTTCAGCTTCGGCTGGGCGCGATCGTCCGGTGGCAGGGCCTCGCCGAACGCCGGCTCGGAGAACACACCGAGGCCGCCGAGGGCGCCATCCGACAGACCGGCCGCATCAAGGACGAATGTCCCGCTGCCCTGCCGATCGCGCGTGTTCGCGAGGTAGACCTGTCCGAACAGCGCTGCAGCAATGGGCTGGTCCTGGCTCGGCTCTTGCGAGCCGACGAGCCCCGGCAGCGCTCCCAGTGCAAGCGCGGCCGTGAGCGCCGCCCTTGCGACCGTTCCGCTGGGTCGCATCCACGCCCAGCGTACGCCATCGAGCGGGCCTGAGGCGATACCTCAGCGGACGAGGTACAAGGCCTTGGCAGGGATCGTCCGGATCTCGCCGAACAACGAGTTGCTCCAGCCAAGTACCTGCACAGAGCTGTCCTGGCCGTCCTGGCCGCTCGGCGTCACCCACGCCAGCCGGCCCTCGGCGATCGAGAATCGGCGGAGCGCCGGCGCACCGGGCAATCGCTCTGGACCAGCCTCGATGGCGCCCGATTCTGAGTCCAGGACAAAGAGGTGAAGGCGACCAACGTCCGCATCAGGCTGCTCGCCGACCCAGACCGCAAGACGGGTCCCGGTCGGGTCGAACTTGGACATGAAGACCGCTGTCGGGCCGGCGACCACCGCGACCGGCGCTCCGATCGGGCCAAGTGCCAACGCGTCGGGTTCCGGAGTTGGCTCGGCGGAGGGACCGGCCGACCAGCCATCGAGAACGAGCCGGCCCGTGGCCAGCTGCCAGTCGAGGCCGTCTGCGGTCGGGACGAGCGTGCCCGACCAGTAGGCGACGAATCGGCCCGTCGGATCAACGACGGGCAGCCACAGGTCAGGGTGCGCGAGATCCGTTCGGGTCAGCGTGGTGGGATCGAGCAGGAACGATGCCGGGTGCGCTTCGACCGTGGCAGGCGCACCGGTTGCGTCGGCGTCCGGCGCGGATGTCGGCGCGCTCGGGTCCAGGTTTCCGGGATCGTCGACGCGGCTGGCGAGCACACGATCACCGAGCCAGGTCGAGAAGTAGGTGCGGTGATCCGTCGTGACCGCGGTGGCGGTCGCGTCGCCGCGCGTCCACAGGTAGAGGTCCGGGCCGGCTGAGCCGTCGCTGGGTCGAGCGGAGAAGGCGAGCCACATGCCATCCGCCGAGTACGCGGCCTCGCCCACGATCATGACGCCGGACGCGATCTCCACGATACCTTCTGGAACCACCACCGACGGCTCGGGGCTCGCAGGGCTGGGCGTCGCAGGGCTGGGCGTCGCAGGGCTGGGCGTCGCGGGCTCTCCGCTTGGAACGGCCGGGCCATCCGTTGGCGCGGGGCTGACGGCCGGCGTTGCCGGCGGCACTGGGACCACGTAGATCCGGTCGGGAGACGTGCCGGCGCCGCGCGCCTCGACCACGAGCTGGTTGTCATCCGGCGAGACTGTGACCCCGATCGGGGTTCCGGCGAGCGTGACCGGCCGGCCCGGGTCGTCCTCAATGAGCTGCTCACAACTGGGGCGGGTCCGCGGGCAGACCGCATCGACATCCGCCTGGACGAACTCCCAGGAGCCGTTCGCGGCGGATCGGATGTAGGAAATGCGGCCGGCTGTGATCTCGAACGTAGTTGGCTGCGGCTCCAACGAGTTGACGGCGGCCTGCGAGCCGCCCGGCGATTCGTTCGGCAACGGGATCGGCCGGATCGATCCGGCGCCGATGACGACGATCACGATGAGCACGCCGGCCGCGGCACCGAACGGCAGGCCGCGCCCGCGGGCAGGGACTGGGCGGCGACCGCGATGGCCCCTGGCCTCGCGTTCGAGCGCTGCCGAGGTGCGCGCCCACAGGTCCCGCGGCGGCTCCGGCGTGCGCTCGCGAAGGCCGCGCAGCAGGGCGCGATCGGCGAGGAATGCTTCGCGCTCCTGGCGGCACTCGGCGCACGCCTCCAGGTGGCCGGTGAGCCAGGCGGCGTCCTCGCCGCCGAGCGACTCGATCATCTCGGAGGACGTCAGCGCGCGTGCTCGATCGTGCGCGGTCTCGTCGTCGTGGTGGCGGCGGCGGAACGGCAGGGTCATCAGCCGCCTCGCCCTTCGCGGGCGAATTGTGCGTCCAGGTCCGCCTCGGCTGTCGCCTCGGCATCCTTTTCGGCGGCGAGGGCGCGGCGGAGGCTTTCGCGGGCGCGGGTCAGGATCGCGCGTGCCGCGACGTGGCTCACGCCCATCGCGGCAGCGAGTTCCAAGCCGGTGAGGTCGTGCAGCTCCGCGAGAAGGAGGGCGGCACGCTGGCGCTCCGGGATCTGGGCGAGGGCACGCTCGAGCGGGCCAGACAGGCGGAGGTCCAGGGCGATCCGCTCGGCGGATGGCGCGGCGCCGCGGGCCTCGCCGGTCCACGGGACCATCCGGATGATCTTGCGACGACGGAGCTCATCGAGCGCGACGCGGTGGGCGATCTGATACAGCCATGCGCGGGCGTTCTCGTCCTTCTCCAGAGTGTCGTAGTTCTTGTACGCCTTGACGAACGCGTCCTGCGTCAGGTCGGCGGCGAGCTCGGAATCGCGGAGCATGCGCACGAGGTACGCGAAGATCTCGTGATGGTGCTTGGCGAAGAGCGCCTCGACGAAGGTGTGGGCCGCGTCCTTGTCCCAGGCGCGGCTCACCGGGCGGCCGATCGCGATCGACGCCGACTGGCTGGCGGAGCGTTCGAGCAACGGGTCCTGTCTTCCATGGTGTGGGCCGGGACGATTGCGCGAAGGACGAGGTGCCCGCGCTTGGTGTGACGCCGGCTCATGGCGCAGCCTCGATTCCAACCCCGGCCCGCTCGAGCAGTTGCTCCACAGCGGCCTCCGGCGAAACAGGGTTGACGGGCAGGCCCGTCCCGAGCTCCAGCCCTGCGATCTCGCGCAGTCGCGGGTGGATCTCCCAGTGCCAGTGGAACGTGCTGTCCACCCGCTCGCGCAGCGGCGCCGTGTGGAGCACGAGGTTGTAAGGCGGGCTGTCGAGGCTGACACCGAGGGCGGCGAGCACGTGGCGGAGCGCCGAAGCGGTGGCGCGCACCGCGGCATCGTCGGCGCGGCCGAAGTCCGCCTGGTGGACTCGCGGCACGATCCATACCTCGAACGGCGAGCGCGACCCCCACGGCGCGAACGCGACGGTGGACGCGTCCTCCCAGACGAGGCGGTCGCGCGTTCTCGACTCCTCGCGGACAAGCCGGCACCACGGGCACTCGCCCTCACGGATCACGAAGCGGGCCGCGCCTCCCAACTCCTCGGCTACCCGATGCGGGATCAGTGGCAGGTCGTACACGTCCAAACACAGGTGGTTGGTGCGCGCGCCCGCCTCCGCGCCCCAGTTCTGGACAACCTGCAGATAGTCCGTCTGGGCGGCAGTGGCCGCTTCGGCGACGGCATCGCGTGCGAGCGTGAGCATCTCCTCGGCGACGTCGCCCACCTGGCCGAGTCCGCGGTGCTCGCCGGGCGGCGCGGAGATCGTGCGCCAGCTGCCGGCCGCCTTCGCGTCCGCGACGCTGATCTGAGCAATGCCCATGTCCCGCTCGTCGCGCTCCTGCTCCGTGCCGACGACGTGGAACGCGTAGTCCTTGAGCACCCGCACACGCACGCCCTCGCCTGCTGGCAGGCGGCAGTTCTGGCAGTCGCCGTCGTCGTCGATGGGCGTCGCCGGGCGCGCGAAGCGGCTCCGGTCAAAGTCACGGTCGACGATCGTCGCAACCCACCATCCGGTGATCGGGTCCTTGCGGAGCTCGAACAGGCCCGCGCTCATGGGCGGGCTATGCCTCGACCGGAACGCGAGCCGCGGTATCGAGCCACGCCAACGGGGCATGGATGGCTGCGGCGAACGCCTCGGCGAAGATCGTGCCCGCGCGCTCGACGGCGGCTGTCGTTGGTGGCTCGGCTGTACGGCCCAGCTCCTCCGAGATCGAGGTCGAGACGAGGCCCGGCATGCCGCACGGGTCGATGAGCTCGAAATCGCGCAGGTCCGGGTCGATGTTGAGCGCGATCCCGTGGTAGCTCACACCGCGCTCGATACGCAGCCCGAGCGCGCCGATCTTGCGGTGCGGGCGGCCTCGGTCGCCCTCGATCCAGCAGCCGGGATGTCCGTCGCGGCGGATCGCGTCTACGCCGAGGTGGGAGCAGGTCTCGATCATCGCAGCCTCGAGCGCCTCAACGAGCGGCCGAACAAGCAGGCTCCGATCGCCGAGCCTGATGATTGGGTACGCCACGAGCTGGCCCGGTCCGTGATAGGTCACCTCGCCGCCGCGCTCCACGCGGATGACCTCGATTTCACGGCGCGCGAGCTGCTTCGGTGTCGCGAGGACGTGCTCGTCACTGGCCTGCCGGCCGAGGGTCAGCACGGCGTCGTGCTCCAGCAGGAGCAGTCGATCCCCGATCGCGCCATCGGCGCGTTGCGCCACGAGCTCCTTCTGGAGCTGCCACCCGTCGCGGTAGCCGATCCGCCCGACCCAGGTCGCGGCGATCCGGGCCTGCGGTTCCATGCGTTTGAGGTTAGCAGGGGCCTCTTCGCGGGCCCTTCCGCGATGCTCGCTAGCGGAGCGCTGCGGCCATCGCCTGGAGGTGCGGCGGCGTGCTGCCGCAGCACGCCCCGATGACGTTCGCGCCGGCGTCACGGAATCGAGCCGCGAACTCCGCCATCGTCTCCGGTGTCGTTGGGTATTCGACGGCGAGCCCGACGAGCTGGGGCATGCCCACATTGCCTTTGGCGACGAGGACGGCATCGGGAAACGCCTTGCGCATCCGCTCGAGGACGGGGACGAGCTCCTCCGGTCCGTTGCCGCAGTTGCCACCGACCGCGACCGCGCCGGCTTCGAGTAGCGCGGCGGCAGCACGCTCCGGCGTGACGCCCATCATCGTGTGCCCCCGCGTGTCGAAGCTCATCGTGGCGATCACCGGCAGATCCGGCGCCGCGTCCTTTGCGCCGAGGATCGCGGCGACGGCCTCATCGACGTCGCTCATCGTCTCGACCCATATGACATCAGCGCCGCCGGCCGCGAGTGCGCGGGCCTGCTCCGCGAACACCTCGCGGGCGATCTCCGGCGTGAGCGTGCCGCCGATCGCTGCCATGATCTGGCCCGTTGGGCCGATATCGCCCGCCACGATCGCGGGATGATCCGCGGCGTCGACCTCGACCCGGGCGAGCACGGCCGCGGTGCGATTCAGCTGGTCCACGCGATCCTGACGACCGTGAAGCTCCAGTCGCAGGCGGTTGCCGCCAAACGTATTCGTGAGCAGGACCTGCGCGCCAGCCGCGAGATAGGCGCGCTGAACGCGCCGGATGATCTCGGGGTGCTCCAGGTTCCACAGCTCCGGTGGATCGCCGAACTCCAGCCCGTTTGCCATCAGCACCGTGCCCATCGCGCCATCGGCAACAATCGGGCCTGGTCCGGCGGTGAGATCGTGCCAGGTGGTCATGTGGCCGTCGATTGTGCCCCAGATGGCGGCGAAGACCGGCTACGCCTGGATCTGCGGCCCCCACCAGACGGCCGCAGCGACGATCACGTACAGGCCGAGGAGCATCGCGCCCTCGAATGCATTCGCCTCGCCATCGATCACGATGAAGATGACGAGCAGCACGCTGACCGCGAGCGTGCCGAGCAGCAGCGGGCTGAGGATCAGCGTCAGCGGGACCGGCGCGACGAAGAAGCTCAGCAGCACGATGACCGGCGTCAGGAACAGCACGATCTGCAGGGCTGAGTTGAGGATCAGGCTCATCGACAGGTCGCCGTTGCCCTTGGCCGCTGATGTGACGCCGGCGAGATTCTCGACCGCGTTGCTGGCGATCGCGACGACGATCAGGCCCGCAAATGCCTCACTCATGCCGAGCGTCGCCATCGCCGGCTCGAGCGCGTCCACGAACCAATCGGCCACGAAGGCCGCCGAGATCGCGGAGATCGCGAGGAGGGCGATCGTCTGGGACAGCGGATGGACCGCGTCCGGCGTCTTCTCGTCGTCGTCGTCCGGAATGTGCGGCTTGGTAGCGGGTCCCTCCGTGGACATCCGCAGCGAGATCGGCACGGACGCCACGAAGAGCACGAGGAGGACGATCGCGACGACCGCCGAAAGCTCTTCCGCGTGGCCGAAGTCAGGCGCCCCGGGTTGGGTTGCCAGGAAGGGGATGGTCAACGCCGCGACGCCGAGCAGCAGCTCGGTGGCGTAGAGCCGGTTCGCAGCCGCGGAGAAGGTCAGCTTGCCGTGCCGCAGCCCGCCGACGAGAGTCGCGAGCCCGAGCACGAAGAGCGCATTGCCGAGGACAGAGCCGACCAGCGCGGCCGCGACGACATCGAGTAGGCCGGCCTGGAGCGCGAAGATCGCAAGGAACAATTCCGGAAGATTGCCGAGCACCGACTGGACCACGCCCGTCGCCGCCGGTGAAAGCCGCCTTGACAGGCGCTCGGTCGCCTCGCCGACCGACACCGCGCCGCCGGCGAGCGCGACGACCGCCGCGGCGAACCGGACCAGCGGTGGGAGGTCGAACACATTCGCGAGCGCGACGACCACGAACGCGATCGCGTAGGCACCGAAGATGTACAGCGTGCGGCGGTCGACGCGGGACAGCATGTCTGGCGACATCATCGCGGATGTAGCGTTGACCGTCATGGCTCCCCCGACCTCCGACATCGCGCCGTCCCAGCATGCCGTGCGCGCAGGGAACTACCGGCGCGTCCAGGTCGACTCAGTGTTCATCGGAGTCGTCAATGCGTCGGGCACGTTCCTGCCAGTCTTCCTCCTGCGGATGGGTGCGTCGGCAAGCGACGTCGGCCTGCTCACCGCGTTGCCGGCGCTGACTGCATTCCTGCTAGCGATCCCGTTCGGGCGGTACCTCCAACCCCGCGGTGGGATCGTTCGCTGGTACAGCCGATTGCGGCTCGTGGCCTGGTCGAGCTACGCGGTCATGGCCCTTGTTGCGTTCCTTCTGCCGCGCGAACAGGCGATCCCTGCGCTGCTCGCGGTCTGGGCGTTCGCGTCGCTGCCCTCGACCGCCGCGTTGGTCGCGTTTCCGATGGTCATGGATGGCGCCGCGGGCCCGGGTGGCCGGTTCGACCTGCTCGGCCGGCGATGGGCAATCGCCGGCGTCTCGGCGACGATTTCGGTGGCGCTCGTGGGTCAGTTCCTCAGCGCCGTGCAATTCCCGACGAACTTCGAGATCTTCCTCGTCCTGGTGACGCTGGCGGGCTTCGGGAGCTTCCTCCAGTCGAGGCGGATCAAGATCTCGGAGCCCGCAAAGGTCCCGCCCGGGCCTCGGGTACCGGCGCGCGAGAGGCTCGCCGGCCTGTGGCGCCTCATCGCGGCGAACCGGCCATTCGTGCGCTTCGAGATCCGCGGGTTCGTGTATGTGCTCGCCATCGGCCTCTCGCTGCCGGTCCTGCCGCTGTTCTACGTCCACGAGGTGGGCGCGCCCGATTCCTGGATCGGGATCATCGGCGCGGCCGGATCGGCGGGCAGCGTGCTGGGTTACCTCACCGCGAGGCAGCTCGCGCGCCGTCGCGGCGGGGGCGTGACGCTCCTGCCCTCGCTGCTGGTCGCGGCGCTCGCGCCCGCGATCCTCGCGTTCCTTGACTTCCTGCCCGGCGTCGCGGCAGTCGCGTTCGTCATGGGCATCGCGGGCGCCGGCGCGCAGCTGGCACTGTTCGACCAGCTCATGCATCGAATTCCGACCCAGCACGGCGTGACGTTCAGCTCCGTCGACCAGAGCGTGTCCAACCTCGCGATCGTCATCGGCCCGAACATCGGCGGGCTGCTGGTTGTCGCCCTTAGCGCGCGGGCCGCACTGCTGGTGGTCGCTGCGATCACGCTGGTCGCGTTCGTCCTGTTCGCCGTCGAATCCCGGCGGCGAGCGACCGATCCGGAAGGGAGCGTGCGATGAACCGCGAGGTGACGCTCGTCGCGTCGGGGGACCTGCGCGAGGCCGCCAACCGGCTCGGCTGGCCGGCGCAGGCGGAGCTGGAGGGCCACGTCGCGGCGGCGTTTGGCCGTCATGGGGCGACAGTTCGGCGCGCGCATCCCATCGATGCCGCTCGCGGGCACGGGTTCATCTCCAGCCAGCGCGTGGGCATGTCCATCTTCGAGGGGATCGATCGGGACGCGCCGCTCGTCGTCGCCGAGGCGGTCTGGCAATACAGCCATCACGTGCTCGCGGGCCTGCGCCGCCACCGCGGGCCGATCCTGACTGTGGCCAACTGGAGCGGCCGGTGGCCGGGCCTCGTCGGCATGCTGAATATCAACGCGTCGCTGACGAAGATGGGCCGTGGCTATTCGAGCATCTGGGGCGAAGATCTGACCGACCCCTTCGCGGACGCCGCGATCCGCGAATGGCTCGAGACGGGTGCGATCCGGCACGACACATCGCACGTCCGCGATCTCGATCGGGCGGCCCTTTCGCCGGCCGCGGTGGCCTTGGGGGCTCGGCTCGCGGCCGAGCTCGCGGAGCGGATGGCGATCCTCGGCGTCTTCGACGAGGGCTGCATGGGTATGTACAACGCGATCATCGACGACGAGCACCTGAACCCCGCCGGGATCTACAAGGAGCGGCTGAGCCAATCCGCGCTCGTTGCAGAGATGCGTCGGGTCACTACGGGCGAGGCGCGCGCGGGCTACCGGTGGCTCACGGGCCGCGGCATGGAGTTCCGGCTCGGCAGCGACGGCGCCACGGAGCTGACCGAGGACCAGGTCCTGGACCAGCTTCGGCTGTATATCGCGGCAACGCGCATCGCGGACCAGTTCGGGTGCGACGCGATCGGGATCCAGTATCAGCAGGGGTTGAAGGACATGGCCCCTGCGTCCGATCTGGCCGAGGGCCTGCTCAACGACGCCGATCGGCCGCCCGTGCTGGCGCTCGGCGAGACGCGGGAGTTGTACCCGGGCCGTCCGGTGATCCATTTCAACGAGGTCGACGAAGGCTCCGCGGTCGACGCGCTGGTCACGAACCGGGTGTGGACGGCGCTCGGGCTGAATGCGGCGACGACCCTGCATGACGTCCGCTGGGGCGCGCCCTACGGCGACGACTTCGTGTGGGTGTTCGAGATCTCTGGGGCCGTGCCGCCGGCGCACCTCGTCGGTGGCTACGCGGGCGCCGTGAGCGAGCGCCAGCCGCCCGTCTACTTCGGGCTCGGCGGCGGCACGATCAAGGGCGTGAGCCGGCCGGGCGAGATCGTCTGGAGCCGGGTGTTCCTCATGGACGGCCGACTGCATGCGGATCTCGGGCGCGCGACCGTGGCGGAGCTGCCCGCGGCGGAGACCGAGCGACGCTGGCAGGCCACGACGCCCCAGTGGCCGATCATGCACGCGGTCCTCCACGGGCTGACCCGAGACCAGATGATGGCCAGGCACAAGGCAAACCACATCCAGGTCGCGTACGGCACAGATGCGGCGAGCGCGGACGAGGCACTTGCCGCGAAGGCCGCGATGTTCGACGCGATGGGGCTCGCGGTCCACCTCTGCGGCGACGTGACGGTGGGCTGACGGACGTGAGCGACCTCCTCCTCGGCATCGACGTGGGGACGCAGAGCTCTAAGGGCGTCCTCGTCCGGCCTGACGGGACGCTGGTTGCCGAGGCGCGCGCGGAGCACGGCATGGACGTTCCCCGGCCCGGCTGGGCCGAACAGGACGCGGATGCCGTGTGGTGGGCCGACGTGTGCTCGATCGCGCGCCGGCTCGTGGCGGCCGTGCCGGCTGGCGATAGGATCGGCGGCGTGGGCGTCAGCGCCATCGGGCCCACCGTGCTCCCGCTCGATGCAGCCGGGCGCCCGTTGCGGAAGGCAATCCTGTACGGCGTCGACGCTCGCGCGACTGCGCAGATCGGCGCGCTGGAGGCGCAACACGGCGCCGACACGCTGGCGGCGTGGTCCGGCATGGACCTCTCCAGCCAGGCCACTGGCCCCAAGATTGCCTGGCTTGCTGAGCACGAGCCGAAGGTCTACGAGGCGGCCCGCTGGTTCGTCAGCGCCACCACATATCTCGTGCACCGCCTGACGGGCGCGATGGTCATCGATGCCAGGACCGCGTCGCACTTCAACCCGCTCTTCGACCGCGGGGCGATCCGCTGGTCAGACCGGTTCGCGGACGGCATCACCACGATCGACCGCCTGCCGACGATCGCCTGGCCGGCGGATCTCGCGGGCACCGTCACGGCTGACGCCGCAGCGGCAACCGGCATTCCCGCCGGAGTGCCCGTGGCGGTGGGGGCGCTGGATGCCCTCGCCGAGGCCATAAGCGTGGATGTCGCCCACCCGGGCGACCTGATGATCATGTACGGCAGCACGACGTTCTTCATCCAGGTGACGGAGAAGCCCGTGGCCGCGGGCTCGCTCTGGCTCACGCCGGGGACGGAGCGGGGTCAGTGGGCGATCTCCGGCGGGCTGGCCACGGGCGGCTCGGCGCTCGCCTGGTTCCGGGATCAGCTGGCTTCCGATCTGGTCGACCAGGAACGCGCCGGTGGTCCTTCTCCCTTCGCCGAGCTGTCGGCCGAGGCCGCCGTCGCCGAGGCAGCGGTGGCGTCGGGCAGCGCCGAGGACCTGTTGTTCCTGCCCTACTTCTCCGGCGAGCGCACGCCGATCAACGACCCACTCGCCCGGGCCGTCGCGGCAGGCCTGTCCCTCGGCACGACGCGCGGCGGCATGTACCTCGCGCTGCTCCAGGGGATCGCGTACGCGACGCGCGCGAACCTCGAGGCGATCCGCGCACTCGGCGCGCCGATTCGGCGGGTGGTCGCGGTGGGTGGTGGGACGGCGGATCCGCTGCTGCTCCAGCTGGTCTCCGACGCGACCGGGATCGAACAGGAGATCCCAGGCGCGACGATCGGTGCCTCGCGCGGGGACGCGCTGCTGGCTGGACTCGCGTCCGGGCTCATAACGCGTGACGAGGTCGGTGCCTGGATGTCGGTGGATCGGGTGATCCGGCCACGGCCGGCGATGCGCGCCGGCCACGACCGTCGATATCGAGCGTTCGGCGAGCTCTACCGCTCGACGCGCGACATCGTCCATGGGTTAGCGTGATCGAGATGGCGCAACCGGCAGGCTACTTCGACATCACGGGCCGCGACGACGCCTGGTCCGGCGGCGTGCGCATGATCCCGATCTCCACCCCGAAGGGCGAGTTCCGCGTCTGGACGAAGCGCGTCGGCAACAACCCGACCATAAAGCTGCTGCTCCTCCACGGCGGACCGGGCGCGACCCACGAGTATTTCGAGGCGTCCGATTCGTTCCTGCCGGCGGCTGGCATCGAGTACTACTACTACGACCAGCTCGGGTCGGCGTGGAGCGACCAGCCGGACGACCCGGACCTGTGGACGATCCCGCGCTTCGTCGATGAGGTTGAACAGGTCCGAATCGCGCTCGGACTGGACCGGGACAACTTCTACCTGCTCGGGCACTCGTGGGGCGGCATGCTCGGGATGGAATACGCCCTCGCGCACCAGGACCACCTGAAGGGCCTCGTGATCTCCAACATGATGAGCAGTGGGCCTGCCTACAACGCGTACGCGGAGCGGGTGCTGATGCCGGCGATGGACCAGAAGGTCCTCGCGGAAATCAAGGGCTTCGAAGCGAACGGCACCACCGACGACCCGCGCTACATGGCGCTCCTCAACGAGCACCACTACGTCCACCACGTCCTCCGTCGGCCGCTCGAGGAATGGCCGGACCCAGTGAAGCGCGCCTTCGCCGCCATCAACCAGTCGATCTACGTCCCGATGCAAGGCCCGAGCGAGCTGGGCGCGGGTGGCGTGTTGATGACCTGGGACCGCACAGATGACCTTGCCCGGATCACGGTGCCGACGCTCGTCATCGGCGCGCAGCACGACACGATGGACCCCGAGTGGATGCGGATGATGGCGTCCCGGCTCCCGCGCGGGACGTATCTGCACTGCCCGAATGGCAGCCACATGGCCATGTACGACGACCAGGCGACGTACTACGCCGGTCTCATCGACTTCATCGAGTCCGTGGAACGCGACGCGGCGCCACGCTAGGAGTTCCGCCCTCCCGAGCGGAAGTAGCCCAGTTGGCAGCCGTTTGTCCTTTCGCCGATTCAGAGCCGAGGATCGGAGGTCCTGCTGGGCCCGATGAGAGTGCGGCGCGGATTCGGTTGCTGCGCGATTGCGGCCCGGAAGTCTTCAAAAAAGGCCAAGGCAGCTACGCGAATGCGGAGGTCTGCGAGATGCATCGACACGTCGAGGGATTCCGCGGCCACCCACCAATACAGACTTCGTTCAGCGTCGGCGTCAGTCGCGAGACCGAGTTGGCCGAGCAATTCAACCCATCGACCGTGGGGTACATACCACCACAGCAGCTGACCGACATCGCGGAACGGATCGGACATCTCGAGATCGTCCCAATCCAGCAGATAGGCGCTCGAGTCGTCGGTCACGACGAAGTTCTTGTTGTTCGGATCGCCGTGGGTTGGGACGAGACTCGAAGGGCGTAGTCCGTCCGCTTGCTTCCGCAACTCCTCCACTGCGTTGCCAAACGGCAGCCCGCACCGCGCGGAACCGCCGTGAGCTCGACGGTCGTATCGAGCGAGGAGATCCGAAACGTGCTGCTCATGGCTCGCGGCCGAGCTCGGACCGAGGAGCGCCCGGAGCGGCCCGTCTGCGTGATACGTGGCCACCAGCCGCGCGACCGCTGACAAGTGCGGATCAAACCAGTCCTTCTGCGGGTGCCCACCCTCGATGAACGGTTGAATTGCGAACGACCGACCACGGTATTGGCCGCCATGCAGGACCGGCGGGGCGACGCCAATTGCGGCGAGGCGGCGGAGAACATCGACTGCGACGTCGAATTTCAGAAAGAGCCTGCGGCGCCCGTCGTCGGCCAGCAACGCGCGGCGGGTCCAGCCCTCAGCGGCGCGCGACACCCGCCAGGATCCGGGCAGCGGCGACGCCGCAAGGACCGCCCGAGCGTCACGCAGCGTCGCAGCGGAAAACCGCGCGATCCCTCGTGCGCGGAACGTCAGACGTCACTTCGTTGCCGAAGCATCTATGCCGGACGACCCGATTGCGGAATCCCAAGGGAGCGGCCGGGCACGCGTTATGGCTCCGGTTTCCAGGCCGGATCGGATCCGTCCGAACCTACCTTGAGCCGCCCCGACCCGTCGGGACGCATCACGAACAAGCCGCCGGTCTCCGTCAGCGTCGAAGCGTAGTACACAAGGTATCCGTCACCTGGGGACCAACTCGGGTCGCTCTCCTGGAGAACGTCCGTTGGGTCAGTGATCCGTTGGTCCATCGTCCCGTCCGCCATCATCACGTGGATCTCGGATTCCGCCTCAGTCGGCCTGTGCTCATAGGCGATCCGGCCTCCGTCGTGAGACCAGGCCGGCCAACCATCCTCCCCCGCGGCAGTGGTGAGCCGCTGAAGGTTGCGGCCGTCCGCGTCGACAACATAGAGGTCGTAGTCAGCCGATGATGAGCCGGCAGGAAAGCCGAGCGACATGAAGGCGATGCGTCGACCATCTGGCGACCACGCTGGATACTCAGCATCGCCTGCCAGAATCTGGTGATCGTCCGAGCCATCCTGCCGGATGAGGTTCAGGCCAAATCGATCCGATGCCGAGTAGTAGGCGATCCAGTCACCATTCGGCGACCATGCCGGCGACCAGGCTTCATGCGCCAGGGTGGTGACCTTCAAGTCCGCGACGGTCACGATCGCGATGTCGCTGCGATTCCAATCGAAGCCTTCAGGCGCCCAGCGGTAGACGATCTGTCGGCCATCGGGCGACCAGGATGGCCAGCCTTTCGTGCCGAGTGAGTCCGTCAGGCGGCGCGGATTGCTGCCATCGACGACGACCGTGTAGATGTCTGAATTGAACCTGATCAGGGTGTTGCCCACGCCTGGGTCGTCGATCCGCGAGATGGCCCTGGCCATGGCGATCGTGTTTGATGTCCCGTCGAGCGCAGGGGAATGATTCAATTCGATCGGTTCTGCCTGGGCGCTCGGGCTGGCCAATGGGGAATCCAGTACCACCGGGCTCGCGGAGGGCGTCGTAGGGAGCGTTGTAACGGGACCGACGCAACCGCCAACAAGAGTCGCTACCGAGACAAGTCTCAGGAGCCGGGGGGTCTGTCGCCGCCGCCTGGGGTCGCTCGCGATGACCGGCGTCGCCGCGCTATTCACTCGAGAGCCTCGGCTTGCCAGCCGATTCGATTGCATCGCGTCACCTCCAATCGAGTCTCTTCTCAGACACGGACGTTCGGAGCTGACCTTCGATCTCGCTTGAATACGGCTCGACCTCCCGGACCGATATATACGTGTCGATCGAGCCGGGCCTTGCAGTTGCCTGCACGGTCCTGACGCCGCGCACGACGTCGTACGACGATCAGTCTCTGTGCGATCGCAGGATTTCGACGCCTCAGGGGCTGATCGACGCGCACCTCCCGGAGCTTGCTCCAAACGAGTCCGCGATCTCGACGCGAATGTGGCTGAACCACGCGGGCCTCATCGACTTCATCGAGTCCGTGGAACGTGCCGCGGCGTCACGCTAGAATTCGGCCTTCCCGGGCGGGAGTAGCTCAGTTGGCAGAGCGTCTGCTTCCCAAGCAGAAGGTCGAGGGTTCGAGACCCTTCTCCCGCTCCACTTTCTCACTTCTGATCTTGCAACGACACCCCGACTCCAGACCAATATGGAAGGGGCCCTCGAACCGATGAAGCGTGACGATCCCGCCTACCGCGGCCAGAGCGAGTACACCCCGCTCTTCCTGAGGGTCTACGACCCCGTGATCCTTGGCCTCTTCACCCGCGTTATATGGCGATGCCCGACGAGCCGAATGGTGGAGGGATACCGGCGACACGCGAGCCCTCTGCACCTCGACGTTGGCCCCGGCACCGGCTACTTCCTGGAACGAGCCGGCCTGCCTGAGGGCAGCCCGGTCACGATCCTCGACCCGAACGTGAACGTCCTCGATCACGCCTCCCAGCGGCTGCTGCGCTTGGCCATCACGATCGTCGAGGCCGATGTCTGCAAACCGCTTCCCATCGAAGGGCCGTTCGAGTCCGCGGCGCTGAACTGCGTGATCCATTGCCTGCCAGGACCGCTCTCACGCAAGGCAGATGCCGTGGCCAACGTGGCGGCCGTTCTGGCACCGACGGGCGTCCTCTTCGGGGCATCGATCCTCGGGACCTCTGGGCGACACACCTGGTTGGGACGGAGGGTGCTCTACGCCAACAACCGGCGGGGTACCTTCGACAATCTTGAGGACACTGAGGAGGGGCTGCGGCAGATCCTCGAGGCATCGTTCGAACGTTTGGAGCTCGAGACTGTCGGCTCAATGGCGATCTTCGCGGCGACGAATCCGCGCTCGTACTCGTCCACTGTCACGACACCATAACTACGCCCGACTCGGTCCGTTTCACGCTCCATCGGACCGGGCCGGCAACCGTCCGCTACGACGCTCGCCGCTCATATTTCAAAACAGCGACCGTCCGAACGGCTTCGGCCGCGGTAGCGCTTCTCTAGGGAGTCCGACCGCGTGCTACTGTCGGCGGCGGACGGCTGGCCGAGCAGGCCCGGTGCATCTGAGGGTTGACCGGTGGACATCCGGAAGGTAGTCACCATCGAGGCTCCCATCGATTCCGGCAGCGCCGTGATCGTTCGCGACGCCATTGGGAACACCCTCGCAGTGGCGACGGCGATCATCGACGGAACCCCGCGTTTCACCAGGAGCCGCAACACTCCTCCCGGCGTGCGAGCCGTGCCCATCTGGTGATCGACTTCTCGGAACGTCGTGTCCAGCGCAGCATCGATTTCGACCCCGGTCGCAGCGCAGTGCTGGTCGTCGACATGCTGAACGACTTCCTCGAGCCGACCGGGGCAATGCCCCTGCCGGAAGGTAATCGCCTCTACGAGCCGATCCTGCGTCTCCTCGCCACCGCTCGTGCACACGGGTCGCCGGTGATCTGGGTCTGCGACACGCACCCGCCAGGCGACCGCGAGTTCGACAAGCGCTCCGTGCATTGCCTCACCGGTACATGGGGAGCGCAGATCGTGGAGGCGCTCCAACCGCCGGAGGACGAGTACAGGGTCTCCAAGCGCCGCTACTCCGGCTTCTACGAGACCGACCTGGATCTGCGTCTGCGCGAGCTGGGGATCGCGCACGTGATCCTGACCGGCGTGGTCACCAACATCTGCGTCCGCTCCACGGCGCACGACGCCTTCTTTCGCGGCTACGACGTGATCGTCGTGCAGGATTGCGTCGCCGCCACCGGCGAGCGCGAGCAGGCGTCCAGCCTGTATGACATCGACACGCACTTCGGCACGGTCTCGGGTCTCGAGGAGGTGTTAAGGGTCTTCGAGCTGGCGGGCCCGCGTTGACCGGCCAGGATGCAGACGTGGGTCTGAAGGGGTTTTCGCATGCGATCTAGGAACGGAGGGACGGAAGTGAACAATCACGGAATCTTGAGCGGTCGAGCCGACCGCCAGCGGACGAGGCGTGACGTCGCTCGTGGTACCGGCTACGGTGGCCTGGGGATCGCGCTGGTGTTGGTGCTCGCCGCGTGCACGACCGGCGCGCCGACCGGCGCGCCAACTGGCGCGTCGACTGGCACGCCGATAAGTTCAACCCCAGTGTCCAGCGAACCGATCAAGATCGGGATCCTCGCCGACCTGATTGGTCCGTTCACTACCTACGGCACCAGCTTGGCGAACAGCGCTCAGCTCGCGGTCAAGGAAATCAACGCCAAGGGCGGTATCGCCGGCCGGCAGATCACGGTGATCGTCGAGGACACCCAGACCGACGTGAGCGCCACGGTCGACAAGGCCCGCAAGCTGATCCAGAGCGACAAGGTGGACCTGGTGATGGGTCCGATCGGCTCGGATGCCAACGACGCCGCGTACAAGACGGTCGTCGAGGAGGGCGGCAAGCTGCTCTTCTATACCGAGACGTTCGAGGGTGGGAAGTGCAACGAGCTGTACTTCTCGTTCGGGGCTGTGCCGGCACAGCAGATCCGGCCCTTGATCCCGGTGCTTCAACAGAAGTACGGCCCCAAGGTCATGCTCTTCGGAGCCGACTACGTATGGCCGCGCCGCAGCTTCGAGATCGCCAAGCCGATCATCGCCGAGAACAGTGGCATCGTGGTGGCGGAACTCTATCTGCCGCTCATCGCCGAGGACTTCAGCGAGCTCGTGAAGACGGTTCGTGACAAGCAGCCCGACTACATCTTCTCGCTGTATCCCGCCGTTTGGGGTGCCGCCCTCAAGGCGCTCGATGACGCCGGTCTGCTCGACACCGTCGGTATCGGCACCATCTTCCTCGGTGACCCCGACTTCGGAGGCGTCGCGGCCCTCGCCGAAGGGTCCTACACGGCGCTGCCGCTCTTCACGGTGGCCGACGCACCCGGAGTGAAGCCCTTCCTGGATGCGTACGCGGCTGAATTCGGGGCGGGCAAGATCCCGTCGGGCGGAGAAGGGGTTGGCGCATACGACGCCGTCTATCTCTACAAGTCGGCAGTGGAGAAGGCCGGCTCGGTCGACCCGAAGGCCGTGGCCGCAGCTCTCCCCGGGCTGTCCTTCGAGGGCCCCACGGGGTCGGTGACGATCACGCCGTCTCACTATCTCCAGCAGACGATCAACCTCGTGCAGGCCCTGAACGGGAAGTACGTCCTCGCGAACAGCTTCCCCAACATGGATCCTGAGGAGGCTTGCAGCCTGTAGGGCTGGAAACACGGATGCGGTGGGGGCGTTGGCGGGTGCCGCTCATGGGACTCGCCGGATCAGACGCCACCCACCGCAGCCGTCGTCGCATTGAGGCGTCTCTGCTGCTGGCGTTGATCGTCTTTCCGCTGGTCAGTGGCGATACGTTCCTCATCGATCGGCTGGGCCGATACTTCCTGCTCGCAGCGTTCGCAGTCTCCGTGGACCTCATCTGGGGCTACGGTGGGATGTTCACGTTCGGGCACGCCGTCTTCTTCGGCGGCGGTGGCTACATCGTCGGTCTGCTGACCACGCACGAGGCCGCGTTCCTACCGGTGCCGCTCTGGGCGGCGATCATCGGGGCGGTGGTGGCCGTGTCCCTGTTCGCCTTCGCCCTGTCGTACTTCGTGTTCTCGGGCAGAGCCGCCCTGCGCGGCGTCGAGTTCGCGGTGGTGACCCTGGCGGTGGCGGTGGCGGCGGAGCGTCTGATGAATGCGGGTGGATCCGTGACCGGTGGCCGGAACGGGATCCTGATGAGCTCAAGCCTCGGCGTCCCGGGGGTGATCTCGCTCCAGCAGGGCTACGGTTTCTACGCTCTCGCCGGCCTGCTCCTGCTCGCCACGTACGTCGGCGTCCAATGGTTCCTGCGTTCCCGTTCCGGGCTCATCCTGCGCGGCATCCGAGACAACGCGGACCGGATCGACCTACTTGGCTATGACGTGCCCGCCATCAAGCGCCGCGCCTTCGTCCTGTCTGCCGCCATCGCGGCTCTCGCCGGGGCCGTCTTTTACGTGCACGAGGGCATCGTGTCCCCCAGCGCTGTCGGCGTTGGTGCCTCCACGCTCGTGTTGCTGTGGGTCGTGCTGGGGGGCCGCGGCACCCTCATCGGCCCCATCGTCGGCGCGATCCTTCTTCCCTACCTCACCGCCACACTCTCGGGTTCCCTGCTCGACATCTGGCTGGTCGTCATCGGGGTCATCCTGGTCGCGGTCATCCTCGTGCTGCCTTCCGGCATCTTCGGGTTCCTCAACCGGGAGCGGGGAACGTGAGCGTCCTCACCATCGGCGGCCTTACCAAGAGCTTCCGTGGCTTCGTCGCAGTCAACGACGTCTCGCTGGAGTTGAACGGCGGTGAGCTGCGCGGTTTGATCGGCGCGAATGGAGCCGGGAAAAGTACCCTGCTCCACCTCATCTACGGTCGCCTGCATGCCGACCACGGCACCATCCGGTTCGGCGACACGGATGTCACCCACCTGCCGGCTCATGAGCGTGCCCGGCTGGGGATGGGGCTGGTGTTCCAGGTGACCAGCATCTTCGGAGACCTGACCATCGAGGAGAACCTGCTCCTGGGAGCCCTCCCCAAGTTGCCGGGAATCGAGCCGTCCGTCGACCAGGGTGAGGTGGAACGAGTGCTGGAGCTCATCGAGCTCGCGGACGTCCGATGGCGACGAGCGCGCCACCTCAGCCACGGCCAACAGCGGTGGTTGGAGATCGGGATGGTGTTGCTCACAAAACCGAAGCTGCTCCTCCTCGACGAGCCCACCTCCGGGATGACCCGTGCCGAGAGTCGCCGCACGGCCTCGCTGCTCCGTGAGCTGCAGGCCGCCCGGGCGGCGGAGGCGATGATCGTGGTCGAGCACAACATCGAGTTCATTCGGCTGGTCAGCGACCGGGTGACCGTGCTGCACCGCGGCGAAGTGCTGGCCGACGGCACGATCGATGAAGTACAGGCCAACCCGGAGGTGCAGGCCTCTTACCTGGGGAGACGTCATTGACCGCCGTGCTGAGTGTCACCGGCCTCCAAGCGGGTTACGGGTCGTCCATCGTGTTGCGGGACGTGTCATTCGAGGTGGCGCCGGGCGAGGTGGCATGCCTGATGGGCCGCAACGGCGCTGGTAAGACGACGCTGCTGAAGGCGCTCATGGGGGTCTTGTCCAAGACCGGAAAGGTGCAGCTCGAGGGACGAGATATCACCGATTGGAAGGGCCATCGCATTAACGCCGCGGGCATGGTCTGGGTTCCACAGGAAGATTCGGTGTTTCCGGGCCTGACCGTGAGAGAGCACCTCCTCATCGCCTATGGCAGGCGTGGGGGCGATACGGGGTTGGCTGCGGCGGCGGAGCTCTTCCCGATCCTGGGAGAGCGGCTGGACCAGGAGGCGCAGACCCTCTCCGGTGGCGAGCGGAAGATGCTCGGCATCGCCCAGGCGCTCATCGTCCACCCAAAGCTGGTGCTGATGGACGAGCCAACCGAAGGCGTGGCCCCGCTCATAGTGCAACAACTGCTGCCCGCGATCCAGGTGCTGACCGAGTCCGCAGCCGTGCTGCTGGTAGAGCAGAACATCGACACGGCCCTCGCTCTCGGCTCGCATGCGTACGTGCTCGAGCACGGCACCATCGTGGAGTCGGGTGACATCGGGCGCCTCCACGACGACGGCGTGCTCGAACGGAGGCTGGCCCTGTGAAGACGTTCGCCTCGATTGGCTTCCTGCCGACCGACTCCTTCAACGTCGTCGTCCTCATCGCGGTCTTCATGCTCATCGCCCTCGGGCTTCATTTCACCTTCGGGCTGCTCAACGTGGTGAACCTGGCGCACGGCGAGTTCCTGCTGATCGGCGCCTACACCGCCTT
>JBDSZH010000074.1:0-6151 GCA_039925225.1 Candidatus Limnocylindrales bacterium | reverse complement strand
CGGTTCATCGGCCTCCTCGCCGAGCTCGGCATCGAGAGTCAGGCGAGCGACATGTCGCTCGGCTCGTCATGCGACGCCTGCGGGATCGCGTTCAGCTCCCGTGGCGCCGGCGGCTGGTTCGGGACTCGTCGCCTCCTCGCGAGTCCCGGCCACGCCCGCCTCACGGTCGACGTGCTGCGCTTTTATCGGGACGCGCGCCGCACGCTCGATGCGGACGTCCGCTCCAGCGCGACGCTGGGCGAGTGGCTCGCGGAGCGCCGCTACGGCCGCGGACTAACGGCGCACTTCCTGATCCCGATCGTGTCGGCGGTGTGGTCCACCGCGCCGGACCGGATCATGACCTTCCCGGTCGACTACCTCCTCCGCTTCCTGGACAACCACGGCCTCATCGGGATCGGGCGCGCGCCGCAGTGGCGCGTCGTCAAGGGTGGATCCCGCGCGTACGCCCGCGAGATCGTCGCGCGGCTGAGGCCCGGCGCCGTCCGCGCCGGCCAGCCGGTGGTCGAGGTCCGCCGCGACGCCTGGGGTGCGACGGTGCGGACCGCGGACGGCACGGAAGCGAGATTCGATGCTGTCGTCATGGCCACGCACGCGGACAGCGCCATCGGACTGCTGGCCGACGCCGACCCAGCGGAGCGTGCCGCTCTCTCCGGCTTCCAGTACACGACGAATCAGGTGGTCCTCCACACGGACGCCTCGATCCTGCCGCGCAGCCGCCGGGCGTGGGGCTCGTGGAACATCGCGACGGGCGATTGCCGCCGGCCGGCCGACCAGCTCTCGATGACCTACCACATGAACCGGCTGCAATCGATCGCCGGGAGCGTCGAGTACTGTGTCTCGGTGAACCCGGGCGACCGAGTCGCGCCCGATCAGGTCATCGTCGAGCGAGCCATGAGCCACCCGCTGTACACGTTCGACACCCTCGCCGCGCAGGGCCGCCTCGGAGCCATCCAGGGCCATCGCGGCACGTGGTACGCCGGGGCCCACCTCGGTTACGGCTTCCACGAGGACGGCTGTCGCTCCGGCTACGAGGTCGCCGCGGCGCTCGCGTCGAGCAGCCAGGAGATCGCCGCATGAGCAGCCCGAGGGGGCTGCGCTCCCACCTGCTCGCGGGCAAGGTCCGCCACCGCCGCACGCAACCCTTCGACTACCAGCTCGAGCACGATGTCTTCTACTTCGCGCTGGACCTCGGCGAGCTCGACGCGGTGGCCGCTCGGTCGCGGCTTGTCGGCCGCAACCGGCGCGCGATCGTTGGCTTTCGCGACGCCGACCACCTCCCGACACCGGCGACAGACCTGGACTTCGACGTTCGTGCGCATCTCCGTGCAGAGGGCCACGATCCAGCCGGCTGGCGCATCACGCTGATCACGAACCTCCGGATCCTCGGCTACGTCTTCAATCCGGCGAGCTTCTACCTCTGCCGTGACAGCGGCGGCACGTTGGGGGTCGTGATCGTCGAGGTCCACAACACGTTCGGCGAACGGCACTTGTACACGCTGCGACCGGATGGCACCGGCACCATGCCCGATGGGGCTGCCGACGGGCCGGGCGCGCTCGACGCGCCCTTCGGTGCGTCGATGTCGAAGGCGTTCTTCGTGTCGCCGTTCATCTCCCTTGACGGCCGGTACGCGGTCCACGTCCGGGATGACGACGACGGGGTCCGGATCGGCATCGTGCTGCGCCAGGACGGCGAGGTCCGCCTGTCGACCAGCCTGGTCCTGGAGCGCCGCCCGCTCACCGATCGGGCGATCCTGCGGTTGCTCCTGCGCCACCCGCTGATGACCCAGCGGACGACGGGCCTGATCGCATGGCACGCGCTGCGGCTACGACTGCGGGGCGCGCGCTTCTATCGGCACGGCGAAGGTGCGGCTCCGCGCGTTGACGCCGAACCCGCGGGGGTACACGGGCGATGAGTGAGCAGGCCGTCCACGGGCGTCGAGACGCCACCAGGCGAGGGCCTGGGGGCTCTGCGCTGGAGCGCCTCGCGATGCGAGCGATGCTCTCGGTGGCCCGTCGGATCACGGTTGGACGGCTCACAGTCGTGCTGCCGGATGGATCCCGGCAGTTCTTCGGAGACGCGACCACGGGCATGAGTGCGGAGCTCCGCATCCACGATATTGCGGCGGTGACTCGGATCCTGCGCGGCGGCGACATCGGCGCCGGCGAGGCGTATATGGACGGGCTGTGGTCCAGCCCGGACCTGCCCCGCCTCGCGAAGCTTGCGGCGGTCAACCGCGAGGCGCTCGCACTCACCGGCGGCTGGTGGCGAATCCCGGCGAAGCTCGGCAAGACGATCACCCACCGGCTGCGCCGCAACACACTAAGCCAGGCGCGCAGGAACATCCAGGCGCACTACGACCTGGGCAATGACTTCTACCGCCTGTTCCTCGACGAGTCCCTGACCTACTCGAGTGCCGTCTTCGAGACGCCGGACCAGGCGCTCGCCGACGCCCAGCGGAACAAGTACCGGCGCATGGCCGAGCGCGCTGGACTGACGGCCGGCATGCACGTCCTCGAGATCGGGACGGGCTGGGGCGGCTTCGCGCTGTACGCGGCGGGCGAGGTCAGATGCCGGGTGACAACGGTCACGATCTCGAAGGAGCAGCACAAGCTCGCCACGGAGCGCATTCGCGCGGCCGGTCTCGCGGACCGCGTCACCGTCCTGCTCCGCGACTACCGCGAGATCACGGGCCAGTTCGACGCGATCGTTTCGATCGAGATGCTGGAGGCGGTCGGCGCGGAGTTCTTCGAGACGTACTTCGGGGTCTGCGATCGCGTGCTTGTGCCCGGGGGCCGGATGAGCCTCCAGACGATCGCCTTCCCGGACGTGGCGTACCTGCCCCAGGCCCGCGGCGCGAACTGGATCCAGACGTACATCTTCCCGGGCGGCCTGCTCCCCTCCCTCGCCCAGGTCGAGCGCTCGCTCCACGGCACGCGGCTGCTCGTCCGCGAGGTGGAGGACATCGCCCCGCACTACGTCCGAACGCTCGCGACGTGGCGCACCAACTTCCTGGGCCGGCTGGACGAGGTCCGGGCGATGGGCTTCGACGAACGCTTCATCCGGATGTGGGACTACTACCTGTCGATCAGCGAGGCAGCCTTCGACACCGGCGTCTGCCAGGACCTCCAGGTCGTGCTCGAGAAGGGTCGCGCGCTGCCCGCTCGCGCGAGCTAGCGGACAGGGAACAGCAGCTAGCGCAACCGACGGCGGTCCTCGCCGGGGATCCCCCGAGCAGCCAGCGCGGCGGCGAGACCATCCAGGTCCTCCACCGTCACGTACAGCGCCGGGAGACGGAACCGCCAATAGCGGACTCGCTCGCGGAAGTTGATCCGCACACCGCCCCTCGGCGTGCCACCGAAGGTGAGGTCCCGATGGCGAACGCTCATGCGGACTCCGAGCGCCGTGACGGCGAGCCACGGTCCCTCGATCGTCCAGCTGGTGAGGTTCGTCACGGGCGTGGAGACGTGCGACCACCCGAAGTGCGCCTCCAGTAGCTCGCCGAGGTCGACGAACGAATTCGCGGGCGTCACGCCGAAGATTCGCAGGATGAGTCGGTACCGCGGCTCGACGCGGATCGGGAAGCGAATCGGCGGGGTGCCAGCCATGTCGGCCATCCTCGCACGAATGGTCAGCCGCCGACCAGGCCGCGCTCGTAGGCGAAGACGACGGCCTGGACCCGATCCCTGAGGCCGAGCTTGCCGAGGATGTGCGCCACGTGTGTCTTCGCGGTCTCCTCGGTCACCGCGAGCGAGGCGGCGATCTCGCGGTTCGACAGCCCCTGCGCGACGAGCAGGAGCACCTCGTTCTCGCGGGCCGTGAGCTTGGCGACCTCTTCGCCCGGCTCGGCCCGCCGCTGGGCGAACCTGGCCACCAGGCGTCGCGTCGCCTCTGGCGACAGCAGCGAGGCGCCGGTCGAGGCGGCACGGATCGCCGCAAGCAGCTGCGCGACCGGCGCGTCCTTGAGCAGGAAGCCCGTGGCACCCGCGCGCAGCGCGCCGAAGACGTACTCATCGAGGTCGAACGTGGTGAGCACGATCACCCGTGGGCCGGTCGCTGTGCCGTGGGCGCCGTTGACGATCTCCCGCGTCGCGGCAAGCCCGTCCATTCCGGGCATCCGGACGTCCATGAGGATCACATCTGGTTTCAGCCGGCGGGACTCGTCGATCGCCTCACCGCCGGTGCTCGCCTCGCCGGCGACCTCGATCCCCTCCTCGCCAGCGAGGATCATGCGGAAGCCCGCGCGCACGAGTCGCTCGTCGTCGACGATCAGGACGCGGATGCTCACGCGGGATCGACCCCGACCGGCAGGCGCGCACGCACCCGGAAGCCTCCATCAGCTCCCGGCCCAAACTCGACGCTCCCACCGTAGAGCGCAACCCGCTCGCGCATCCCGGCAGTACCGTGGCCGGCGTCCACCGGGCCCGGTCCCGGCGCAGCACCGTCGTCGGTCACCTCGAGCTCAATTGATCCGGGCAGGTAGCGCAGGGTCACGTGGGCTGCGCTTGCGCCCGCGTGTCGCAGGGTGTTGGTGAGCGCTTCCTGGACGAGGCGGTACGCCGCGAGATCCACGCCGGGCGCCACCTCGATTGGCGCGCCTTCGACCCGGATGTCGACGGCCAGGCCGGCGTCGCGGACGCCCGCGATGAGGGCGTTGAGCTGCCCGAGGCCGGGAGGCGGCTCCAGCCCTCCAGCACCCTCGCCCGGACGCAGGACGCCCACCAGCCGCCGCATCTCGGCGAGCGCCCGCGTGCCGGTGGTCTCGATGTCGTCGAGCGCCTGGGCTGCGGCCCCCGGATCGGAGTTGATGGCTCGCCTCCCGCCGCGCGCCTGGAGCACGATGACGCTGATCGCGTGCGCGACTACGTCGTGCAGCTCGCGGGCGATGCGCGCGCGCTCGTCGACGACCGCGGCGGCAGCCTCGGCTCGCCGGCCCGCCTCTGCCCGAGCGGCAGCCGACTCCAGCTCAGCCTCGCGATCTCGACGCCTGCTGATCGCCAGGCCGGCGAGCCACGGGCCGACGAGGACGAGGAGGAGCAACGCCAGGTCTCCGATTTCCGCGACGGTCCCCGGGTGGGCAACCGACGTCGTCGCCACGACCCCGACCATGGACGCGAGGCCGAGGCCGAGATCGCCCGCGCCTCGCGCCGTGAGTGCCGCTCGGAATGCCGCCAGGCCGATGGCCAGGACAACCGCGACCGAGGTCTCCAGCGGGCCGGCCGGGAGCAGGGCGACCACCGGGATCGCGAGGGCCAGGCTCAGGACCGGCAACCTGCGACCGAGTCCCAGCGACAGGGTCAGCGGAGCCGCGGCCAACGCAGCTGCAGCGCGCACGCCCAGGGGCACAGGGCCGTTCGCCTCGTCTGGATCGGGCGTCCACAGGAGCCACAGTTCCACCTGGGCGAGGAGCGTGAGCCCGATCACGAGTATCGCGGAGATCACGGCCCAGCGGGCGATCGTCATGCGCATGCCCGCAGGCTACGCCCGTCAGATAGTGACGGCGTCACCCTGACGAGTGAGGGCGACGCCCACCTTCGAGGGACGACAGGGCGCTGGGCGGCCGCGTACGGTCGCAGCCTCGTACATCGGAGGTCTCTCATGGCATCGCTCCAACGACTCGCGGCGCTTGCCGCCACCGCCGCGCTCGCGGCGGCCTGCACCGGCGGGGGCTCGGCGTCCCCGCCTGGGTCTGATGCGACCCCCGGCGCCGCCCCGGCGAGCGCGGCCGTCGCCGCAACCGCTGGGGCCGCAACCGCCGGCCCCGCCACCGAGCGGCCGGCGGCCTTCACGCGCAACCCGGCGCCGATCTCCGACGGGGCCACGTACACCCAACGTATCGATCCGGCGGACTTCGTTGCCGTCGTCGATCACCCGTTCCTGCCGCTCAAGCGCGGCACGAGGTTCGTGTTCGAAGGCGACGAGCGAATAGAGGTGACCGTCCTCCCGGAGACCAAGCTGATCCTCGGGGTCGCCACGACCGTTCTCCGGGACCAGGTGTTCATCGATGGCGTCCTCGAGGAGGACACGCTGGACTGGTATGCACAGGACCGCGACGGCAACGTCTGGTACTTCGGCGAGAAGACGGCCGAGCTGGACAAGGACGGCAAGGTGACGTCCACGGCCGGATCCTGGGAGGGCGGTGTCGACGCGGCG
>JBDSZH010000073.1:0-11545 GCA_039925225.1 Candidatus Limnocylindrales bacterium | reverse complement strand
ATCGTCGACAACATGTGCATGCAGCTGGTCCAGAAGCCGGAGCTGTATGACGTCCTCGTGGCCCCGAACCTGTACGGCGACATCATCTCCGACCTGTGCGCCGGGCTCGTGGGTGGCCTGGGTGTCGCGCCCGGGGCGAACATCGGCGAGGACGGCGCGGTGTTCGAGCCGGTCCATGGCTCCGCGCCCAAGTACGCAGGTCAGAACAAGGCCAACCCGACCGCGTTGATCCTGTCCGGCGCGCTGATGCTCCGGCACATGGGCTATGTCGAGGCGGGGGAGCGGGTCGAGGGTGCGGTTCGCGCCGTGATCGCCGAGGGCCGGACCACCACGTCGGACCTGGGCGGCAACGCCGGGACGCGCGAGTTCGCTGACGCGGTCATCGACCAGCTGGGCGCGACCGTTTCCGCCAGCTCGGCGAGCGGCCGCGCGTGACGGGCCAGTCAGCGGTCCTGCGCGCACTTCGCAAGCCGCGGGGCACGACACCGCAGGGATTCGGCAAGACGAACCGGCGCGACACATGGGCGATCTACCCGATCATCCAGGGTCTCGTTTTCACGATCTGCGCTTCGTACCTGACGTTCAGCGGCGTGTTCTGGCAGCCGCTCGGGGGGCCGCCGTACGCGGTCGACGGCTATCTCTCGCCGTTGTTCTCGCCGTTGCTCGTGTTCCCGAACATGCCCACCTGGCTGAGCCCGGGCCTGCTCATCCTGTGGATCCCCATCGGCTTCCGGGCGACTTGCTACTACTACCGCAAGGCCTACTACCGCTTCTACTTCGCCGATCCGCCGGGCTGTGCGGTGGGCGAGCCCACGATCCATCGCCGATTCGCGCTGGAGAACGCACTGCCGTTCATCCTTCAGAACCTGCATCGGTACATGCTCTACCTCGCGTTCATCCCGCTGACCTTCCTGTGGCTGGACCTCCTCCCGGCGTTCAACATCGTGCCTGCTGCCGAGGTCGCGGACTCGCGCTTCCGCATCAGCGCGGTCGCCATCCTCTTCCTCGTGAACGTCGTGCTCCTGACCGGCTACTCGCTGTCCTGCCACTCCCTCCGGCACATCGTCGGCGGCCGAATCGACTGCTTCTCGTGCACCCGTGCCAGGAGGGTCCGGTACACCCTCTGGCAACGCCTGACCGACCTGAACCGGAACCACATGTGGTGGGCGTGGACGAGCCTCATCACCGTGACGTCAGCCGACGTCTACGTTCGCCTCATCGCGGCCGGGGTCGTGCCCGACCTCGTCATCCGCTTCTAGGCTCGGAGCGCAGCCGGTGATCGAGACACATCCGGTCGACGTGCTCGTCGTCGGGGCCGGCGGCGCGGGGCTCCGGGCAGCGATCGAGGCGCAGGCGGCGGGCGCCACAGTCGGGCTCGTGTGCAAGTCGCTCCTGGGCAAGGCGCATACGGTCATGGCCGAGGGCGGAGTCGCGGCTGCCCTCGCCCACGTGGCGCCGGAGGACAGCTGGCAGACCCACTTCCGGGACACGATGGTCGGCGGCAAGCTGCTGAACAACCCGCGAATGGCCCAGCTGCACGCGCAGGAGGCGCCGGACCGGGTTCGCGAGCTGGAGCTGTGGGGCGCCGTCTTCGACCGCACCAAGGACGGACGGATCCTCCAGCGCCCGTTCGGCGGCCACTCGCACCCGCGGCTCGCCCACGTGGGCGACCGGACCGGGCTGGAGATGATCCGGACCCTCCAGGACCGCGCGGTCGCGTCGGGGATCGACGTGTTCATGGAATGCACGATCACCCGTATCGTCACCGGCCCGGGCGGCGTGGCCGGGGCGTTCGGCTACTGGCGCACGACGGGCGCCCCGGTGCTGTTCCCGGCCAAGGCTGTCGTGCTCGCGACGGGCGGCATCGGCAAGGCCTACAGCGTCACCTCCAACTCGTGGGAGTACAGCGGCGACGGCCACGCGCTCGCCTACGACGCGGGCGCGGACCTGATCGACATGGAGTTCGTCCAGTTCCACCCGACCGGCATGGTCTGGCCGCCGGGGGTGAAGGGCCTGCTCGTCACCGAGGCCGTCCGCGGCGAGGGCGGAATCCTGCGCAACAAGGACGGCGAGCGGTTCATGTGGAAGTACCTGCCGGAGGACCGCCGCGGCGAATATGCGGCAACCGACGAGGAGGCCAAGCGCTGGGTCGATTCAGCCTCGAAGGGCGAGACGAGCGATGCCCGCCGGCCCCCGGAGCTGTCCACCCGCGACAACGTCTCTCGTGCGATCTACACGGAGGTCCGCGAGGGCCGCGGAACGCCCCACGGCGGTGTCTTCCTGGACATCAGCTACCTGCCCGCGGAGCACGTCAAGCGCAAGCTCCCGTCGATGTTCGATCAGTTCAAGGAGCTGGCCGACGTGGACATCACCACGGGGCCGATGGAGGTCGGCCCGACGACCCACTACGTGATGGGCGGCATCCGGGTGGATGCTGAAACCGGCGAGAGCACGGTGTCCGGTCTGTTCGCGGCGGGCGAGGTGGCGGGCGGCATGCACGGCGCCAACCGGCTCGGTGGCAATTCGCTGTCAGACCTGCTCGTGTTCGGTGCCCGGACCGGTGCCGGCGCCGCGGCGCATGCGAAAGGTCGCTCGGAGCAGCCGTACGTCGATCCCGTGCAGGTGAGCGAAGCGGGGCGCGAGCTCGCGGCGCCGCTCGAGCGCGGCCAGGGCGAGGACCCGTACGCGCTCCAGCGCGAGCTCCAGGAGATGATGGGCCGCCTCGTCGGCATCTACCGCATCGATGCGGACCTGAACGAGGCGATCGGCGAGCTCGCGCAGTTGCATGCGCGCGTACCGAATCTCGCCGTCGGCGGGGGTCGCGTCTTCAATCCCGGCTGGAACCTCGTGTTCGAGCTGCGCAACCTGCTCGTCGTGTCGGAGGCGATCACGCGCAGCGCCCTCCAGCGGACGGAGAGCCGGGGCGCACATAGCCGGCTGGACCACCCCGAGACGGACGAGAAGGGCTGGGGCGGGCGCAACGGCGTCGTCCGGCGCCGCGAGGACGGCTCAATGGACGTGACGACCACAAAGCTGCCGGCGATGCCCGCCGACCTCAAGAAGCTCCTCGGCAGCGCACACTGATGCCCGATGACGCGGAGCAATCGATGACCCAGGCTCACCTCAAGGTCTTCCGGGGCGAGCCCGGCGGTGCCACCCGTTACGACGAGTTCGACGTCCCGGTCGAGGAGGGGATGGTCGTCCTCGACGCGCTGCACTGGATCCAGGGCAACGGGGCACCAGATCTCGCGGTCCGCTGGAACTGCAAGGCGGCCAAGTGCGGCTCGTGCGGCGGCGAGGTCAACGGGCGGCCTCGGCTGATGTGCAAGACCCGCCTGTCGGACTTCGACCTCGACGAGCCGATCACCGTCGAGCCGATGCGGGCGTTCCCCCTGGTGCGCGACCTGGTCGCCGACGTCTCCTGGAACTACGAGGTCAACAAGTCGATCCAGCCCTTCACGCCGCCCGCAGACAAGCCGCAGGAGGACTGGCGCTGGCAGCAGCAGGACATCGAGCGCGTCCAGGAGTTCCGGAAGTGCATCGAGTGCTTCCTGTGCCAGGACGTCTGCCATGTGCTGCGCAACCACGAGACGGAGAAGCCGTTCATGGGACCGCGCTTCCTCGTCCGGACCGCCGGCCTGGAGATGCACCCGATCGACGAGGGCGACCGACGCGGCTACCTCAAGGACACCGGCAACGTCGGCTACTGCAACATCACGAAGTGCTGCACCGAGGTCTGCCCGGAGCACATCAAGATCACGGACAACGCGATCATCCCGCTCAAGGAGCGCGTCGCGGACGAGTTCTACGACCCGATCCAGTGGGCCTGGCGCAAGCTCCGCGGCAAGCCCGCCGGCGGGGGAGCGGGCACGGCGTTGCCCATGTTGCAGGGGGCTCCCGGGGCTGCCGCTGAGCCGATGGCGTCCGCGGAACCTGCGCTGCCCGCGCCACCCCCGCCGCCCGCGACGCCGGCGAAGCCGAAGGTCAAGCGGGCGCGACGACGAACCGACGCGGGCGACGAGACGCCCTCGGAAGGCTGAACCGGCACGGGTGCGCGAGCCGCCGCTGACGCTCGGCTTCGAGGACGAGCCCGAACCTGACGACTCGGACGTCCGCGACGCGCCCACGAGGCCCGCATCCAGACCAGCAGCCGGGAGCGCATCCACGTCTGCTGGGCCGACCTCCACGAATGGCTTCGTGGTGCGCACTGATGGCGCGGCGCGCGGCAATCCCGGGCCAGCGTCCGCGGGCGCGGTGCTGCTCTCGCTGGCACGTCCCGACGCACGGAACCATCGCGCGGAGCCGGACGCGTCGATCTCCGACTACCTCGGCGTCCAGACGAACAATGTGGCGGAGTACACAGCGGTCGTTCGGGCGGTGGCGCTTGGTCTGGAGCTTGGCGCCCGGCGCATGGAGCTGCTCCTGGACTCCAAGCTGATCGTCGAGCAGATCAGCGGCCGCTGGCGGGTGAAGGACGCGAAGCTGCGCATCCTGTGGGCCGAGGTGCTCAAGCTGCTCCGCCAGCTCCCAGACGGCTGGACCGCGGCACATGTCCCTCGCGCCCAGAACTCCCTCGCCGACGCGATGTGCAACGAGGCGATCGACCGCGTCATGGCCGGCGGGCCCGACTCCGTCGTGCGCCGGCCGGCCTGAGCGAGGTCGTCCGGTAGAATCGAACCGTCAGCGAGACGGCCGGATGGCCGCGCGTCGAGCGGGGCAACCCGATCGGCGTGAGGAAAGTCCGAGCTCCCCAGCGCAGGGTAGTGGGTAACACCCATCCGCCGCGAGGCGAGGACCAGCGCCACAGTGACGATGCCGCTTGCGGGCTCTGCCCGCGAACGGAGTGAAACGAGGCAAGCTCTACCCGGAGCAAGGCCAAATAGGAGGGCGGCTCCCGGTTCGCCGGGAATACGTGCGCTGCACAGCCCTCGGGTCGGCCGCATGAGCCGTCGGGCAACCGACGGCCCTAGATGGATGGCCATCGCCGCACCGCTTCGGCGGGGCGGCACAGAACTCGGCTTACAGGCCGCCTCGCTGACAATCCATCCTGATTCGCGCTTGAAGGGTCCCCGGCGGAGATCCGTCCACAGGCCTTGCCTACAGTTGTGGGCTCTGGACGGTGCGTGTCGGCCGGAAGCGGAGAAGTTGACTGAGCCCGAGGTAACCCAGCTCGCGCAGGAGCGTGTGGGAGGGCGCCGGCCCGTCGGGGTTGGCTAACCGCTCCTCGCGGATCGCGGCGGCCACGGCTCCTGCGAGCCGCGCGCCGGCCGTGTCGACCACATCGAGTCGTGCGAGCACGGGCGCCAGGTCGTCCCAGCGTTCGAGGACGGTCAGGCTGATCGCCGGGATGATGTCCGCTGGGTCCCAGACCCGAGACCGATCAGAGAGGCTTAGGCCATCTTGATACGCCGTCAGCCCGGCACGGATAGCCCCGGCGTCGCCGGCCATGGCCTTCGGGAGCATCACCGAGGCAGCGCGCACCTTCTCGGAGTCTTCTACATGGCGCATCGCCTGGGCGTCGACGTCAGCCGGTAGCGGGGCGCCGGCGAGAACCTTGGACGCAGCGGCATAGCCCGCGGCAGCCGCGCTCAACAGGCACATCGAGGCGTCTGGATTGCGCTCTGCGAGCTGCCGCCCATCCTCCGCGGACTCGCGAAGCCCTGCCCAGTCACCGCGCCCGAACGCCACGAGCGCTCGCAGGGCGTGGTAGTGACTTCGCGTGTGGACGCTTCGATGCTCTGACTCGACGCCGAACTGCTGCGCGATCGAGGTCGCCTTGCGGAGATCTCCCGAAGTGAAGGCCGCAGCGCCGTACCAGGCGAGCGCCTCCGGGGTATTGATATTGGCGCCAGCCGGGAGGAGCTTGTCGAAGACGGCCTCGAAGAGCCGCACCGCGTCTCCGATGCGTGCTGAAAACAAAAGAACCGTCGCCATGCGCTGAGCGGCGTCCGCGAACGGCACGGGGTCGTCGGATTCGACGAACCGGCGGATCTCGTCAAGCCCGGCGGCGCTCTCCGTGAATGACGCCCGTTCGGCGAGGAGCCGGGCGAGCGAGACGTCGTCTCCGGATGCTCGCGCAAGTGCCTCGCCCTCCGTGAGGAGGCGGAGCACCTCTGCATCGGCCGGAAGGTGATGGAACCAACCCCAGTTGAATGTCACCATCTCGAGCATGTCGGCGTACACCTTCGCGGGAGGCCGCTCGGCTGCGCCGCCGTAGAGGTCCAGAGCCGTAAGTCGGTGCGCCCACGAGTCATCACCTCGACCTAGGCGTCCGAACAGGCGCCCGACCTCGGCCTCTGCCCACGCGCGTTCGGTCGTCGTTTCCGCAAGCTCGACCGCGCGTTGGTTGACCTCCAGCGCCTGCTCGTAGGCGTTTCGCTCCTCCAGCCGTGTGCCGGCCGCGATATGGATCCGATGCGCCTCAGCCCGCATCCGGCCATGGCGCACCGCGTCTTCCCATACCCAAGCGGCGTCCGGTGGCTTGAGCGCCTCCCACCAGTGATGCGCTTGCGCGACCGGGTCGCCGGCATCGACGCCCTCGACCGCGTAGCGCGCGTGGAGCCCCATCCGCTCGGTGACCGGAAGACGTCCGTAGACCACGTCGCGGACGAGTGCGTGATGGAATCGGAAGCCATCGCCGTCCGGGGTGATGAAACCCAGCTGTGAGACGCGCGCGAGCGCCGCAGCGACGTCGCTCGGCTCCCATTCGGCGAGCACGGCGGCGTCCCTCGCATCGAAGCGCTCGCCGGCCACGCTCGTCGCTTGGATCAGTTGCCGATCACCAGGAGAGAGTTCGTCCAACCGCGCAGTGATTGCGGCCTGGACCGTAAGCGGCAGCCGCGGGCCTCGCGCACGAACGCGCGCAAGTTCGATCAGGAACAACGGGTGGCCCGCGGCACGTTGGACCGAGAGGGCCGCGTCGCCGGCGCCGCCGGCGAGCTCGGCCAGGCGCACGGCGGACGCATCGTCGAGGGGTCCGAGCTCGATATCGACCCGAGTGACGCGGGGACGCAGATGGGCGCTGCCCAGGAATTCCGGCCGCGCGGTCGCTAGTCCGAGCAGCCGGCCTGACGGCGACGACGTGACGTAGTCGAGGACGCGCAGGAGCAACGGGTCGCCCCAGTGCAGGTCTTCGACGAAGAGGCAGAGCGGAACCTCGGCCGCGACAGCGCTCAGGTAGCGCTGCCACTGCCTCGCGATCAACTCGCGCTGCTCGTGACGGCTTATCAAGAGCAGGCGCTCGTCAACGGCCAAGCCGCCGCTGTGGTTCACCGCCGCCGCTACATCCGCGCCGTCGACCGTCCCAAGCAGGCGGTCGATTCGGTCCCGAACGGCACCCGCGTCAGCGGCGCCGACCTCGGCCACCACGAGCTGCCGAAGTGGCGAGTTCTCGCCCGCCTCAGGCCGGCATCGTGCCTCCAGGACTCGGACGCCGGCCGATCGGCGGATTGCTTCGCGCGCGAGCCGGCTCTTGCCCTGCCCCGGCGGGCCGACGATCAATGCCAGGCTCGGCACGTTGTCTCGCGCGCGGTCGAATGCCTCCCCGAGCATGGCCAGCTCCGGGTCGCGCCCCACAAAGGCGATATCCACGGCCGCACCAGGCCCCAGGAAGCCATCGAAGCGCCAGGCCTCGACAGTGCCAAAGCCTTTCAGCTCGAGCCCGCCAAGAGCTTCGAACAGGGCAATGCCCTCGGTGGCCTCGTGACACCCTGGGCCGACCACGACCTGGCCTGGTTGGGCGTACGACTGGAGGCGTGCTGCGAGGTTGATCGACTCGCCCATCACCATCCGCTGCTTCGTCTCGAGCGCTTTCGGATCGACCAGCAGCTCCCCGGTCTCAATGCCCACCCGAACGGCGAGGCCACCCGCCCCAGCCCAGACCGTCGACCATCTGACGCACGCCTCGGCGGCGCGGAGCGCTCGCTCGGCATCGTCCGGGTGGGAAACCGCGACCCCGAAGATCGCCAGGACGGCGTCGCCGACGAACTTCTCCACGATGCCGCCGTGGAGTTGGACTGTGCCGCTGATCTCCGCAAACGCGGCCGAAAGCAGGCGCTGCATCCGCTCGGGTCCTATCTGTACGGTCGTCTCGGTCGAGCCGACGACGTCGATGAACAGGCAGGTCACAAGGCGGATCTCGCGGTGTTCCACCACTTCTGGAATTGTGGACCTCTGCGAGTCTCCACGTCCACCGTTGCGCCCCGTCGACGTACGCGAAGAGATAACCGCGGTTCCTTGAGACAAGGAGCAGACCGCGGGATTTCTGCCTCGTAGCGTCGGCCTGATAACGGGCGCCGACGCCGCGCGCCGTCGACTTCGATCCCGTGTCTTGTCGGCCCTCTGGAAGCGACAAGGCCACATCGGCGGCATCGGCATGGACGCCAGCGAGCACGCCAGATGCGCCGCAGTTGCGTGGGAATGTGCCTCGAAACGGAACTCGGCTGACAGGCCTCTTGCTGACAACTCCTCGTCGCCGGGCCGTGCGCTTGCTACGCTGCGCGGACTCACCGGTCTCTCGAGGTGGCCCGAATGTTGAATTTGCAGAACCTGCAGCTCCTGCACCGCCACGGTGGCGACGATGTTTCTCCGATGACGGAGCACACGGTCGATACCCATGACCCGGAGCGCGCCATGCTGCGCGGCGAGCTCCGGGGCGCGCGAATCTTCCGGTGTAAAACGTGCGCGGACGAAGTGCTGATCTTGCCGCAGGGCAACTCTGACGCCGAAGACGCCCCCGTCAGCTAGTTTTCGCGGCCGGCTAGTCCTCGTCCGGACGGAAGATGTGGGCAGCGGTGCACGCGTTGCAGATCGGTGTCGCCGCGTCCAGGTCGCCCAGCGGGATCGCGAGCTTCCGATCCGGGAGCAGGCACTCCACGTCGTAGCGGCGCTCGCCGCGCGGCTCCACGCGAATCAACCGCCGGAAGGTGCAGCGCTTGATCCGGTGCGGCGCGAGGTGCGACGGGTCGGGCAGCATCGCGGCATCGATGGGCATTGGCAGGGCCATGAGCGATCTGGGCGCCTCGATCGAACGGTCGCTCATCGGTTGGGCACCGACGAGAATCGGCCGCAGCCTAGCACCGGGTTGGACGGCGCGACCACCGTGAAAAGGTACTAGAGTCCGCGCCCAGCCGACGGCGAGGAGGGAAGTGGACGGCCCGATCACGCAGCCCACGCGCCGCACGCTGACTCCGGCCGTGCTGGCGTCCGCCCTGTTCGTGGCTGCCTGCGCGGCGATTGCGATCACCTTCGTGACGTCGCGAGGCGGTCTCCAGATGCCAATCGCCGCGTCGGGCTCCGCGGTCGCGTTAGCGACCCAGGGTCCGCCGGCCGCCCCAACCGGGCCTTTGCCGACCACCATCGCGCCGACCTCGTCGCCGGCCCCCATCGTCACGCCCGCCCCGTCGATCGGACTCCCGCCGTCGCCGTCGCCGTCGCCGACGACCGCCCCGACCCCCGCACCAACGCCGTTCGACTTGCTCTTCGCCCTTCCGCCCTGTCCCGACCAACCGGGCTGCTACGAATACCTCATCAAGCGCGGCGACTCGCTCTCGGGCGTTGCAAGCCGATACGCGATCCCGGTGTCGACCGTCCTTGCCCTCAACCCGGAGATTACCGACCCGTCCACGATCGTGGTCGGCCAGATCCTGTACCTGGGACGCGATCCTTTCCTGCGTCTCGATCCATGTCCGGACACGGTCAGCTGCTACCTGTACGTCGTCAGACCCGGCGATCGACTCTCGACGATCGCCGGCCGATTCGCACTGACCGTCGAGTCGCTCCTCGACGCCAACCCCTCGATCGACGACGAGAACACGATCTACTCCGGACAGGTCCTCCGGCTCCAGTACCCGGAGGGCTAACCCCGGCGCGACCCGCATTGCCGGCGCAAACGTCCGCGCCAGGGAGAAGGTCGCCCACCCGCGCTGACGCGGAGGAACTCGAAATTAGGGATTGACGGAGCCCACGCGCGCCCTAGAATGCTGAGCAAGTGGTGAGAAGTGGGGAATAGTGGGGATCCATCGCGAGACCCAGGGTTCCTGGCCCCATCCACCGCCAGCGGGAATTCGGACGGGCACTCCGAACCCCGCGACACCGATGACGAGCCCGCGGATCCCGCGGGCTCGTCGAACTCTCGGCAACTTGGGGTGCGGTGAGTGTTCACCGGCGAGTACCGGCACACGGTGGACGACAAGGGACGACTGGCGATCCCGGCGCGATTCCGCGCCCAGCTCGAGGGCGGCGCGGTGCTGTCCCGTTGGATCGACGGTTGCCTGGCCATCCATACCCGCGCGGGGTGGGATGCGCTGTCGGCCAAGGTCTCCGGCGTTGCGCTGACCGATCCCGCGGGACGGCTGTTCGAGCGCGCGATCTTCGCCGGAGCCCTCGAGGCCGAAATGGACAAGCAGGGCCGCGTGCTGGTGCCGGGCTACCTGCGCGACGAGATGGGCATCAAGGCCGACGCGCTCGTGATCGGCGTGCGCGACCACGGCGAGATCTGGGCCCCGGACCGCTGGCAGTCATACCGGCGCGCGATGGACGACCCGGCCAAGTTCGCCGAAGCGATCCGCGGACTGGGGATCTAGGCCGATGACCGCCGATCCGGCGACCGTCCACGTCCCGGTGATGGTCGATGAGGTCATCGAGATGCTTGCGCCCGCGGCCGGCAGCCGCCACATCGACGCGACCCTTGGCGGTGGGGGCCACGCCGAACGAATCCTGACCGCCAGCGACCCTGATGGCCGCCTCCTCGGTCTCGACGCCGATGGGGCGGCCATCGCCAGAGTGCGGGTGCGCCTCTCCCGCCGTTTCGGCGAGCGCATCCAGCTGCGCCAGGCCAACTTCCGCGAGCTGGCCAGCGTGGCTCCCGAAGAGGGATTCGAGGCGATCGACGGCTGCTTGTTCGACCTGGGTCTGTCCAGCTTCCAGCTCGCCGACGAGGAGCGCGGCTTCGGGTTCCGCACCGGCGGTCTGCTGGACATGCGCTTCGACACGGCCCGCGGCGTGCCCGCCTCCGACCTCATCACGACCCTCGACGCGACCGAGCTGACCGCGCTCTTCCGGCGGTATGGCGAGGAGCCGTTCGCCGGGCGGATCGCGCGGGCCATCGTCGAGACGCGCCGCGCCACACCGATCCAGACCGCCGAGGAGCTCGCCGCGCTCGTCGCCCGGGTCGCGCCACCGCGGGCACCGGGCCGCCGCCGGGTCCATCCCGCGACGCGCGTCTTCCAGGCACTCCGCATCGCGGTCAATGAGGAGCTCGATGCGCTCGAGACCGCGCTCGCCAGCGCCGTGGACCTGCTGCGGCCGGGTGGACGGCTGGTGGTCCTGAGCTACCACTCCCTCGAGGATCGGATCGTCAAGCGCTTCTTCCAGGCAGAGCGCCGTGGCTGCACCTGCCCGACGGAGGTTCCGGTGTGTGTCTGCGGCCGCCAGCCACGCCTTCGGCTGCTCTTGCCCAAGGGCCTCGTTCCCACCGAAGCCGAGATCACCGCCAACCCGCGAGCGCGGAGCGCCCGGCTCCGTGCCGCCGAACGAATGGCCGCCT
>JBDSZH010000072.1:0-11233 GCA_039925225.1 Candidatus Limnocylindrales bacterium | reverse complement strand
AGTCGCTCCGCGAAGGCCTCGTTCGAGACGAGCTGGTCCAGCGCGGCCAGGCCGCGACTCGTCGCCGCGAGCCGCACTGGGCCCCAGGGCGCGCTGATCGAGGCGCTGACGATCCGTTCCACGACGATCGAGGATAGGCTCTCGAGCGTGTCCATCGGCCGCGCGGATCGGCTCCGCCACACGTTCGTGGCGTTCGAGGAGCGGGACTTCCGGATCTTCTGGATCGGCCAGCTCATCTCGGTCACCGGCAACTGGATGCAGACGGTCGCCCAGGGCTGGCTGGTCCTGCTCCTGACGGGCTCGCCGTTCATCCTCGGCGTCGCGGCCGCCGCGCGCTCGATTCCGGTGCTCCTGCTGGTGGTTCCGGCCGGGATCGCCGCGGACCGCTTCGACCGCCGCAAGATCATCCTCACCACGAGCGCCGTGGCGACCGTCGCGTCCACGGCCCTGGCCATTCTCACGATCCTCAACCGGATCGATGTCCCGCTCGTCCTGATCATCGCGATTGTCCTCGGCACCACCAACGCGTTCGAGATGCCCGCGCGACAGAGCTACGTGTCGGAGCTGATCGGCCGGCGGCATCTCGCCAACGCGATCGCGCTGAACTCGCTTCTGTTCAACTCGGCGCGGGTCATCGGACCGGCCCTCGCGGGGATCCTCGTTGCCCTGGTCGGGCCGGGGGGGGCGTTCGCCATCAACGCGGCCAGTTATGTGCCCGTGATCATCGGCCTGGTGATGATCAATGTGGTCCACGTGCCCCGCCTCGGCATCGCCGCGCGATCGGCCGTACCGGAGGCAATTCGCTACCTGCGCAGCGAGCCCCGCGTCGGCTGGCTCCTCGTGCTCCTGGGCTCGCAGACGATCTTCGCGTCGGGCCACCTGATCCTGGGGCCGTCGCTCGCCCAGGACCTGGGCCAGGGCGCGGAGGGCCTGGGTGTCCTGCTCTCGGCGACCGGTGCCGGCGCGGTCGTCGGCGGGCTACGGCTTGCGGCGACCGCCGACCGATCGGAGCGCTGGCGCGTCCTGCTGCTCGCGGGCGTGGCGCTCGGCGCCGGGCTCGTGGGTGTGGGCCTGTCGCGCTCCTACCCGATCACGCTGCTCTGCTTCGTCGTCGCGGGGTGGGGGATGGTTACGTTCAACGCTTCGTCGAACACGCTTATCCAGACGATCGTGCCGGACCGATTACGCGGTCGGATGATGAGCCTGTACACGCTCGTCCTCCTCGGGCTGATGCCCGCCGGTGGGCTGCTCATGGGTTCGCTCGCGACCCGGTTCGGATCTGCCGCTGCACTCGGGATCGGTGGCTTCGCGTACGCGCTGACCATCATTGCGGGCTTCGCGCTGGCGAGCCCCCTGCGCCGCTTGTAATGCGGCCCTAGATTCCCGTCCATGCCCGAATCACGCTCCCGCATCGATACCCCGGCCGACACCCGCGACCTGACGGGCGATTTCGCACACCGAGACGACGTCGAGGTCCGCCTCTCCGACACTGACGCGATGGGCCACGTCAACAACGCGCGCTACCTGACGTATGTCGAGATCGCCCGCGTTGCGTACTACGAGCAGGTGACCGGCAACGCCCTGCCGATAGGCGCCCACGGCGCGGAAGAGGGGATGATCCTTGCCGAGATCCGGATGACCTATCGGAGCCCGGCGTTCTACGGCGAGACGCTGACGGTTGAAACCCGGGTGGAGCGAATCGGGCGGACGAGCTTCGGCATGGTCCATCGGATCACGGCGCCCGAGAGCAGGTATGGACCCGCGCGCCTCGTCGCGGTCGGCGACTCCACCCTGGTCGCGTACGACTACCAGGCCGAGTGCCCGATCCCCGTTCCCGACGAGTGGCGCACCGCGATGGAGTCCTTCGAGGGCCGGACGCTCTAGGCGGTGAACTTCCTGAAGATCGCGACGGCATTCTGGCCGCCGAACCCGAACCCGTTGATCATCGCCGTTTCGACCGGCACCTGGCGCTTCACGTTCGGTACGTAGTCGAGGTCGCAGTCCGGGTCCGGCTCGTGATAGTTGATCGTCGGCGCCACCCAGCCGTCGCGGATGGCGCCCACGGCGGCGATCGCCGACAGCGCGCCCGCCGCCCCGAGCGTATGCCCGACCATCGACTTGGGTGACGAGATCGGCACCTTGTAGGCGTAGTCGCCGAATGCGCGCTTGATCGCGCGGGTCTCGGTGACGTCGTTGAGGGGAGTGGAGGTGCCGTGGGCGACGATATGGTCGATCTCGTTGGGGGCGAGGCCGGCCTGGCTCATGGCCTTGGTCATCGCCATCGACGCGCCCCGGCCGGTCGGCTCGGGGGCGGAGATGTGGTACGCGTCGGCGGTCAGTGCCGCCCCGACGATCTCGGCCAGGATCGTCGCGCCGCGATTGAGGGCGTGCTCCGCGGATTCGACGACGAAGATGCCGGCACCCTCGCCGAAGACGAAGCCGTCGCGCGTTCGATCGAACGGGCGTGAGGCCCCCTGCGGGTCGTCGTTCCGCTTCGTCAGCGCGGTCATGTTCGCGAGCGCGGCGAAGGCCATCGCGAGGAGCGGCGCCTCGGAGCCGCCGGCCAGCACGATGTCGCACTCGCCGGAGGCGATCAGGCGCAGCGCGTCCTGGTACGCGATCACGCCCGAGGCGCAAGCCGCTACCTGCGTGATCACCGGCCCGGTGATGCCATAGTTCATCGACACCTGGGCCGCCGCCATGCTGCCCGACAGTGCCGGGATCGCGAACGGGCTTACCTGACCGGGTCCCTTGTCGCGGATCGTGTCGGCGCCGTTGATCACCTGCTCCATGCCGCCGCCGCCCGTGTTGACGACCACCGCTGCGCGGTCACGCTGCTCGGGGGACATGGTCGTGAAGTCGATGCCGGAATTGGTCACGGCCTCCATTGCCGCAGCGACGCCGAAGTGGATGAACCGGCTCATTCGGCGGACCATCTTGCGGTCCATTGTCAGGAACGGGTCGAAGTCCTTGACCTCGGCCGCGATCTTCACGTCATGCCCGGTCGTGTCAAAGCTCGTGATCGGTCCGCCGCCGGGCACGCCGGCGAGCAGGTTGGACCAGTACGTCTCGACGTCGTTCCCGATCGGGGTGACCGCGCCCATGCCGGTCACGACGGCGCGTCGCGCGAGGTCAGGACTGGCCACGAAATTCACCTCGGCTGATGCTCATTGCTTCCGAGCGGGGATTGTATCCGTGCTGCCACGGCCGGCCCCGACGTGCGAGCGCGCCGAGCGCGCCGAGCGCGCCAAGGGCGCCGAGCGCGCCGAGCGCGCCGGTGGATGTTCCCTATCCCGGGAAATTGATGAAATTCGCTGCATCACGAGATCGGGCGCGTTCGCATGCGGGAAGTCGTCGCTGGCCAGGACGCGCTGGGGGAGCTGGGACGAGTGGAAGCCATGTGGTCGCCAAGTGGGCGATAAGCCCGCGATGAGCGCGATGCTGTCCAATGCATCAATGGAACTCGACCCGTGTGATGCACGGAATTTCATAGAATTCGCCGCCTCGGAGACCGACATCGGCGAACTGGACCACGCCGACGCAGAGGCCGTTGATAACGGCGACGTCGAGCAAGCCACGCCGGAGCCCACGCTGACCGTCGAAGAGCGCTTCGGGACCGCGGTGTTGCGGCTGCGGTTGTATCGGGGCTGGTCCCAGCGCGACCTGCAGCACACGTGCGGCGTACATCAGTCGCAGATTTCCAGACTGGAAGCCGGCAGACAGCGCGGCATGTCGATTCGGCGGGTGTTCGCGATCCTCCGTGCGCTCAGAGTCGACGTGATTGCATTCGTGCCCCGGCCGCCCGCATCGCCGCCAACAGACCTCGAACTCATGCTGTGGGGCGATCCGTGGGAGCGAGCCGGGCGCGCCGCCGACCGACGAAGCGTCAATCGCCGTCGTAACGCTTGAAGATGACGGCGCCATTGTGGCCTCCGAGACCGATGTTGTTCGAGAGCGCGTAGCGGATCGGCATGCGGGCCGTCTCCGGCATGACCCACAGGTCGCAGGCGGGATCTGCGTCGCGGTAGTTGAGCGTGCCGGGTACGGTCTGCTCGGCGACCGACTTGACTGTTGCGAAGGCCTCGAACGCGCCGGCCGCGCCCATCATGTGGCCGGTCATCGACTTTGTGCCGGAGATCGCGAGCGAGCGCCGGGCCCCCGCCGATCGATCGCCGAAGACCGCCCAGATCGCCTCCGCCTCGCGGGCGTCGCCGACTGGCGTCGACGTGCCGTGGGGGTTGATCATGTCGACTTCGTCGGCCGGCACGCCGCGACGATCGAGCGCCATCTGCATGGCCCGTGCCGAGCCGATCCCGCCCTCGATCGGCTGGATCATGTCCCAGCCGTCCGCTGCGGAGCCATAGCCGATCACCTCGGCGTAGATCTTCGCGCCGCGCGCCTTCGCCAGCTCCAGGTCCTCCAGGAAGAGGGAGCCCGCGCCTTCGCCCAGGACGAAGCCGTTGCGCGTGGCGTCAAATGGTCGCGAGACGGTCTGGAGCGGCTCGCCCGGTCGTGGCGAGCCCATGCCCCGCATGTTCGTGAAGCCCGCGTGGGCGACCTCGAGCAGTGGCGCCTCCGTGGAGCCGCTGATGACCGCGATGCAATCGCCGCGCCGGATCGCCTCGGCCGCCTCGCCCACGTTGTGCGTGCCCGTCGAGCAGGCGGACACGATGCAGATGTTGTGTCCGATCGCCCCGGTCTCGATCGCAATCATCCCCGAGGTGGAATCGACGAGCGCGTTGGCGATGAACGTCGGCTGGACGCGATTGGGGCCCTTTTCGTGCAGCGTCGTGAAGTTCTCGATCATCAGCTGCTGGCCGCCCGCGCCAGACCCGAACACGACGCCGACGTCGGTGCGGTTGGCGTCGGTGATCTCGAACCCGGAATCCGCGAGGGCCTGCCTTGCCGCCGCGACGCCGTAGTGCATCTCGCGCTCGCTTCGGCGCACGGCCTTCGGATCCATCCAGGCCACAGGGTCGAAGTCCCTGACCTCGCCGCCCGCCTTGTGGTCGTACCGGGAAATGTCGAAGCGCGTCATCTCCGCGAGGCCGGACCGGCCCTCGACCAGGCTGGACCAGGCGGTGGGCACGTCGTTGCCGACGGAGCTCACGACGCCGAGGCCGGTGACGACGACGCGACGGGTGTGATCAGGGCTGCGCACGGACTGGGGCTCCTTAGGAAACGAGGAACGGGAGGTCGAAGGTTTCAGCGTCGAGGGCGTCTTCCAGCGCGACGGTGGTCGCGTCCGGGGCGATGCGTTTCACGAGATTGGTGAGGACCTTTCCGGGCCCGACCTCGACGAAGGTGTCCACGCCTGCGGCGATCATGGCCTCGACTGCACTTACCCAGTCGACACCGGCCGTGAGGTGCTCGACGAGCTCGGCGCGAGCGCCGTCCGCGGTGGTTACGAGGCGGGCGTCGGCGTTGGCGAGCAACGGGACGCGCGGGTCGTGGAACTCGACCGTCGCGAGGATCGCGCGCATCGCGGCGGCGGCGTCGGTCATGAGCGGGGAGTGAGCCGCGACCGAGACCGGCAGCACGATGGCGCGCTTGGCGCCGAGGGTCTTCGCCAGTTCTGCGGCCGCATCGATCGCGGTGCGCTCGCCGGACACCACGACCTGGCCGGGCGAGTTGCGATTCGCCACTGCGAAGACCCCGTGGGCCGATGCCCGGCGGATCAGCTCCGGGATCGCCGCCTCATCGAGGCCCAGTACGGCCGCCATGGCGCCGTCGCGTCCCGACCCGCTCGCCTGCATCTGGATGCCGCGCTCCCTGACGAGCCGGACACCGTCCGCGAGATCGAGCGCGCCCGCCGCGACCATCGCCGAGTACTGGCCCATCGAGTGGCCGGCGGCAAAGCGCGGCTCCGGGAGCTCCATGCCGGCGGCCGCGGCACGTTCGCTCGCCGCCACGAGGTAGGCGATCGATGTGGCGAGGAGGGCTGGCTGGGCATTTTCGGTCAGGTTGAGCCGATCTTCCGGACCCTCCCATGCGAGCGTCGAGATCGATTCGCCGAGGGCGTCGTCGGCGGCCGCAAACACGGCTGCGGCAGCGGGCGAGGTGGCCGCGAGGTCACGGCCCATGCCGACGGACTGCGAGCCCTGGCCGGGAAAGATGAAGGCAACGTTACTCATGGGGCGCCAGAAGGTTGGCCGATCCACAACCCGTTGAGCGTGGAATGTGTGCGCGCGTGCACACGATCGTGCAGGGCCGGGTAGCATCTGGTTCATGCCGACCCCGCCCGCGCGACCGACGACCGTCCGTGCGATTGCCCGCCGCTTCGAAGCCGACCTGGGAGCGTCGATTCTCGCCTCCGGCCCGCGGATCCCCAACGTCCGCCAGATCTCCGAGCGTGTCGCGATGGGCCGAGCCCTCTGGCGCGACCTCGTCGTGGGGTTCGCGTCGCAGCTGGGGGAGCTCCGGCTCGGCTTCACCCAGCTCGCGGCGCTGTACGTCCTCGCCGACGGCAGCACGACCACCGTCGGCGAGCTGGCGGAGGCGCTGGGCCGCTCACCCTCGGCGACGAGCCGGCTGGTCGACGGGCTCGTGAAGCGCCGCCTCGTGGAGCGCCGAGCGGAACCGGAGGATCGCCGGCAGCGCTCCGTCGCCCTGACCCAGCGCGGGCAGGCAATCCTGCGCGCGGTGGATCGGGCTCGCGCCGATCAATTTCTGAACACGGTTCGCCCGATGCCCACGCCCGAGAGGGCGCTGGTGGCGATGGGCGTCGCGGCGCTCGCCACGCACGCGATCTCGAGGCGCGGCCGGCTCGTCAAAGGCGCAGCGCGCTAGGCCGGGTTCATCCGCCGGTAGACCGCCGCAGCGCCGAAGAGCAGCACGAGGGTGAAAATGAGGATCGCAGCACCGATGAGCTTGTTCTCGGCGGGGACGCCTCCATGGCTCTCGCCCGGTGAGGCAGCGGGCGGCGGCGACTGGCCTGGCGCCAGGACGACGACCACGCCGGTCATCTCGACCTGGTGGACGACGCAGTAGTAGGCGTATGTGCCGGCCTTGTCGAAGGTGAACGAGAACGTGCCGCCGACGTCCTTGAGCTTTGCGAGGTCCGGATCACCCGTCTGTGAGTTGAAGACGGAACCTTTGTCGGCATCGGCTGGCTTGCCCGATGTGACCGTGTGCGGCTCGCCGATCGCCTTGGCCACCGTCCACGTCACGGTGTCGCCCTGGGCGACGACGCTCTGCGCCGGATCGAATTGCTTGTCGGAGATGGCCACGCCGATGGTCGCGCCGAGCGCGGGCGTGATCGCCGCCGCGGCGATCGCCAGGAACGCGGCCACCAGGCCGAGACGCCAGGTCCGATGCACGAACGTCATCCGCAAAACCTCCGCACGGCATCGTAGAGGACCGGCAGGCCCCAGCGGAGGCCGTCGAGCGACACGCGCTCGTCGATGCCGTGCCAGCGCTCGAGGTACGTCTCGTCGGGGGGTTGCCGGAGGGGGGAGAAACCGAAAGTCTGCACGCCGAGCTCCTGGAGGTGCTTGGCATCGGTGCCGAAGGGGGCCATGACCGGCAGCGGCACGCCGTCCGGGTCGCCTGCGCGGATCGCCGCCTCGAGCACCGGGTAGAGGCCCGCCGGGTCCTCCCACGCCGCGACGTAGGCGTCGGATGCCACCAGGAGCTCGATGTCGGTGACGGCAGCGAGCTCCGGTCCAAGTCGCTCCCGAATGCGCGCCTCCATCTCCGGCTCGGTGGTTCCGGGCAGTCGCCGGCAGTCGAGCTCGAGGACCGCCTGGCCGGGGATGATGTTGAACTTCACGCCGGCATGCATCACGTTTGGAGAGAGCGTGTCCCGGAGCATGGCGTCGAGCGCGCGGGCGTAGATCGGCAGGCACACGCCGCCGAGAGCGGTCGCGGAGGCGTGCCCATCGCCCTCGGCGAGCGGGCGGAGCAACCTGGCGATCGACGGATCCGTGGCCTCCGTGGCCGCGATTGCCCCCTCCAGGAACCGCCGGGTCACGTCCGTGAGCCGGGCCGGCCATGGCTCGGCGAGCCGCATGGCGACCTCGGCGGCCAGCACCAGCGCATTGTCGGCGCGCGGCATCGAACCGTGGCCCCACGTGCCCCGGACCGTGAGGCGGTAGGTCGCGATGCCCTTTTCCGCGACCTGGATCGGATAGAGGCGCGTCCCGCCCACGTAGACGGCGACGCCGCCTGCCTCGTTGATCGCGGCTGCGGCCTGAACGAGCTCCGGGTGCTCCGCGACGAGCCACGCGGCCCCTGCCATCCCGCCGGCCTCCTCGTCCGCCGTCGACGCGAAGAGGACGTCGCGGGTGAGGCCCGGCACCGGGTCCGAGGCCGGGTCGCGGCCCGCTGCCCGGGCCTCGGCGGCGAGCAGGCGCATGACCTCGAGCTCCATCGCGACGAGGTCCTTCATGTCGACCGCGCCGCGGCCGTAGATGTAGCCGTCGGCCACCTCGCCGCCGAACGGATCGTGCGACCACCCGTCCGGCGGCGCCGGCACCACGTCGAGGTGGGACAGGAGCAGGAGCGGCGCGCCGCCAGTGCCGTCGCCGCGCAGTCGCGCGGTAACCGAGCCGCGGCCCGGCACCGGCTCGTGCACCGTGGCCGGGATGCCCTCGTCGCGCAGCGCGCCGGCGATGAAGCGGGCGGCGTCCAGCTCCGGACCGGCCGGGTCCGGCGGGTTGATCGACGGGATGCGGATGAGGTCGCGCAGCGTCTCGACAAGTCGGTCGTGGGCACGCGCCCCCGCGTCGGCGCCGATGCGCTCGGAGGGGATAACCATCAGCTGGAGCCCAGCAGGAAATCGAAGCCGAGGAGCTTGGCGACGATGCCCAGCACGAACCCCGACAGAATGACGATCACGATCATGGCCATGAGGATCCGCAGGTACCTGCGCTCCTGGCGTCGCGTCGCTTCGATATCCGGGTCCTCGCCGCCGGCGATGTACGGCGCGGCGAGGCCGCGGGCGCGGGCCTGGGTCGCTCGCGGCGAGTCGTACGCGTCCGGATCGGGCGGCAGCTCCTCGGTCATGCGGGCACCGTGACGAAGGGCGCCACTGGGCCCCGGTAGTAGATCTCATCCGGCCTCGGTTCGTAGCCGAGGCGGGCGTTCACCGCGCGCATGGGGGCGTTCGAGACGTCGTTCGCGGTTTCCAGGGCGAGGATGCCGTTCGTGCTCGCCCACGCGATCGTGGCGCGCTTGAGGGCCGATGCAACGCCGCGTCCACGCCACGCATGTCCGACTGCCGTCATCCCATTCCACGCCACCGTGGGATTGCCCGGGAGGACCAGGAGGCTGGCATAGCCGACCACGAGATCCGTCGCGGCGTCGATGGCCACCGCGAACCCACCCGCCGGGATCGCCGGTCGATCGACCTCCAGTACGCGGAACTCGTCGAGTGTTGCCGGCGCGATCGGCCCATCGCCCGGGATGTCCGGCATTGCTTCGACCGCTACGCGATATACCCCGTCGACCAGGTCCGGGCGTTGCTCCAGCGAGCTGATCACCACACCGGGTGGCGGCGCGACCGGCCCTGGGACCAGCCCCTCGAGATCGAGTCGAACGGCCTTCATGCGCTCGTACTCGGCGAAGCCGCGGTGCTCCAGGAAGTCGATCGCGTCGAGGCGATCCGCCGTAACGCGACCCAGGAGCAGCCTCTTGCCGGCCTCGTGGGTGAACGTGGAGACGGTCGCCAGCAGCTCGGCGCCCACGCCCCGCCGGCGGTGCTCCGGCAGTACCGTGACGCTGCCCCACAAGCCCTCGTATTCCGGCGGGTAGATGTACATCCGGCCCGCTCCGCCGCACCCGACGGGCTGCCCGTCCAGCCAGGCGAGGAATCGCCGTCCGCCCGGGTAGGCCTGCTCCCCCCAGCGGACCTCCTCGACGGACGTCGGGAAATCCGGCGTGACCGAGCACACGATTCGCGAAAGGTGGGCGAGGTCCTCGTCGGACGTCGCCTGGCGGATCTCGAGCATCAGCCGCCGGTGATCGGCGAGGGCTCCGCCACGACCGCGACCGGAGCAGAAGCTCCGGCGCGCGCGCCCGCGTCGACCATGCGCCGCCCGGTCGTGACCGCGCCATCGCTGGCCGACGAGACGAGCGCGGCGTACTTGGCCATCACGCCGCCGAGATAGCGGGGCGCCGGGGCCTGCCAGCGGTCGCGACGCTCGCTCAGCACTGAGTCCGGGACGTCGAGGTCCATGCGCCGTGCCTCGACGTCGATCACGATCTCGTCGGCCTCCTCGACCAGCGCGATGGGGCCGCCGAGCGCCGCCTCCGGCGCGACGTGCCCGATCATCAGGCCGTGCGTGCCGCCGGAGAAGCGGCCGTCCGTGAGCAGCGCGACGGATCCACCAAGGCCCTCGCCCACGAGTGCCGCTGTGACGCTGAGCATCTCCTGCATCCCGGGACCGCCGACCGGGCCTTCGTAGCGGATCACGACGACGTCGCCGGCGACGATCTGCCGGTTCTTGACCGCCTCGAAGCACGCGGTCTCCGAGTCGAACACGCGCGCCGGCCCGCGGTGGTGCAGGCGCTCATGGCCGGCGAGCTTGACCACGCAGCCCTCCGGCGCGAGTGACCCGCGCAGGATCGCCAGGCCGCCGGTGGGCTTCACCGGGTCGTCGATGGTGTGGATCACCTGCTGGCCGGGCGTCTCGACGGCATCGGCCGCGATCTTCGCCAACGTGCGGCCGTCGACGTTCTTCTCCTCACCGTGGAGCAGGTCCCGCTTGAGGAGCTCGCGCACGACCAGCGAGATGCCGCCCGCGTCGTACAGGTCCGAGGCTGTGTATCGGCCCCCGGGCGTCATGTCGGCCACGATCGGCGTGCGGGCGGAGATGGTGTCGAACTCGTCGATGGTCAGCGGCAGGTGCATCTCGTGGGCAAGCGCCAGCAGGTGGAGCACGCCGTTCGTCGAGCCGCCCGTCGCCGCGATCGCGGCAATCGCGTTCTCGATGGCCGCCTTGGTCACGATCGAGGATGGCCTCACGTCGTGGCGAACGAGCGTCATCGCGAGCTCGCCCGCGTGGCGCGCCGCTGCGTCCTTGTCCGGATCTTCCGCCGGAATGCCGTTCAGCCCGGCGGGGGAGAGGCCCAGGAACTCCATGACCATGGACATCGTGTTCGCGGTGAACTGGCCGCCGCAGGCGCCCGCGCCGGGGCACGCCGCGCTCTCGATCTCGTACAGCTCCTCGAGGCTCATCTTGCCGGCCCGATACGCCCCGACCGCCTCGAACACCGACACGATGGTGAGATC
>JBDSZH010000071.1:0-6875 GCA_039925225.1 Candidatus Limnocylindrales bacterium | reverse complement strand
TGCCGCCTCGTTCGTGCTCGGGGCGCTCGAGCCGGCCGAGGCCGACGCCGTCCGCGCCCACCTCGCGGGTTGCCCGGAGGCGCACGCTGAGGTCGCCGAGCTCGGCTCGGTCGCGCCGATGCTGCTTGAGACTGTGGACCGTATGGAGCCGCCGTCCGGGCTGCGCGAACGAATCCTTGCGGCGGCGGCCGCCGATACGCAGCGAGCGGCCGATACGCAGGGCGCCGCCGATACGCAGCGCGCCGCCGATAACCAACGCGTGATCGAGGTGCCGCGCCGGTCCGACACGCAGCGTGGCCCGAACGCTGGTCTGATCCGAAGCACCTCGGCATTCCGCAGGCCGGTCTGGGCGGCGATCGGGATCGCGGCTGCGCTCGGGCTCGTGGCGCTGGGCGCGTGGAACCTCCAGCTCCGCGGCCAGGTTGATCAGCTCGCCACCTATCGCAACGCAGTGGCGGCCGTCATCGACCAAGCGGCCCAGCCGGGGGCTCAGCTGGCGGTCCTCTCGCAGTCGAACGGCAACGCCGGTCCGACCGGCCTCGCCGCCGTGACAGGTGGCGGCACGACCGTTTCGATGGTCATGCGCGATCTGGCGCCAACGACCGGGAGCGAGGTCTATGAGGCCTGGCTGATCGAGGGTGCAAATGCGCCGGTCCCGATCGGCAGCTTTACGGTTGATGCCAGCGGAACGGCGATCTTTGCGACCACGGCCCGGGCGCCGTCGGATCTCTCGGCCCTGACCCTGGCACTCACCCGCGAGCCCCGCGCTGGCGCGATCACGCCGACCCTGCCGATCATCGCCGCGGGGAAGGCCGCCGGGCAGTCGAGCTAGCCGCAAAATCGAGCTAGGTGCTGCTCGGGGCTCCCGCGTCGTTTGCGGCCTCGGCGCGCGCGGCCTCGGCGAGCGTGCCCGGTCCCGCCGCCTGCGCGGCTCGGAGGGCTGCCTTCGCTGCGAACACCAACTCGTCGCTCATCGTCCCATCGACGGGGAAGTGGGCGAGCCCAGCGGAGAGTGTCACGCGCCGGTCACCGGGCATCGGCATCGCCGCGACGGTCTCGACGATGCGGCGCACGACGGTGGTCCCGGTCGCGCCCGGCGCCACGAGCATGAACTCGTCGCCGCCCCAGCGCGCCACCGTGTCGACCAGCCGGATCGATTGCGAGATCGCGACCGCGACCTCGCGGAGCACGTCATCGCCGGCCGCCCGACCCTGCTCATCGTTGTATAGCGTCAGGTCGTCGACGTCGAAGACCGCGACCGAAAGCTCCGAGCGCTGCCGCGCCGCGCGGATGAGCTCCAGCTCCAGGACTCGTGACAGGGTGTGTGCGTTCGCGAGCCCGGTGAGCAGGTCCGAGTTGGCGACCCGCTCCGCCCAATCGATGCGCTCCGCAGCGTTCTCGGCGAGCCGCGCTCGATCGACGACGACCGCGATCAGGTCCGCGATGGCCGCGATCCGCTCGGCAACCTCGCCGGCCGGCGCCGCTTCGGCCTCCAGCGCCAGTGCGCCGATCGGCTCTTCGATCCCGTCGCGGCCGACGACCACCGGCCATGCGACGAGCACGCGGCCACCCGGGCCCGGTTTGCTCGATGTCTGGATGCGCTCCTGGGCGGCGAGCTGGACCGGATGGTCCGTCGCGCCGACGGCGATTGCGAGTGCCGGCAGCGCGTCCGCCTCGTAGCCGCGCGAGCCCGCGAGCGCCAGTCCACCACGTTCCGAGTCCCACAGGAATGCGGCCGCCCGATCTGCGCCGGTCGCTCGGAGTCCGATCTCGAGGAGCTCGTCGAGCGTCGCGTCAGGGTCGCCGCTGCGGGCGACCGCGCGGATGGCAGCAAGGAGGAGGGGGTCTGGTGTCACGGCGGCCCGATCCTACACCGGCAGGGGAGCCCGTCAATCGAACACCCGATCGAGGCCGCCCGCGGAGCACGCATCGCCGCGTTGTCGGCTCCGCGGGCGCGCTCACGCACGTTCATGTGCGCTCGCGCGCCTGCTCGCCTCCGCCTTGCGCTGCGCACTCCGTGGGCGGCCTCTTGACCGTCGATCGGCCACGGGCCGGGCATATACTCCCGGCCGTGAAGCTCGTCATCGCGATCATCCACAACGAGGACGCAGGGGCGCTCGTCGACGGCCTCCTCGAGAAGGAGTACCGCGCGACCCGACTGCACTCGTCCGGTGGCTTCCTGAAGCAGTCGAACGCCACGATCGTGCTGGGCGTGGAGGACGACCGCGTCGACGACGTAATGTCGATCATCGCCGAGCACTGCACGTCGCGCACCCAGATCGTGAATCCGATGCCGCCGATCATGGAGCCGGGTGAGTTCTTCATGCCCTACCCGCTCGAGGTCGAGGTCGGCGGGGCTACCGTGTTCGTGCTCCCGGTCGACCGCTTCGAACGACTCTAGGCAAGACCCCATAAGGATTGGAGTTCCGCGAGGCACTCGGCGCGATCGTGGCGTCGGGGCGGGTGGTGTAATCTACCAAGCACAATGTCTGGATTATGCCGACATGGTGTAAGGATCAAGGCGACTACCGCACATGCTCTTCCAGACACCGGAACTGACCGGACAGGAAGCGGAGATCCTTCGACTGATCGACCGCATCCGCGAGGGTCTTCGGCACCAGCTACCGGCGGAGCGCCGCTGGGTCGGCCTGCTTCGACGTGTGACGTTGGCCCGAGCCATCCGTGGATCGAACAGCATCGAGGGCTACAACGTGACCCTTGACGACGCCGTCGCGGCGGTCGCGGAAGGCGAGCCGATCGACGCCGAGCGCGAATCCTGGCTCGCGGTTCGCGCCTATCGTGACGCGATGTCCTACGTCCTCCAGCTCGCCGACGATACCCACTTCCGGTACGACGAGTCACTCATCCGGAGCCTGCACTACATGCTCCTCAAGTACGACCCGACCAAGAGTCCGGGTCGCTGGCGACCCGGCACGATCCACGTACTGGACCAGCGGACGAACGACATCGTCTACACGGGCCCCGACGCCCTGGCCGTGCCGGACCTGATGACGGAGCTCGTGGCGGCGCTCGAGCACGCGCCGGGTGGCGTGCCGCCGATCGTCGTCGGCGCAATGGCGCACCTCAATCTGGCAATGATTCACCCGTTTCGCGACGGGAACGGTCGCATGGCACGCTGCCTCCAGACGCTGGTCCTGGCCCGCGGCGGCATCCTCGATGGCGTCTTCTCCAGCATCGAGGAATACCTCGGCGAGAACACCGAGGCCTACTACGCCGTTCTCGCGGAGGTCGGCGGTGGCACATGGCATCCCGAGCGCGACGCACGCCCGTGGCTGCGGTTCGTTCTCGCAGCGCACTACCGACAGGCGTTGACGCTCGTGCGCCGAGCGCAGGAATCCGAGCGCCGTTGGGACCTGGTGACGAACGAAGTGCATCGCCTCGCGTTGCCGGAGCGTTCGGCAGCGGCCTTGTTCAACGCGTCGATGGGCTTCCGGCTCCGGAACCAGACGTATCGCGAACTGGCCGATGTCACCGAGGCAACGGCGAGTCGAGATCTTCGAACGCTGACCAGGGCCGGGCTCCTGGACGCGATCGGCGATAGTCGGGCACGGATCTATGTGCCATCGACCCGCTTGCGTGACCTCGACGCCACCATCCGCACCGCGCGGGCACCCATACCGGATCCGTTCGATGTCGTCAGCGACACCCTCCCCTTGGGCCTGTGAAGGTGCAGAATCGGTGGCCTGACCTCCACGACAAGGAGCTGCTGCGCTGTCTCGGCCGGCCGCGTCGAAGGTCCCGATCGCGGTTCGCGTCACCGACACGTTGGGGGAGGACATCCTCGTCCTGGAGGCATCGGCGATGGCGCGCGACTGGGTAGCGTGGCACGAGGACTACGAGACGTTGACGCCGCTCGCTCGCCGTCTGGCGATCGTCCAGGATCAGGTCGAGGTGGCGCTCGTCGCGCGCGGCGAGACGCCCATCCACGTGCTTAGTCTGTGCAGTGGCGAGGGCCGCGATCTCGTCGTGCCGTTGACCGCCAGGGCACCTGCGACCAACGTCACAGGTCGCCTCGTGGAGCTGGACCCGACGCTCGCCGGACGTGCTCGTAGCGCCATCGCCGCGGCCGGGCTGACGGGCCTGGAGGTGGTAGAGGGTGACGCCGGGACCACGGCGTCGTTCGACGGCGCCGTGCCCGCAGATCTCGTGCTCGTGTGCGGGGTCTTTGGCAACATCTCCGACGAGGACATCGAGGGAACGATCAGGGCGCTACCGATGCTGTGCGCCGCGGGCGCCACCGTGATCTGGACCCGCCATCGGGGGGCGCCGGACCTCACGCCCGCGATCCGCCGCTGGTTCGCCGCGAGCGGGTTCCGGCACCAAGCGTTCGTGCGGGTGCCGGACAGCACCGGCAGCGTGGGCGTGGAGCGGTTCGTCGGGACTCCGGCGCCGCTCGCGGTCGGTGTTCCGCTGTTCAGGTTCCGCGACGAATGAGCAGCTGGCTCGACGAGATCGAGGCAGGCGCACCGGATCCGGTCGTGGCGTTCCGAAACGTAGAGGCGGGCCGGTTCATCGCGGTCCGCCGCGAGGTCCGTCGCCGGACCGTGCTCGGTTCCGCGCTGATTCTCGCGCCGCAGCTCCGCGTGCTTGCCGATGCTCTCGACGCGCTCGTGGTCCGGCTGCCTTCGGCAGCGTTCTCGGCCCCCGGCGGCGAGGGCGATTGGACCGTTGCGGAAGCGATCGGCCACGATGCACACGCACGCGCCGGTCTGGCCCACGCGGGCGCGCTGGCGGCGACCAATCGATGGCCTGCCGATGCGCCGGTGGTCGTGCCCGGGATTCCCGGGGCGCCCAGCGCGACGCGCGACGAGCTCCGTCGCCGGATCGCCTTCAGCCAACGGGTGATCGAGCGGTCCGCCCGCGCGATCGAGGGTCACGAGACGGATCCGTGCCCGCTTCAGCACCCGCTCGTCGGACGGCTGCGCTGCGGCGAATGGTTGCTCTTCGCCGGCGTCCACGACCTCATGCACCTGGAGCAGCTGCACGCGATCGAGGCGTCCATCGCCCGGTCGACCGGCTAATCCACCAGCACCCGGAGCGTTTTGGGCGAGCGGTATTCGTGGCCGCGATAAATCGGCTCGTGGGCTGGGTCCAGGCGGAGGCGCGGGAACCGCTCCAGCAGCATCCGGACCGCCACGGCGAGCTGTGCGCGGGCGAAGAAGTGACCGATGCAGTAGTGCGGCCCGATCGCGAATGACAGGTTCGCGCGCTTGGGCCGGTGGACGTCGAACTCGTCGGCCGTCGGGCCCCAGCATTCCCGATCCCGGTTGGCGGACGCGACCACCAGGATCGCGCGGGCATCGGCCGGCAGCGTGACGCCTCCGAGCGACGTGCCCGGCGCGACGCCGCGCAGGAGGTTGCCGATCGGCGCCGTCCAGCGGAGCCCTTCCTCGACCGCGGCCGGGACGAGGGCGGGGTCGGCACGAACCGCCGCGAGCTGCTCCGGGTGGCGCAGCAGCCGCTCCGTGACGGTCGCGCCACCGTGGGCCGGCTCTTGAAGTCCGCCGAGCAGCACGAGCTTGAACGATGGCATCACGAACGCCAGGCGTTCCTCGAGCGAGCCATCCGTCGCCGCCACGAGATGGCTGATAAGCCCGTCGTCGGGCGCGGACAGCCGGGCCTCGAAGAGCGGCGTTGCGATCTCGTCGATCTCGGCGGAGATGGCGGCGGAGTGGGCGGACTTCGCGGGATCGTCCTCGTAGTTCGAGACGCCGGCTGCAAGGCCGGCGAACCAGCGGACCAGTGTGGGACCGTTGACGTCATCGGCGATGCCCATCACGTGCGCCAACGAGAGCACCGAGACCGGCTCGAAATACTCGGGCACGAGGTCGGCGGCGCCCGCGCGCGCGATCTCGTCGAGCCGCTCGCGGCATAGGCGCTCGAACGTCGCCGGCATCGTCGCCTCGATCGCGCGCGGCCGAAGCGTTGGGTCGAAGGGCCGGCGGCGGCGCTTGGCCGGCTCTCCGTCGGTGGTCATCATCGAGATTCCGCCGAGTGCCCGATCCGTGGGGGAGCGCTCGACGTGCGCTGGAAACGCGACGGGATCCACGCACGCGGCCTCTACGGTCGCCCAGCTCGTGACCATCCAGGTATCGAGGCACGGCATGTACGCCACCGGCGACTTGTCCCGCAGCTCCGCGTAGATCGGGTATGGGTCCGCCTCGAGCTGGTCGACCGTGACGGAGGTGAGGTCGATCACAGGTCCACCTCCACTTCGTCGCCGACCACCCGCACCGCGATCGACCGGACGGGGCGCTCCGCGGGGCCACGCAGCACGGCGCCTGTCCGGATGTCGAACTCGGACCCGTGGCAGTTGCAGACGATGTCCGATCCGTCCAGGTCGGCGTCCTCGCTGAACGCGCAGCCGGCGTGCGTACACCGGTCCTCGACGCTGTACCAGGTCCCGTCGACGGTGGCGACCACCAGCTCCAGTGCGCCCACGGTGAGCGACAGCCACGGCCTCGCGGTCAGGGCTTCTTGAAGCGAACCGGCGGTCGTCCAGGCCACGATGGAGCGAGTCTAGCGATGGGCGCCGGGCATACTCCGGTGGTCATGAGCCCACTCCGGCCAGATCTCGTCGCCTGCTGGCTGTTCCGTGTCGACGCCGCGGGGCGACTTGAGATCCTGCTCATCCGCCGAGCATCGGGCGGTACCTACGCGGGCCTGTGGCAGTGTGTGACCGGCCGGCTGGAGGCCGGCGAGCGCATCCTCGACGGCGCCCTACGGGAGGTCGCGGAGGAGACCGGCCTGGGTCCGGCGGATATCGAGGCCTGCTTCGAGACCGACATCGTCAACTGGTTCCACGAGCGGTCGATCGATGGGCTTCTCAGCGAGGCGGTCTTCGCGGCCCGCGT
>JBDSZH010000070.1:0-15861 GCA_039925225.1 Candidatus Limnocylindrales bacterium | reverse complement strand
GTGGAGGCGTTCCAGCGGCTCACGGGGGTCAACCCTCGGACGGATCCAGCCTTCGGAAACCGCGCCTGGACCAGCCTGACTGACTTGCTCATCGCGTGGGACCTGCCCGCGCCGCCTGGGTACCGGGAGCTCAAATCCCGCATCTTCCTTGCCGTCGAGCCGCGGTGGGGGCCGTTCTTGAGGGACGCCAACGCCGCCATCGACTGGCGTCTCGTGTCGTGGGGTGGCGTGTTGATCGACGACCGCCGCCTGGGCGACACGCTCCCATGCAGGCGCGGCTGCATCCCCGCTCTCGACGATCCGCGCCTGACCACGGCGGCCCAGGGCGACTGGTATCCCGACGATCGGATCGTGTTCGGGATCGTGGTCGGTTCGGAGGCGGTCGCCCTGCCGAGGAACATCATGGAAGTCCACGAGATGGTGAACATGAGCCTCGGTGGGCGCCGCCTCGGGATTCCCTACTGCACCCTGTGTGGCTCGGCCCAGGCCTATTTCACGGATTCGGTCCCGGAGGAGGTCGACGTTCCCGTGCTGCGGACGTCAGGATTGCTGAACCGTTCCAACAAGGTGATGTACGACCTCGTGACGAGCTCGGTGATCGACACCTTCACCGGCGAGGCCTTGTCCGGGCCGCTCCGGGACGCCGGCGTCGTCCTGGAGCAGGCGACGGTCGTCGTGACCACCTGGGCGGAGTGGAGGGCCGCACACCCGCTGACCCGGATCGTGGCCGAGGACGGCGGGATTCGATTTGAATACCCACTCGAGCCGCTGCGCGGCCGTGACGACAACGGCCCGATCTTCCCGATCGGAGACGTCGATTCGCGGTTGCCGGTCCAGGCAGACGTGCTCGGTGTCATTGCCCCGGATGGGACGCCACTGGCGTTTCCGGTCGACGAGGTTCGGGCGGCGATCGACGACGGCCGCGCGGTCACTCTGTTCGGCGTTGAGGTGGTCGGCGACGCGGGCGGTTTGCGGGCGCAGGTGCGCGGCGCTGGCGAGCTGCCCGCACACCAGGCGTTCTGGTTCGCGTGGAGCCAGTTCAACCCCGGCACCCTCATCTGGACGCCGCTCAGCCGCTGACATTGGCCGCCCTCGTGAGAGGATCGGGCACAATTGATCGCCATGACCGAGCAGGCATTGATCGTTACGTCGCAACGCCCGGCACGCACGCTCGTAGAGAAGATCTGGGACGACCACGTCGTCGTCGAGGGCAAGGGCGCCCCGAGCGTCCTGGCCATCGACCTGCACCTCGTGCACGAGGTAACCAGCCCGCAGGCGTTCACGGGGTTGCGGCGGCGCGGGCTCAAGGTCCGGCACCCGGAGCGCACGGTGGCGACCGCGGACCACTCCGTCCCGACTACGCCCAGGAACCTGCCGATCCTGGACGTGATGGCCGCCGCGCAGGTGGACCAGCTGACCATCAATTGCGAAGAGTTCGGTATCCCGCTGCACGGCCTCGGGTCGCCGAGCCAGGGGATCGTTCACGTGATCGGGCCGCAGCTCGGGCTCACGCAGCCGGGAATGACCATCGTTTGCGGCGATTCGCATACCTCCACGCACGGCGCGTTCGGGGCGCTGGCGTTCGGGATCGGGACGTCAGAGGTGGAGATGGTCCTCGCGACGCAGTGCCTGCTCCAGCGGCGGCCCAGGACGTACGAGGTCCGCGTGGACGGCCGCCTCGAGCCCGGGGTCAGCGCAAAGGACGTCATCCTCAACCTGCTCTCGCGCATTGGCGTGGGCGGTGGGACGGGCCACGTCTTCGAGTACCGCGGGCCGGCAATCGAGGCGCTGTCGATGGAGCAGCGCATGACCATCTGCAACATGTCGATCGAGGGCGGAGCCCGAGCGGGGCTCATCGCCCCGGACGACACAACATTCGAGTACCTCGCCGGCCGGGCGCACGCGCCGAAGGGCGCCGACTGGGATACGGCTATGGAGCAGTGGCGCTCGCTCCCGAGTGACGTCGGTGCTCCGTTCGACCGCTCGATCGAAATCGACGCGTCCGCCCTGGAGCCGATGATCACGTACGGCACGAACCCGGGCATGGGTCTGCCGATCTCCGCCCGCCTCCCAGACCCCGGGGCGACCGAGGACGGGCCGGGTCGTAGAGCGCTCGAATCCGCGCTCGCCTACATGGACCTCCAGCCGGGGCAGCCGATCCTCGGCCAGAAGGTCGACGTCGTGTTCATCGGCTCGTGTACGAATGGGCGCATCAGCGACCTGCGGCTGGCCGCCGCGGCGCTCAAGGGTCGCAAGATCGCGGACGGGCTACGGCTGATGGTCGTCCCAGGGTCCGACGAGGTGAAGCGCGAGGCGGAGCGCGAGGGCCTCCACGATATCTTTCGCGCCGCCGGCGGCGACTGGCGCGAGGCCGGCTGCTCCATGTGCATCGCAATGAACGGCGACCAGCTGACTCCGGGCCAGTACGCAGTGAGCACGTCCAACCGAAACTTCGAGGGCCGCCAGGGGAAGGGCGGCCGCACGTTCCTCGCGTCGCCACTGACCGCGGCCGCCTCCGCGGTCGCCGGGGTGATCGCCGACCCTCGCCTCCTGCCCGGCATCGAGACCCTCGCGGCGGTGGGCGGCCGCTGATGATCGGGAGTCGCTGATGGCCGATCCCTACGCCAGCTTCACGAGCCGCGTCATCCCGCTGCCCGCGGAGAACGTGGACACGGACCAGATCGTGCCGGCGCGCTACCTGAAGGTCACCGACAAGGAGGGCCTCGGCGAAGCCCTCTTCCGCGACTGGCGCTTCGAGTCGGACGGATCCCTCAAGACTCCCGCCTTCGTGCTCGACAAGCCGGAGATGGCAGGCCGCCAGATCCTGCTCGCGGGCGACAACTTCGGCTGCGGCTCGTCGCGCGAGCACGCGCCGTGGGCGCTCGCGGCGTGGGGCATTCGCGCGGTCATCACGAGCAGCTGCGCGGACATCTTCCGTGGCAACTCGTTGAAGAACGGCCTGCTGCCGATCATCGTCTCCCACGAGACCCAACGGCAACTGTTCGAGATGCTGGAGCGCGAGCCCGACGCCGAGCTCACGGTCGATCTCGAGTCGCAGGTGGTCCACCTGCCCGGCGACGAGGACCTCCCCTTCGACGTGGACCCGTTCTCGAAGCTGATGCTCCTCAAGGGGACCGACGAGCTCGGCTACCTCCTCGGCAAGTCCGCAGAGATCGAGTCGTGGGAACGGTCGCACGCAGCCCGCGTGGACACCAGGCTCGACACCGGAACCTGAGGCGACAGACGGGCGTCTCGCGGCCATGCTGAAGACTCGACTCCTTCCCGGCGCGATGGCCGTGTCGTTCCTCCTCGCTGCCTGCGGTGCCGCCGCGGCCCCCAGCCCAAGCCCGCTCGCCGCACCGACGCCGCGGCCCACCCCGACTGCGGTGCCCGGCGATCCGGGCGGTGGCATCGGCAACGGCGGGGGTACCGATCCGGGCTCCGGCAGCGGGATCCTGTTTCCGCCGCTTCCCGGCGGCGGTCCGAACGACAACCCGATTTTCGGCGCTGCCACCTATCTCCAGCCCTCGAAGGGGCTCGTGAACCCACGGACCGTCAACGTCCAGCTCGTCCGCGCGGTCGTGAATGCCGACGGGTCTGCCACAGCGGATCTCCGCTGGTGGAGCGGCGTGGCGCCGTGCAGCCAGCTCGACCACGTCGAGATCGTCAAGGACGAGGCGGCGAAGACCATTCGACTCAAGGTCATCGAGGGATCAGGGGCCGGTGACGTGGCGTGCATCGATATCGCGCAGCTGAGCGCGACCGCGGTCGACCTTGGAACGCTCGCCTCTGGCACGTGGACGATCTCCGCCGAAGGAGACGCACCGGCCATCCCGCTGGACATCCCGTAGCCCTTGGAGTTGCAAGGCGGCTGCGGCCCCGCGAGGGTGCGCCGGCAGCAGGCTGAGAGGCTCTTCGGGGTGCGCTGTGTCACGATCCGGCGGTGAATCCGCTGGACCTGCTCGCGATCGCCCTGCTGGTGATCGCGGTGATCCTTGGCGTCAGATCGGGGGCGATCCCGCAGCTGCTCGGCCTCGCCGGCGCCGCCGTCGCGGCGCTGGCGGGCCTGGCGATCCTCCCGGCGGTCGCCCCGTTCCTCGACGACATCAACCCGGCGATCCGCGCGATCATCGTCCTGTCCGTGCTGCTCGGGCTCGTGGGCCTGGGCGAGGCGCTCGGCGCCATGGCTGGGCGCGCGGCGTCCAAGGCGCTGGGGACTGGCCTGCTGGGCGCGCTGAACCAGGTGAGCGGGGCGATCGTCGGCGGGGCGCAGGCGGTCCTCATCCTGTGGCTCGCGGGCGGGGTCATCGCGTCCGGGCCGTTTCCGACCATGAGCCAGATCGCCCAGAACTCCACTGCGCTGCGCATCGTCGACACCTTCTTCCCGCCTCCGACGGAGCTCGTCCTCGGGCTCGGGCAGGTCCTCGACGACACCGGCCTCGGCAACGTCTTCATCGGGTTGGAGCAGCTCCCGGCACCGGACATCGAGTTGCCCTCAGACGCGCTCGCGAGCCAGGTCGGCGAGCGCGCCGCCCCATCCGTGCTCCGCGTGATCGCGGACGGCTGCAACCAACGGGCAAGCGGGTCCTCCTTCGTGATCGCTCCCCGGTACCTCGTGACGAATGCCCACGTCGTGGTGGGCGCACGGAGTGTGATCGTCCAGACCTCCGATGAATCGTTTCAGGCAGTGCCCGTCCTGATTGACCTGGAGCTCGACGTGGCGCTGCTGTACGCGCCAGGCGTCACGGCCGCGGCCCTCAGATTCACGACCTCGGATCCGGTTCGCGGCGCAGTCGGTGCCACGGTGGGCTATCCGGGCGGCGGCAACGCGACGGTGGAGCGGGCGACGGTGGCGGCGACCTACAACGCGACTGGCCTCGACGTCACCGGCGCGTCGCGGGTCACCCGCCGGATCATCGAGCTTCGGGCGCGGGTCATCCCGGGCGACAGCGGCGGGCCATTCGTGCTCCAGGACGGAACGGTGGGAGGCGTCGTCTTCGCCCAGTCGAAGGTCGACCCGGCCGTCGGCTATGCGCTCTCGCCGTCTGAGGTGCTGGAGCGCGTGGCGCCGGCGCTTGGCAGCTTCCAGGGCATGTCGACTGGTCCGTGCGTCCATTAGCGGCCGGTAGCCGCTAGCATCCCGCCGGTGACGACCGAGACGACGACCGCGGGCGATGCCCTGCGTGCCCTCTCCGACCAGTTCTGGGACGGGTTCCTCGCGGCGTACCCGACGTGGGCCACGGTCATCGGCGATCGCCGCTTCGACGACCGGCTGGAAGAGGTGTCGCCGGCCGCCATCGACGCTCGCATCCGCTGGCTCGACGGCGTCGCGGCCGATGCTGCCGCCATCCCCGCGGAAGGCCTTTCCTCGATGGAGCGGGTCACGCGCCAGATGTTGATGGACGAAAGCAGCGGCAATGCGACCGCGCTCAGGACCCGCATGCACGAATGGACCGTCGACCCCCTCGGTGGCCCGACGGTCAGCCTGCTGGACCTCGTCGACTACCAGACGATCCAGACCCCCGCGGACGGCAAGGCTCTCGTCGAGCGCTGGAGCGGCATCGGGCGATACCTGGACCAGATGGGCGCAAACCTGCGCGAGTCGGCGGCGGACGGGTACGTCGCGGTGAACAAGCCGGTTGAACGTATGCTCGATGTCCTTGCACACCTCGAGGCAATGCCTGCGGAGGAGTGGAAGCTCGCGGGGCCTGCGTCGGCAGAGCATCCAGACTGGTCCGACGCGGACCTCCGCCGGTTCCGCGAGGCGATCGATGGGGCGGTGCGCGAGATCGCGGTGCCCGGCTTCCGGCGCTACCGCGAAACGCTGGAGCGGGCCGTGCTGCCGCTCGCCCGCGGCGAGGACAAGCCGGGCCTCATGCACCTGCCGGGCGGCGCAGCGGCATACCGCGACTGCATCCGCGTGCACACCTCGCTGGACCTGACGCCGGAAGAGGTCCACGCAACGGGCCTCGCGGAGATCGCGCGCATCGACGCAGAGTTCGTGGAGCTCGGCGGCCGCGTCCTGGGGACGCAGGACCTCGATTCCACGCTGGCCGCGCTCCGCGACGATCGGACGCTGTACTTCGAGACCGCGGATGAGGTGTTCGCGACGGCGAAACGATCCCTCCTGAAGGCGACTGCCGCCATCGGTGACTGGTTCGGGCGAATCCCCGGTGCCGCATGCGTGGTCGTGCCGGTTCCGAGCCACTCAGAGGTGCACCAGACGATCGCCTACTACTCGTGGCCCGCGATGGACGGCAGCCGGCCGGGCCGCTACTACATCAACCTGCACGCGCCGGAGACGAGGCCTCGATACGAGGCGGAAGCACTCGCCTTCCACGAAGCCGTCCCGGGCCACCACCTCCAGATCGCGGTCGCGCAGGAGCTCGACGGGCTGCCTGCGTTCCAGCGGATGCTCGGCTCCACCGCGTTCGCGGAGGGCTGGGGCCTGTACACGGAGCGCCTGTCGGACGAGATGGGCCTGTACAGCTCCGATATGGATCGCTTCGGGATCCTGTCGTTCGATGCCTGGCGCGCCGGACGGCTCGTCGTCGACACGGGGATGCACGCGCTGGGCTGGACCCGTCAGCAGGCGATCGACTTCCTGAAGGCGCACAGCGCCCTGGGCGAGAACAACATCGCCAATGAGGTCGATCGGTACATCGTCTGGCCGGGCCAGGCGCTCGCCTACAAGACGGGCCAGCTGGAGATCCTGCGGCTGCGTGCGGAGGCGAAGACGCGGCTCGGCGCCAGGTTCGACATCAAGGCGTTCCACGACACCGTGCTCGGTGCCGGTGCGATCAGCCTGCCCGCGCTCCGAGGCCGCATCGAAGGCTGGATTTCCGAGCTCGCCCCCGAGGCCTGATCCGGCCTGATTCGAGACTAGACCGCGTCCCAGTCGCGGCCGCGGGCGCGGCGATCCACGGCGGCGCGAATCCGACGATGGACCGCGGGCAGCGTGTCCATGAGTCGCTCGAACTCGTGGGCGCGAATCTCGAGGGCGCGAACGTCCGTCACGCAGGTCACGCTCGCGGTTCGCGCGCGCTGGTCCAGCAGCGCGATCTCGCCAATGAAGCCGCCGGCAGTCATGGATCGGATCGTGCGGTCGCCCCTGTCGATGCGGACGGTGCCCTCGACGATCACCTCGAACGTGTCGCCGGGCTCGCCCTCGAGCATGAGGACCTCGCCGGCCTTGAACGACACCGCGTGGGCGAGGACCGCGACCGCCTGGAGGCTCCGGTCGTCGAGATCGGAGAACAGCGGTATCGCGCGCAACAACTCCACCTTGTCGTCCACGGCGAGAGCATAGCGAGGCGCCTGCGCGTGCGATCCTTGCCCGTGATGCTGGCCCTCACCCGACCGCTCCGATCGCTCGCCGGGTCGCTCCGCGCAGCGATGTCGAACGAGGGGATCCGCCGCCTGGAGGCCTCGTGGGCACTCGGCATCGCGGGCGACACCGGCCTGCTCGTCGTGCTCCTGGTGGTCGTCTACCTGCGCGACGGTGTCGTCGCTGCCGGCGTTCTCGGCGCCGTTCGCATGGTGCCCGCCGTCGTCTCGGGCATGCTCTCCGGCGCGACGCTGGAGCGGTTTCGCGGCGAGCGCGTGCTGCTCGCGATGGGCCTGATCCGCGCCGCCGCCGCGGCGCTGTGCGCGGTCGTGATCGCCACCAACGCCCCGGTCATCTGGCTCACCGTGCTTGCCGCGGTCGTGGCCGCGGCCGGCGCGCCAGTCCGCCCCACACTGGCAACGCTGATGCCGGCCGTCGCCCGGAGCCCGGCGGAGCTCGTGGCCGCGAACATGGCTTGGAGCACGGGCGAGGGTCTCGGCAGCATGGTCGGGCCGTTCGCGACGGGGCTCCTCGTTGCCGCCGGCCGGGCAGAGCTCGCGGCGCTGATCGCGGCCGCGACGTTCCTCGCGTCGGCGATCTTCATCGCGCGCCTTCGCTTCGAACAGGCCGGCGATGCGACAGGTGGCGCGGGCGCGGCGGGTGGGGGCCTCCGACTTACCGATGGGCTCCGGACCATGCGCCGCCGGCCGGTCATCGGTTGGGTGATGTTCGGGGTATTCACGCAGGTCCTCACGCGGTTCCTGCTGGCGCCGCTGATCGTGGTGGCCGCGATCGAGCTGCTGCTGATCGGCGAGGGCGGTGTCGGGCTCCTGAATGCGGCGCTCGGATTCGGCGGGTTGATCGGCGCGGTCTTCGCGATGAGCCTGACCCGTTCCGACCAGCTCATCCGTACCGGCGCGGTGGCGCTTGCGTACTGGGGCGCACCGATCGCCGTGATCGGTCTCCTTCCTTTCCCGGGAGTCGCCCTCGGGGCGATGGTCGTCGTGGGGATCGCGAACGCCGTCTTCGACGTGGCCTTGTTCACGGTCTTCCAGCGCGGCACGGCGAACGACGAGCGCTCGCCCGTCTTCTCCGTATTCGAGGGCGTCGTCGGCGCGGGCGCGGTCACCGGCAGCCTGCTCGCGCCGGTGCTCCTCCATGCATTCGGGACCCGCGGCGCGCTGGGCATCACGGGCGCGGTCCTGCCGATCGTCGCGCTGATCATCTATGCCCGCATCGGCCGGAACGAGAAGGTGAGCGTGGTCGACGAGCCGACGCTCCACCTGCTGCGCGAGGTGCATGTCTTCGCGGACCTGCCGCTGACCGCTTTCGAGCGCCTCGCGGGTGCCCTGGAGCCACTGTCATTCGAGGCCGGCGCCACGATCATGAGCGAAGGCGAGGCGGGCGACCGGTTCGTCGTGATCGACACCGGCGAGGTCGAGGTGAGCGCAGCGGGCAAACCGATGCAGCGCCTGGGCCACGGGGCAGGCCTCGGCGAGATCTCGCTCCTGCGCAGGTCGCCGCGCACCGCCACCGTGACGGCGCTCACCCCAGTGACCGCGTACGCCATCGCCTGCTCGGCGTTCGTCGCGGCGGTCTCCGGGCCGGCGGCGGCCGCGACCACCGAGCGGATCGCCACCGCAAACCTGCGACGAGGCGCCGCGGTCGCCCTCGATGCCGCGCGTACGGACCGAGCCTAAACTGGCGCCGACATGAGCAATCTGCCTTACGGGCGGCCCACCGACGGCGCGAAGCGGCACTCGCACGCCCTGACCGACGGGCCGGATCGAGCGCCCGCGCGAGCGATGCTCAAGGCCATCGGCTTCACGGACGACGACCTTGCGCGCCCCCTCGTCGGCGTCGCCACGACGTGGATCGAGACGATGCCCTGCACGTACAACCAGCGGCGCCTCGCCGAGTTCGTGAAGGAGGGCATCCGGGCCGGCGGCGGTACGCCGATGGAGTTCAACACGATCGCCGTCTCGGACGGCGTGTCCATGGGCACCGAGGGGATGAAGGCGAGCCTGATCAGCCGCGAGGTCATCGCCGACTCGATTGAGCTCGTCGTCCGCGGCCACCTCCTCGACGGGGTGGTTTGCCTGGTGGGCTGCGACAAGACGATCCCGGGCGCCGCGATGGCGATGGCCCGCCTGGATGTCCCCGGGCTGATCCTCTACAACGGGACGATCTACCCGGGCCATTACAAGGGCCGTGATCTCACCATCGTGTCGGTGTTCGAGGCGGTCGGGGCGTATCGCGCCGGCAAGATGAGCGTCGAGGAGCTGTACGAAATCGAGAGCGCGGCGTGCCCCGGCGCCGGCGCCTGCGGCGGCCAGTTCACCGCGAACACCATGTCCATGGTCATGGAGTTCCTGGGGCTCTCCCCTGCCGGGCTCAACGGCATCCCGGCCGAAGATCCGGACAAGGACGCTGCGGCACGCCACGCGGGCGAACTCGCGATGACCCTCGTTCGCCACGACGTGAGGCCTTCCTCGATCGTGACCAAGGCGGCGATCGAGAACGCGATTGCCGCGATCGCGGCGACAGGCGGCTCCACGAACGGCGTGCTCCACCTTCTGGCGCTCGCGCACGAGATGCAGCTGCCGTTGACGATTGACGAGTTCGACACGATCTCCGCCCGCACGCCGATCGTGGCCGACATGACGCCCGGCGGCCGGTACACCGCCTCGGACTTGTACGACGCGGGCGGCATCTCGTTGGTCATGCGCGAGCTCCTCAAGCGGGACCTGCTCCACGGCGACGAGAAGAACGTCGACGGCCGCACGCTGGCGAAGATCGCCGCGGATTCCGTGGAGACGCCCGGCCAGCTGGTGATCCACACGATCGACGATCCGGTGAAGCCCACCGGCGGCCTGGCGATCCTGCGCGGGTCACTCGCGCCGGAGGGCTGCGTGGTCAAGCTCGCCGGCCACGAGCGCGTGCACCATCGCGGGCCGGCGCGGGTGTTCGACTCCGAGACCGCCTGTTTCGAGGCTGTGAAGAACCGACAGATCGTCGCCGGCGACGTCGTGGTGATCCGCTATGAAGGCCCGGTTGGCGGTCCCGGCATGCAGGAGATGCTCAGCGTCACCGCGGCGCTCGTGGGCGAGGGCCTTGGTGGATCGGTCGCGCTGCTCACCGATGGTCGCTTCTCCGGCGGCACGCACGGGCTGATGATCGGCCACGTCGCGCCGGAGGCGGCGCTCGGCGGTCCCATCGCCCTGGTCGAGGAGGGCGACGAGATCGTGATCGACGTCGAGGCACGGCGCCTGGACCTCAACGTCCCGGACTCCTTCCTCGGCGAGCGTCGCGAGCGCTGGCAGGCCCCAGCGCCCCGCTATCTCGGCGGCGTTATGGCGAAATACGCCGCGCTCGTCTCGTCGGCCAGCGATGGCGCGGTGACGACCGGTCGGCGCATGGTGGATGCGGGTGCTCGCGCGGGCGCTTCGGCTCCTGTCGCGGTGGTGGCGGACCCCTCGCCGATCACCGGCGGCTGATGCTCGAGATCCGCCAGGCGACGTCCGATGAGGACCTCGCCAACATCGCACGGATCGTTTGCACGGTGACGCCGGATTTCCCGACGTCCGTGGATCCGGTCGCGCCCTTCGCGAAGGTCCCGGCATGACCGACGAGCAGCTGCCGCCCGATCCGGACGCGTACGACTCCCCGCGGGCGACTCAGGCGCGCGCCCGTGGGCTGGCCGCGCCGTACATCGCGGGCGGCGAGGACCCGGACATCGAACAGACGCGCCGCCAGGAGGGCAGGTACGTCCGAATCCTCGTTGCCATGATTGTGATCGTCATCCTGTCGGGTTTCGTGCTCGGCATCGCCGCCAAACTTCTCGGCTTCGACTTCCTGCTGGGCTCCAATTGATGGACCTCCCCTACGAGCCGCGCAGCGCCGATGCCTGGGAACTCGCGCACGACCGATTGGTCGAGACGCTGCGCGACCTGATCCGCATCCCGTCGATCAACCCTCCAGACCCGGCCGGCCCGGAGCTGGACGCGGCTCGCTTCATTGCCGGCGCGCTGCGCGACGAAGGCATCCCGGCCGCGGTGCACGAACCGGTGCCCGGCCGCGGCTCGGTGACCGCCAGGCTGCGCGGAGACGGCACCGGCGGGGCCCCGCTCCTGCTCCTGTCGCACCTGGACGTGGTCCCCGCGCCACCGGACGAGTGGTCGCACGATCCGTTCGGCGCCGAGGTGGCCGACGGCTACATCTACGGCCGCGGCGCGGTGGACATGAAGGACCTCGTGGCCATGGAGCTCGAGGTGATGCGCCTGCTGGCTGCAGAGGCGCGCTCGGCCGGCCGCGACCCAGCCTCCGATCCGGTGCCGGGCCTCACCCGCGACGTCCTCTTCGCCTCGACGGCGGACGAAGAAGCAGGCGGGATGGCGGGCGCCGCGTGGCTCGTCGCGGAACATCCGGAGCTCCTCCAGGCGGCCGCCGCGATCAACGAGGCCGGGGGCGTCGCCGTGTACGTCGGTGGCACGCGCCTCTACCCGATCCAGGTCGCCGAGAAGGGCATCGCCACCTACCGGCTGACGGTCCGCGGAACGTGGGGCCACGGTTCGATGCCGCGCGCCGACAACGCGCTGGTCCTGGCCGCCGAGGTCGCCACGCGGCTCGCCGAGCCGTGGCCCGCCCGGCTCACCGACGTGACCCGGCGGTTCCTGGAGGGAGCGATTGCAGCCACGGAGGCCCCGGACCCCTCGATCGCGAGGCTGCTCCGCCCACTCGCCGAGGGCGACGGGCGAGCATCGGCGACATCCCTCCGCGGCGTGTGCCTGCCGATCTACGCCCGCGCCCTGGACGCGATGCTGCGGGACACTCTCTCCCCCAACGTGCTCCACGCCGGCGTGAAGTTCAACGTCATCCCGGGCCGGGCGGTTCTCGAGCTCGACTGCCGGCGACTGCCCGGGACCACCGAGCCGGAGATGGAAGCGCGAATCCGGGAACGGCTCGGACCGGAGCTCGCTGCCGTCACCGACATCGAGCTCCTGGTGGCTTCGGACGCCTATGTCGCGGCGTGGGATGACCCAGCGGGCCTCTATCCGGTGCTCGAGGCGGCGATCCGCGCAGGCGACCCGGACGGCGTGCCGCTGCCGGTCATGGCCCCGTTCGGCACCGATGCCAAGCACCTCCAGGAGCTCGGCGTGCAGACGTTCGGCTTCTCGCCACTCCGGCAACCCCCGGACGAGACCTACCTCGAGCGCTGGCACGGCATCGACGAACGCGTGTCGCTCGACGGCCTTCGCTGGGGCCTGCCGGTCCTCTACGATGCCGTCCGGAGGTTTTGCGGATGACGTTCGTGCATCGGACCTGGCGTCTCGGCCTGGTCGCCGCGTTCCTGGTTATCGCAGCGACGGCGATCGCGCCCGTCGTGGGCGCGACTATCGGCGTCAGCATCTCCGACAAGCAGTTCGACCCGGCGCAGATCGTGGTCGCCCAGGGCGACACCGTGACGTGGACGGTGACGAAGTCGATCGGCGAGCCGCCCACGGTCACCTCGGGCAAGCCAGCCGATGCAGACAAGGGTTCCGTCTTCAACTCGCAGACGAGCGATCCGGGCCTCGCAACGCTCAAGGACGTCGGCGGCACGTTCTCGTTCACCTTCGACAAGCCCGGCACGTACGCCTACTACTGTGTTGTCCACCCCGTCGACATGACCGGCGAGGTCGTCGTGCTGGCTCCCGGCCAGTCGCCGCCGCCCGCCGCCTCGCCGGGCGAGAGCCACGAAGGCGTTCCGGCCCAGAACAAGCTCATCGGCGCTGCGATCCTCATCGTCACGCTCGTGCTCCTCTTCGGCGCTGCGGCGGTCTACCGGCGGATGAATCCGGCCTAGCATCTCGCGACCCAGCGCGCAGCGACTACCGGGCCGCGCCCTTGACGAGCCTGCCGCGCCTCGAGATCGCGTGCGTCGCGAGCGCCGCGACGCCCATCGCCACCAGCGCCCGCTCGGGCGTGGGCATCGGGCGAACCGTGTTCAGGAACTGATCGGCGCGCGCCCGATCCACGGCGCGCAGGATTGCCTGCCCGCGCTGCGTCAGAACCACCGAGCGCTGCCGGCGGTCCTCCGGTTCTGCCCGGCGCTCCACGAGGCGGCGCTTCACGAGTCCGTCGACCAGCCGGCTCGTCGCCGACGGCGAACGGCCCAGCGCCTCCGCGAGCTCGCCAACCGTGGTCGTGCTGCCGTCGGCCAGGACGTACAGCGCGGCAAGCTGAGTGAAGCCGAGACGGAGCTCCCCCAACTGCGACGCGAACCCGACGACGAGGTCACGCCAAAGGGCCCGGCCCATCGCGACGCGCTCGGAGATCTGGCGGACGTTGGGGATCCGCGGGCCGGAGGCGAGAATCGACGCTCCCAGGTCCGCCTCGAAGCGGCGTGCGATCGCGCGGACGGTCCTCGGTCGCGCGGGCGGCGTCGGCATGAACAGATGCTACCCGGCCCTGCACGATCGTGTGCACGCGCGCATGGATTCCACGCTCAACGGGTTGCAGATCGGCCACCCTTCCAAAGCCCCATGAGTAGCGTCGCCTTCATCTTCCCCGGCCAGGGCTCGCAGGCCGTCGGCATGGGCCGCGCCATCGCTGCCGCATCGCCGGCCGCCGCGGCCGTGTTCGCGGCCGCCGACGACGCCCTCGGCGAATCGATCTCGACGCTCGCCTGGGAGGGGCCCGAGGATCGACTCAACCTGACCGAGAATGCCCAGCCCGCGCTCCTCGCCACCTCGATCGCCTACCTTGTGGCCGCCAGCGAACGTGCCGCGGCCGCTGGGATGGAGCTCCCGGAACCGCGCTTTGCCGCCGGCCACTCGATGGGCCAGTACTCGGCGATGGTGGCAGCAGGGGCGCTCGATCTCGCGGACGGCGTCCGGCTGGTCAGGGAGCGCGGCATCCAGATGCACGCGAGCGGCGCGGGACGCGACGGCGCCATGGCGGCCATCCTGGGCCTCGACGAGGCCGCGATCCCGGAGCTGGTCCGCCAGGCATCGGCCCAGGGGGTCTTTGCCGTGGCCAACCGCAACTCGCCCGGCCAGGTCGTGGTTTCCGGCGAGCGCGCCGCCATCGATGCGGCCACGGAGCTCGCGAAAACCCTTGGCGCCAAGCGCGCCATCGTGCTCCCGGTGTCGGTCGCGGCACACTCCCCGCTGATGACCGGGGCCGCCGCCGCGATGGGCGCGATCCTCGCGACGGTCCCGTTCCACGACCCGCGCGTCCCGCTGCTCGCCAATGCCGACGCACGCCCCGTGACCACGGCGGCCGGCGCCCGTGCCGAGCTCGTCGATCACCTCACCGCCGGCGTCGACTGGGTCCGCGCCGTCGAGACGATGGTCGCGGCCGGCGTCGACACCTTCGTCGAGGTGGGGCCGGGCAAGGTCCTCACCAACCTCGTGAAACGCATTGCCGCGGACGCGACCACGGTCGCGCTGGAAGACGCCCTCGCCGCAGAAACCTTCGACCTCCCCTTCCTCGTTTCCTAAGGAGCCCCACTCGTGCGCAGCCCTGATCACACCCGTCGCGTCGTCGTCACCGGCCTCGGCGTCGTGAGCTCCGTCGGCAACGACGTGCCCACCGCTTGGTCCAGCCTCGTTGAGGGCCGGTCCGGCCTCGCGGAGATGACGCGCTTCGACATCTCCCGCTACGAGCACAAGCTCGGCGGCGAGGTCAAGGACTTCGACCCGGTTGCCTGGATGGATCCGAAGTCCGTGCGCCGAAGCGAGCGCGAGATGCACTACGGCGTCGCGGCGGCGAAGCAGGCCGTCGCGGATTCCGGGTTCGAGATCAACGATGCCAACCGAACCGACGTCGGCGTCGTCTTCGGGTCCGGCGCCGGGGGCCAGCAGCTGATGATCGAGAACTTCACCACGCTGCACGAGAAGGGCCCCAACCGCGTCCAGCCGACGTTCATCGCCAACGCGCTCGTCGATTCCACCTCCGGAATGATCGCGATCGAGACCGGGGCGATCGGCCACAACATCTGCATCGTGTCTGCCTGCTCGACGGGCACGCACAACGTGGGCGAGGCCGCCGAGGCGATCCGGCGGGGCGATTGCATCGCGGTCATCAGTGGCTCCACCGAGGCGCCGCTGCTCGAGGTCGCCCACGCCGGCTTCACGAACATGCGGGGCATGGGCTCGCCACGGCCGGGCGAGCCGCTCCAGACGGTCTCGCGCCCATTTGACGCCACGCGCAACTGCTTCGTGCTGGGCGAAGGCGCGGGCTCGCTGTTTCTGGAGGATCTGGCGCTGGCGAAGAAGCGCGGCGCGAAGATTTACGCCGAGGTCATCGGCTACGGCTCCGCGGCAGACGGCTGGGACATGATCCAGCCGATCGAGGGCGGGATCGGCTCGGCGCGGGCCATGCAGATGGCGCTCGCTCGACGCGGCGTCCCTGTCGACGAGGTCGACATGATCAACCCCCACGGCACGTCCACGCCGGTTGGCGACGCCCGCGAGGCGGAGGCGATCTGGGCGGTCTTTGGAGATCGAGCGGCGGCGAGCCGGCGCTCGCTCGCGATCTCCGGCACCAAG
>JBDSZH010000069.1:0-6894 GCA_039925225.1 Candidatus Limnocylindrales bacterium | reverse complement strand
GCGGGACGTGGCCTGACGGGATGATCGGTCCCGCGCCGATCCTGGCCATCATCGTCGGGCTGTTCCACGTCTCGGCGTACGTGTTCATTCGAGGGCGTGCGGGCGCGCGCCTGCCGATGCTGCTCGTCGCGGCGGTGCTGGGTGCCTGGGCCGGCGACACCGTCGGTGCGCGGATGTCGATCGATCCCCTGCGAATCGGGGACTTCCACCTGCTCTCCGCGTCCGTGGTCGCCTGGCTCGCGATCGGGCTCGTCGCGATCCTGGCAATCCTGGTGCCCGAACGGAAGGCACCGGCGCGCGAAATGCCTGTCTCGACCACGCTGCAACGGACGAACCCGCCCGCTTCGAACTCGACGATCGAACCCGAAACGGAGGCACCCGCATCGTGATCGATCAAATCGCGCGTATCTTCACCGCCGTGAGCTTCCACCGCGGGCTCGCCCTCGGGGCGCTCGTTGGCTCGGCAATCGCCGGATCGACGCTGTGGAGCCGCCTCCGCCGCTGAGCCCGCGGGTCCCTCCGCTACCATTCGAGCGATGCCAAATCTCGTTCCCGAGCACGATCCGCGGATCGTGTGGCGGTCCGCCGCTGAGGTTCGCGCCCGGTTCCTCGAGTACTTCGGAGAGCGCGGCCACACGACGGTGCCCAGCTCCAGCCTCGTGCCGGCGGGCGACAACACGCTGCTCTTCGTCAACTCCGGGATGGTGCCCTTCAAGGACGCCCTGACCGGCGCGGAGAAGCGCAGCTACTCCCGCGCGGTCAACTTCCAGCGTTGCCTGCGCGTCGCGGGCAAGCACAACGACTTCGAGGAGGTCGGCCGATCCACGCGGCACCACACCTTCTTCGAGATGCTCGGCAACTGGAGCTTCGGCGACTACTTCAAGCGCGACGCCATCCACTGGGCGTGGGACTTCCTCACGAAGGACCTCGGCATCCCCGGCGAGCGCCTCGCCGCCACCGTCTACACGACCGACGATTACGCGCACGCCGTCTGGAAGGACGAGATCGGGCTGCCGCCGGAGCGTCTCGTGCGCTGGGGCGACTTCCCGAACGGCGACGAGGCCAACTGGTGGCGAATGGCCGACACCGGACCGTGCGGGCCATGCTCCGAGATCCACTACGACCGGGGAGCGGCGTACAGCGAGGGCGATTTCTGCGTCCCCGACCACTCGGAGAACTGCCCGCGCTGGTTGGAGATCTGGAACCTCGTGTTCATGGAGTTCGAGCTAGCGCCGGACCGGTCGCTGACGCCCCTGCCGGCTCCGGGCATCGACACCGGCATGGGTCTCGAGCGGCTCACCAGCGTCGTGCAGCAGGTGGGCTCCAACTACGACACGGATCTCTTCGCCGCGATCCACCAACGGATGCGCGACCTGTTCGGCCACGACCCGGATGCGTTCGAGGCGGAGCGGTTCAGCTACCAGGTCATCGCCGACCACTCCCGCGCGATCACGTTCCTCATGGCCGACGGCGTGCTGCCGTCGAACGAGGGGCGCGGCTACGTCTGCCGCCGGATCGTCCGGCGCGCGGTTCGGCACGGCCGCCTCCTCGGGCGGAAGGAGCCGTTCCTCGCGGAGGCGGCGAAGGTCGTCATCGCGACGATGGGCGACTTCTACGCGCACCTGCGTGAGAACGAGGCGTCGATCCTCGGCGCGATCGCGCGCGAGGAGGCGCAGTTCGCCCGAACGCTGGACGCGGGCACGGACCTGCTCGAGGAAGCGCTCATCCCGCTCACCTCGAACGATCGACAGGTCGGGCTCAAGGCCGACGACCTGCCTCCGGACGCGCCGGTCCTGCCCGGCACGGTGGCCTTCAAGCTCCACGACACGTTCGGGTTCCCGGTGGACCTCACCGTCGAGCTCGCGGCCGAATATGGCGTCGCCGTAGATCGGCCCGGGTTCGATGCGGCCCTCGCCGAGCAGCGCGAGCGCAGCCGCTCCAACAAGAAGGCGGATCTTGCCCACCAGGCGACCGCGGGCGCGCTGTACGAGTCGATCCGCGGCCGCTCCGGCGACACCGCGTTCCTCGGCTACGAGGCGACCACCGCCGAGGCGAAGGTTGTCGGGATCCTGCGCGATGGGATCGAGTACAAGGATCTCGAGGCGAAGGGCGACGAGGAGCTCCGCACGGAGGCGGGCGCCGCCGCGGAGATCGTGCTCGACCGGACGCCCTTCTATCCCGAGGGCGGCGGCCAGATCGGCGATCGCGGCGTTCTGCGACTCGGCGGCGACGGCGGGGACGTCTTCTTCGAGGTGGCCGACACGGCGCGCGTGGCGGGCACGCAGGCCGGCGGCCTCATCGTTCATCGCGGCACGCTGCGCGGGCGCGTCCGGGTCGGCGACACCGTGACGGCTGAGGTCGATCCCGAGCGTCGTGCCGACACCATGCGCAACCACACCGGTACGCACCTCCTGCATCGGGCGCTTCGGAACGTCGTGGGCGACCGGGCGAAGCAGGCGGGCTCGCTGGTCGCGCCCGAGTACCTCCGCTTCGACTTCCCATTCGACCGGGCGCTGACCGACGACGAGAAGCGCGCCATCGAGGACGAGGTTCGGAGGATCGTTCGTGACGATCGACCGGTGACGGTCGAGCTGCTGCCGATGGCGACCGCCATCAAGCGTGGCGCCGACGCGTTCTTCGACGAGAAGTACGGTGAGACGGTCCGGACCATCCGCGTGCAGGACTACAGCTTCGAGCTATGCGGCGGCACGCATTGCCGCGCGTCCGGCCAGATCGGGAGCTTCGTGATCACGGGCGAACGGAGCATCGGTTCTGGCGTGCGGCGCATCGAGGCCCTCACGGGTCGGAGTGCCGACGCGCACCTCCGTGCCCGCACGGACTTGTTGGACCGCGCCGCTGAGACCGCAGGCGCGACGTCCATCGAAGCCCTCCCGGATCGCATCGCCGCGCTCCAGGGCGAGCTGCGCGAGGCGCGCCGAAAGCTCAAGGAGGGTGGGGGAGCATCGGGGCTGCCGAAGCCGGCCGACCTGCGCGACAAGATGGAAACGTTCGATGGCATCTCGCTCCTCGCGCTGGCTGCCCCGTTCGAGTCGACGGACGCGATGAAGAGCTACGCCAAGGAGATCCGCTCCGCCCTCGGGGCGAACGTGATCGCGCTCGCGCTCGATGGTGAAGAGCCACAGGTCTTCGTGACCGCGGATGAGACGGCGGTCGCCAAGGGCGTGTCGGCCGGCGAACTTGTGAAGGTCGCCGTTGCAAAGATCGACGGCAAGGGCGGCGGCCGACCAGAGATGGCCCAGGGCCGCGGCACGAAGCGCGAAGGCATTGCCGCCGCGCTCGAGGCGATTCGAAGCAGGGTCAACCCGACGTGGAACACCCGGGCATGATTTCGGTCCCGCCTCCCCGAAACGGGCGAGCGACCGCCGCAGCCGCGTTCGCGTGACGGGGCTGCGGCGCCTTTGGACCCGGGAATCCGCGCCCGATGCACTGACCGCGTGCACGGCGCTCGACGTCGGGACGGAGTTCGCGAAGGCGCTCGTGTTCGAGATCGAGGGGGGCAAGGGCGTGGTCCGTGGCGTGGGGCGGAAGCGGCAGGGGCTCGCACACATGCAATCCGGCACCGTCGCGGACATCTCGGCGGTCGTCGACAACTGCGCCGTCGCGCTCCAGGAAGCCGAGGAGATGGCCGGATTCCGGCCGGAGCAGGTCGTGATCGGCATCGCCGGCGAGCTCGTCAAGGGCTTCACCACGTTCCACGACCAGCAGCGCGTCAAGGCTGACGTGCCGATCACCGAGGCGGAGCTCGGCAAGCTCATCGAGGGCGTGCAGCGGCAGGCGATGCGCGAAGCGGAGCGATCCGTGACCTGGGAGACGGGGCTCCAGAGCGTCGACGTTCGACTGGTGCACGCCGCGGTGGTTGGGGCGTGGATTGATGGCTACGCGGTGACGAACCCGATCGGGTTCCAGGGCCGCAACGTGCGGCTCGCGATCTTCGACGCCTTCGCGCCGCTGGTCCACCTCGGCGCCCTCCAAACCGTGGCCGCGAAGCTGAACATGGAGCTGATCGCGGTCGTGGCCGAGCCGTACGCAGTCGCGCGCGTGCTCGACAGCGAGCAGGTCCGCCAGGGCGGCGCGCTCTTCGTGGACGTCGGCGGCGGCACCACGGACGTGGCGCTCGTCCGCCAGGGCGGCATCGAGGGCACGCGCATGTTTGCGCTCGGCGGACGGGCCTTCACAAAGTCGATCGCGGACCGTCTGGAGCTCCCGTTCCCGCGCGCCGAAGCGCTGAAGGTGGACTACGCGCGCGGCATCGCCGGCGATCGGGAGGCGGCCGTCCGCGAGATCGTGAACGACGACGTGGCAGTGTGGGCTGCGGGCGTGGAGCTGGTCATGGAGGAGCTTGCCGCCGGGGACCTGCTGCCGGGCCGGATCTACCTGTGCGGTGGCGGCTCGCGCCTGCCGGAGATCCGCAACGCTCTCGCCGACCCGTCGTTCGCGGCGCAGCTGCCATTCGCGCGCCCGCCGGAAGTGACGATTCTCGCTCCCGAGCATATCGAGACCGTGCGCGACGAGACGCGCCTCCTCGAGGACCAGCAGGACGTGACGCCGATGGGCCTCGCGTACCAGGCGATCGAGCTCGGATCGTCGCAGAACCCGCTGGATGCGTCGCTGCGGCGCGTCATCAAGGCCATGAAGTTCTGATGGCCGACGAGACCGCCAAGACCAGAGGCAGGCCGAAGCCGGGCGCCACCCCGCCGGAGGCCACGCCGCCCGACCCGACGCCACTTTCCCTGATCTACCTGGACGTCGACGACGAGATCACGTCGGCGGCGGCGCGCATCCGCGGCGCGGGCGCCGATCGAGTTGCCCTCGTGCTGCCCTTCGGCTCGCGCCTCGCGACCTCCCGGATCAACTTCCGGCTCCTGGCCCGCGAGGCGACGGAGCGGGGCAAGCAGATCGAGATCATCTGCGCCGACGCGTCGGCACGGGCGCTCGCGCTGGCAGCCGGATTGCCGGTCCACCCGTCCGTCGCCGCGTTCGAAGGTCGCGTCCCGACAACGCCGGCCGGTGGAGGTAGCCCGGGCAAGGGCGCAGCCGCAACCTTTGGCGACGGAACGATCCCCGGCGCAGCAGGCGCCTCCGCTGCCGGCGCCGGTTCTGCCGAGCCGGACATCGACGAAGACACCCAGACCCGCGTCATCGCCCTGCCGCGCAGAAGTTCGCCGCGGGTTCCGATTGTCGGGCCACCGCGGCCACCGATGCGGCCCCGTGTCGCTGTCGCGCTCGGTGTGGCTGCGGTGATGGTCGTGCTCCTCGGCGGGTTCCTCGCCGTCGAGGTGCTGCCCACAGCGACGATCGTGCTCCACCCGCGATCGCAGTTCATCGGCCCGCTCCAGTTCACCGTCGAGGCGCGCACGGACGTCACCGTTGCCGATGCGGAGTCGCTCGTGGTGCCGGCACGGCAGGTCACCTTCTCGCTCCAGGCGACAAGCACGTTCACGGCGACCGGCGTGAAGATCGTCGAGACGAAGGCGACGGGCAATGTGACGTTCTCGAACTTCGACACCGGGCGGGCGAACGAGATCCCGGCCGGTTCGATCGTCAAGACGCGGTCGGGTGTGGCGTTCGCGACGCTCGCGACTGTCACGCTGCCCAACGCGACGATCAAGTTCCCGTTCACGATCGTGCCCTCGACCAGCACGGTCGGCATCGAGGCGGTGGAGCCCGGGCCCTCCGGCAACGTCGGCAATAACACGATCACCGTCCTCCCGAAGAGCGAGAACAAGCGGCTGCTCCAGGTCACCAACGAGCAGGCGACCACGGGTGGCGAGGAGCGAGAGGCGACCGAGGTGAGCGCTCAGGACGTTGAGACCGCACAGGCCGCCATCGATGCCGCGCTCGCGACGCAGCTGGGCGAGCAGCTTGCCGCCGGGACCGGGGTGCCGCTGGGCCTCCAGATGTTTGCCCAGACCGCCGTCGCCGGCGAGCCCGAATACGCCGTGGACCCGACCACCCTCATCGGGACGGAGGCAACGCAGTTCGACCTCTCTGCTACCGCCGAAGGCACCGCGCTGGGCGTCGACCCGGCTCCGATCCTCGGGATCGCCGAATCACGCCTCGCCAGCCGCGTCCAGCCCGGCTTCACGCTCCAGCCGGGCGCGACCCCGATCATTGGCGAGCCGTCGGTCCTCGGGGAGCTCATCAGCTATCCCGTTTCGATCGGGGGCACGCAGGTCCGCGACGTGGACCAGGCGGCACTGCGCGCCTCGATCAAGGGCCTCGTGCTGGCGGAGGCGCGCGCTCGCCTCCAGGAGTTCGGCGACGTCGAGGTGGAGCTCACCCCGGACTGGGTCACCAAGATCCCGACCCGCGACGACAAGATCAACTTCAGCCTCGGCGAGCCACAGCCGTCGGCGTCGCCGTGACCGGCGGCGAGGATCGGGAAGCGCACGGCAACCTCCTCGGGATCGATCTCGGGGAGCGACGGATCGGGCTCGCGATTGCGGAGCGCGGGGGCCTGTCTGCGCGCCCGCTCGCGACGGTCAACCGCGCGCGGTCGCTGGCGCCCTCCGAAGATGCCGCAACGCTGGCGCGGGTCGTCGCCCAGCAGCGGATCGTGGAGTTGGTGGTCGGGCTCCCGCTCGACGCGAGCGGTGGCGAGGGCCGCATGGCCACAGCAGCCGCCACGTGGGCGAGCGCTGTTGCGGAGCGGCTCGGGCTGCCCGTGACCCTGCGCGACGAACGTCTATCCAGCCACCTCGCGGAGGATCGCCTCGGCCCGATGCCCCGCGGCCGCTCCGGCGGGCCGCCGTCGCGAACGCAGCGGGACCGCTATCGTGAGCGCGTGGATCGTGAGGCCGCGGCGATCATCCTTCAGGATGAGCTCGACGCTCGACGCGACTCGGGGCGCCAGCCCGGGTGACGGTTCGGAAC
>JBDSZH010000068.1:0-14234 GCA_039925225.1 Candidatus Limnocylindrales bacterium | reverse complement strand
CCTCGCTCCTCGAGTGCATGGAGGAGCGCCAGGCCACGGTCGACGGGACGACGTACATGATGCCGGACCCGTTCCTCGTCATCGCGACCCAGAACCCGATCGAGTACGAGGGCACGTTCGCGCTGCCCGAGGCCCAGCTGGACCGGTTCATGCTCAGGATCAAGCTCGGCTACCCGCGGCCCGTCGAGGAGGTCCGGATCCTCGACGAGCAGAAGCGGACGCACCCGATCGATGACCTCGAGGTCGTGTGCTCGCTCGAGGAGCTGCAGGAGATGCAGCGCGCGGTCCGCGACATCTACGTGGACCCGACCGTCTCCGAGTACATCGTCCGCCTGGTCAACGGGACGCGCGACCACGGCGACATCTACCTCGGGGCCTCTCCGCGCGGCTCGATCGCGCTGTATCGTGCCGGCCAGGCGCTCGCCGGGCTCCTCGGCAGGGACTACGTGATCCCCGATGACGTCAAGGCTCTCGCGGAATCCGCGCTGGCACATAGGCTGATCATCAAGACCAGCTCGTCCATCCACGATGTGCAGCCCGCCCAGGTGATCCGGGAGCTGCTCGAATCGACGCCCGTCGGTGCGGTCAAGGAAGGCGCGATCGCCGGTCTGACCCCGACCAAGCCCGGCCTCCGGGCGCGCGCCGGCCAGGGCTGAAGGCAGCGAATCCTCGGGCCGATGGCTCGCGTGGCATCGCCTCGGACCTCGGAGAATGTGATGACGAATCGCGCTTCTGCTTCTCGCGGTCGAGGCTGATGTTCCGACGCCTTCAGCTGCTGATCCTCGCCGCGATCCTCGTGATCTCGGCGTTCTCGACGGGCGAGCCGTTCCTCTTCTACCTGGTCTATCTCGGCGTGCTTGTCATCGGCGGCTCGTACGTCCTGACCCGCCTCGGGCTCGCCGACCTGGAGGCCGGCTACGCAGTCAACCAGCTGTCCGGCCACGTTGGCGATCGAATCCGGGTGACGTACACGCTCCGGAACACCAGCCGCATCCCGAAGCCGTGGTTGGAGGTCCACAACCCGACGTCGCTCCCCGCGGGACTCCCCGGACGAGCCATCGCGCTTGGCGGGAAGATCGAGCGGTCGTGGCTCATCCGCACGCCGCTGACCCGGCGTGGCCACTTCCGCATCGAGCCGCTCCAGATCCGGACGGGTGACCCATTCGGGTTCTTCGAATCCTCGGCGTCGGTGGGTTCGGGGATCAACGTGACTGTCTATCCGCGCCTCGAGCCGGTCCCGCTATGGCGCCTGCCCGCGTCGAACCTGGACGGCAGCCACGCGATGCGCGAGCGGACGCTCCAGGCGACACCCCTCGCTACCACCGTACGCCCGTGGGCGCCCGGCGACGCGTTCAACCGGATCCACTGGAAGTCGACGGCTCGCCACGGAGATATCCAGGTCAAGGAGTTCGACCTGGAACAGACGGCCGATGCGTGGGTCCTGCTCGATCTGGAGCGGGCGACCCAGCGCGGCACGGGCGACGACTCGACCGTCGAGGTCGCCGTCCGCTGCGCCGCCGCCGTCGCCGACAAGGCCCTCGTCGAGAATCGAGCCGTGGGACTGACGATCAATGCCCACCGACTGGCCCAGCTCCAGCCGGATCGCGGCGGGCGACAGCACCTCAAGGTCATGCAGCTCCTCGCGGCCGTGGAGGGCGACGGCGCGACCCCGTTCGCGGAGGCGCTCACCGGCAGCGTGCCGCGCATCCGACGCGGCATGACCGCGATCGTGATCACGGCCTCGCTGAACCGGGACTGGGTCAAGCCGCTGGCGACGCTTCGCTCGCGCGGCGTCGCCTGCGTCGTCGTCGCGATGGACGTGCCCGCGTTCGAGCGCCACGAGGAGGAGCGCGCAGCAGACCTCGCCGGTGCGCCGGCTCCCGACGCTGGCGGCTCCGCAGGCACGGCCGATGCGACGCCGGCGGCCAAGCAGTGGCGCGGGCTCCGTCATGCGCTCGCCGAATACGACATCCCGGTCTACCCGGTCGGCCCAACGACCCCGCTCGCGAAGGCCCTCGCGTCATGACCGCCCAGGCCGCGCCCGCCGCCACCTCGTCCGGGCGCTCGATCGGCGAGCTCATTCGGATCATGCCGTTCCGACCCGTCGAGGGCTGGCTGAGCCTGTTCGCCACTGCCGCCATGGTCGCCCTCGTCGCGGGCTCGCTGCTCGAGGCCGGGTGGACGGGCACGGAGGGTGACGCGGGCTTCCTGCCCTGGGTCGGCCTCGTCGGGCTCGCCTTCGGGGTCGGTGGCGCGAAGGTCGGCTGGGGCCGCTGGCGCACCCATGTTGTCGGCGCGCTGTTCGCCGGGCTGCTCCTGCCCCTGATCGTCGGCGGCGTGATCATGGCGCAGGCTCAGGGCCACGAGATCGGCTGGGATCCGCACAGCCTGGCCGAACGGCTCGTCACGATGACCGACGTCGCGCGCAAGGTGTGGACGGACCTCGTCGTCGAGGGCCGATCGACGACGACCGAGATCGCGCACTACCACCTCGTCTTCGGCGTGCTGGTGTGGGGCGCGGGCATGCTTGCCGGGTTCACGGTGTTCGGGCATCGCCGGCCGCTCGACGCCGTGGTGGTCCTGGGCCTCGTGATGCTCGCCAACATGACCTTCACGAACCACGATGAACCGCAGCTGCCGCTCCTGATTGCCTTCAGCGCTGCTGCTCTCCTCCTCCTCATCCGTACCCATGTGTACGAGGAGGAAGTGACCTGGGCACGGCGGAAGATCGGCGATCCGAATGCCGTCAGCGACCTGTACCTGAGTGGCGGCGCGACGTTCGTCACCGCGGCGGTGCTCGGCGCGATCCTGCTGACGGCGACGGCCTCTTCAGCGCCACTCCAAGGCGCCTGGCAGGACCTGCCGAAGCACCTCCAGGGCCTCACCCAATGGCTCCAGCGCTTCGCGCCACCGGGCGGTGACTTCCGCGGCCTGGGCATCGTCACCTTCGGCAACGACGCCGTCACCTTCGGCCAGTGGCTGCCGAGCAACAACGTCGTGTTCCGCGCGCAGTTCACGCCGACCGAAATCCAGCAGTTCAAGTGGCGCGGCGGCGCGTACGCCGAGTACACGCGGTTCGGCTGGAGATGGGGCCCGACCCGTACCGAGTCAACGGCCGCGAATGCGCTCGTGCTCGGCGGGGACGCCCTCGGCGACATCCCGCGCCCGGCCGGCCGGCGCGAGATCACGGTCCGGATCACTCACGACGCTTTCGTCGGGCAGACGATCCTGGGCCCGAACACGATCGCGTCGGTAGATCGGCCGACCAACGCCTTCGTCCTCGGCGCGAATGGCTGGTTCACGACCGTCGAGGCAGCCGATCCGCTGACCACCTACACGGTGACGGCCCTGGTCCCCGTGTTCGAAGCGGAGCCGGGCGGGATCACCGAGCCGATGCTTCGTGCCGCCGGGACGGCCTACCCCGCCGAGGTCAAGGACATCTATACGGCCTTGCCCGATGGCGCCATGGGCGACGCATCGACGGCGCTCCTCGCGGCCATCCGCACGGAAATCGTCGTTCCGTCGTACGCGGATCCTGCCAACTCGTACGACCTCGCGAGGACGATCGAGGCCTACCTCCGCAATTCGGCCCACTTCCAGTACAAGGACGACGTGCGTGCCGAGGTCCGGGCGCAGTGCGACGGCGTGTCCACGGTGGAGTGCTTCGCGCGGATGAAGGTCGGGTACTGCGACTACTACGCCAGCACGATGACGGTGCTGCTCAGGAAGTCTGGGGTACCGGCGCGTGCGGTCTACGGTTTCCTGCCCGGCGCGCCTCGGTCGAATGGGCTCGAGGTCGTCAGCGCAGCGCAGTCGCACTACTGGGTGGAGGTCTACTTCCCGGGGATCGGCTGGATCGAGTTCGACCCGACCGGCGGCGGGGTCGGGCGGCCCCAGGCGATCCCGAGCGGCTCGCCGCTGCCGGCAACCCCGAAGCCGAGCGGCCTGTCACCCACGTTCAGGACCCCCACCGGTCCACCCGGCGCGAGCGCCCCGGTTGGTTCAGGGACGACGACGCCGAGCTCGGGCATCGGGCCGTTCATCGCGATCGCGATCATCCTGATGGTCGGCATCGCCGCGCTCGCGTTCGCGGCCGTCCGCCGAACGCCGCGCAAGCCGATGCACCCCGATCAGGCCTGGGGCTCGCTGGCGAGGCTCGCCGAGCGCTTCGGACTCGGGCCCAAGTCGTCGCAGACGGTCTACGAGTACGCGGGCGCCCTGGGCGACGCCGTACCCGCGGCCCGTGTCGAGCTGACGACGATCGCCCGTGCGAAGGTCGAGGTGGCGTACGGCAAGCGCGATCTCGGCAGCGACCGGTTGCGGAACATCGCGATCGCGTACCAGCGCCTCCGCTTCGCGCTGCTGGGCGTCGTCCTCCGACGAGGGTTCCGGCGCCGCCCGAAGCGTCGCTAGGTGCGCCCCTCGGTCTAGAGGCTAGAGCGCGCCGGACTTGCGGCGCGACTCGTCCCGTTGCTGCGCGTCGACCGTCTGCAAGTCCGCGAGGTGGTCCGTCGCGTTGTGGAGACGCAGGCGCGGCCGGCCGTTGCGGATCTCGACCACGCTGATGCCGCACAGGGCAAAGGGCATTGTCCAGAACCGGGCGAGCGGGAGGTCGAGGAGCGCCAGCATCGCGACCTTGAATACGCCGTCGTGACCGACGACGATCGCCCACGGGTCGTCGGCCGGCAGGTCCGCATAGCCGAGCACCTGCGAGCGGGCCCCTCGCCCCGTCGGACCGACGGTCGCAAGGTCCGCGAGCATGCTCCGCAGCGCCCCGCGGGCGCGCACGTCCACCTCGGCGATCGACTCGCCGCCGGGCGCCCACGCGCTCAGTGGATCGTGGCGCCACGCTTCCAGGATCGGACCCCAGCGCTCGGCGACCTCCGCTCCCGGGACGCCTTCCCACTCGCCCTGCCCGATCTCGAGGAGGCCGGGATCAGGATGCAGCGGCACGGGCGCCCCGATGGCATCGTCGCCGCGCCCGGAGCTGACCGCGCGACCGATCAACGTCGCGGTCTCGGCGGCACGAGCCAGCGGGGAATGGACGATCGCGTGCGGGGCGGCCGCGGGCAGGGGCAGGATCGGACGGCGAGCGCGGCGCGCGATCCTGCGCGCTGTCAAGAGCGCCTGGCGGCGTCCCAGCTCCGTCAGGGGCGAGTCGCCCTGGCCCTGGAACAACCCTTTCGCGACCCACTCCGATTCGCCATGGCGGACAAACGCGAGGACCGCGTCGAGGCCGGCGGGGATCAGCGACGGCGCATCGCTCACCGCGGCGTGCTCATCTCGGCGCCCCGAGCCGGATCGTCCACAGGTCGTGCACGCCCTCGTCGGCGCGAATCGCCGCCTCCAGGTCCGGCGGCACGTTGTCGTCCACGGACAGGATCATCAGCGCGTCGGCGCGCGGCGCGGAGCGTGCGAGGTGCATCGCGCTGATGTTCACGTCCGCCGCGCCGAGCAGCTGCCCGATCCGCCCGATCGTGCCTGGCCGATCGCGGTGGCGGGTGATCAGCATGATCTCCTCGGCCGCCATGTCCAGCCGGTAGTCGTTCAGCCGGACGAGGCGCATCTCCCCGCCGGCGAGCGTCCCGCCGACCGTCACGTGCCCGCCGCGCACGGTGCCGGAGACCGTGATCGCTGCCGGGAACCCGCCCGCATCCGTCGTCTTGCGCTCCACGACCGCGATGCCTCGCGCCTTGGCCAGCAATGCGGCATTCACGAGGTTCACGCGCTCCGTTGTGCCGGTCTCGAGCAGCCCGCGAAGTGCCGCCGCCGTGAGCGGCGCAGATTCCGTGCCGGCGAGATCACCTGCGAGCTCCACCGTGAACGTCCCGACGCCGGAGCGGGCGAACTGGGCGAGGAACCGCCCGAGCGTCTCGGCCAGCGGCAGGTACGGCCCGATCGTCTGCTCCGCCTCAGCGGAGAGAAGGGGAGCGTTGACCGCGTAGCGGGCGGGCCGGCCCTCGAGCACGTCGAGCACCTGCTCGGCGATCTCCTCCGAAACGGCGACCTGCGCCTCGGCGGTGGACGCTCCCAGATGCGGTGTGAGCACCGTGTTTGGCGCGTCGAGGAGCGGCGAATCCGTCGGTGGCTCCACCTCGAACACGTCGATCGCCGCGCCGCCGAGCCGGCCCTCGCGCAGTGCCGTCGCCAGCGCCGCTTCGTCGACGATTCCGCCACGCGCGACGTTGAGCACGAACGCGCCCGGCTTCATGCGCGCAATCGTCTTCCCGTCGAGGAGCGCGGTGGTGGAGCGCGTGAGCGGAACGTGGACCGTCACCGCATCCGACCGCTCCAGGAGCGCCTCGAAGGTCACGAGCTCCACACCGCGCAGCGCTGCCTGTTCCGAAGTCACGTACGGGTCGCTCCCGAGGAGCGTCATGCCGAGCCCGCGCGCTCGCTCCGCGACGGCCATCCCGATCTTGCCGAGGCCGACGATGCCCAGCGTCCGCCCGCGCAGCTGGACGCCCTGGAGCGGGCCGCGTTTCCACTCGCCGCGACGCAGCGACGCATCGGCCTCGGGGACTCGGCGGGCAAGTGCGAGCAGCAACGCGATCGTGTGCTCCGCGGCGGCAATCGTGTTGCCCGTGGGCGCGTTGACCACGGTGATCCCGGCGCGCGTGGCCGCCTCGAGGTCGACGTTATCCACGCCGACGCCCGCTCTGCCGATGACCTGGAGGCGCGGGCCGGCCGCGATCAGGTCCGCGTCCACGGCGACCTGGCTCCGAACGACGAGCGCGTCGTAGTCACCGACGATGGCGCGAAGATCCGGCGCCGCGAGACCGGTACGGACGTCGACTTCATGCCGCTCGCGCAGTGCCGCGATCCCTTCTGGGGCAATCGTCTCGGCGACGAGGATCCGCATCGTGACCCCGGGCGCGTCGGTCAAGCGGGCTGCAGCGCGGCCTCCGCCGCCGCTCGCCTCGCCGCGAGTCCGGCCGCGCCGGCCTCGACTTCGCGGCCCCACTTTATCGAGACCGTTTCGAGCGTCTGGATCGCGTCCACGATCTCGTCAACGGTCACGGAGCCGAGGTGCCCAAGTCGAAACACCTTGCCCGCGAGCCGCGCCTGTCCGCCGGCCACGACGAGGCCCTCGCGCTTGAGGTCCCCGTTGAAGCCCCTCCAGTCGAGACCCTCGGGAATGTGCGCGGCGGTGACTGTCGTCGATCGATGGGCTGCGTCCGCGAACAACTCGAAGCCGAGCGCCTGGATTCCTGCCCGGGAGGCCGCGGCACAGGCGACGTGGCGCGCGAAGACGCCCGCCTGGCCTTCCTCGTTCATCAGCCGCAGGCCCTCGTCGACCTGGAAGGCGACCGCGATCGCGGGGGTCCAGGGCGTCTCGCCATCGACCATCGCGTCGCGATGCCGGCGCAGGTCCAGGTAGAACCGCGGCATCGTTGCGGTCTCCATCGCTGCCCAGCCGCGCGCCGACGCCGCGACCATTGCCAGGCCGGGCGCGGCCATCCACGCCTTCTGCGAGGCGGTCGCGACGACGTCGATGCCCCAGCCGTCCATGTCGAACGGCACGGCGCCGAGCGACGACACGGTGTCGACAAGGATCAGCGCGTCCGGCGCGGCGGCATGGATTGCGGCGGCGAGCTCCGGGATCGGGTTCATGACCCCGGTGGACGTCTCGTTATGTGTGAGCAGGACGGCCTTGTAGTCGCCGCTGCCGAGCCGCTCCCGCACCTCGTCCGGCGCGGCCGCCCAGCCCCACTCCGCGGACACCCGATCGACGGTTGCGCCGTACGCCTCGGCGATCTTCGCGAAGCGGTCACCGAACGCCCCGATCGACACCGCCAGGACGCGATCGCCCGGCGAAAGGGTGTTGACGATCGCGGCTTCGAGGCCGCCGGTTCCCGCGCAGGACAGGATCGCGATGTCGCTCGTGGTCCCGAAGTACGGTTTCATGCCGGTCTGCAGGCGCCCGAGCAGCTCTTTGAACTCCGGACCGCGATGGTTGATCATCTGGCGACCGCCGGCGTCGCGCACGCTCGGCGGCAGCGAGGTTGGACCGGGGATGCGCAGGTTCGGCTCTGAGCGAGTCAACGGGACGGCCTCCGGGGTGCTTGGGCGACCGGTGGATGGTCGCACGAAGGCGCCGGGTACGCCCGCGGTGGGAGTGTGGTTGCGGATGTTGGCCGCGTGAGGTCGCGGGCGGCGATCTGACCATTCGTCATGTCGACGCCGCCCGGGATCCGTGGATATGCTGCCGGACCGAAGGCCGTAGGCCGATCGACCAGGGGGTGGCGCACGTGGTGGGGCTCATCGGTCCGCGCGGTGTGGCCATCGCCATGGTGTTCGCGGTCGTGTTCGGGCCGGCCAACCTGGTGCTCGCTGGCGTGCCCCCAAGCCCACCGCCTCCGCCGGAGGCCGTCGACGACGCATATGCCGCCGTTGAGGACGAGGTGCTCGACGTCGCTGCCCCGGGCGTGCTAGCAAACGACAACCCCGGCCTTGACACTTGCGTGATCGGCACGGATACGACCGGCCTCAGCGGCAGCGTGACGATGAACACAGACGGTTCGTTCAGCTACACGCCACCGGCGAACTTCTACGGGACCACGTCGTTCATGTATCGCATCGTTAACGTCGGACCGTGCGCCGAGCAGGTCGCGGACAGCGAGGCGACGGTCACGATCACGGTCGACTCCGTGAACGACGCGCCCACTGCGACCGCCGACAGCTTCATCGTCCTGAAGGACCGGACGCTCAACGTCGGCGTACCCGGCGTCCTCCTGAACGATCACGACGTCGATGGCGACACGCTCAACGCGGTCAAGGTGACCAATCCGGCGCATGGCGTGGTCGTCCTTGCCTCGGATGGCTCGTTCAGCTACACGCCGGCCGGCGGCTATACGGGGCCCGATGCCTTCTCCTACAAGGCGTCCGACGGCTCGCTCGCGAGTCCTACGCGCGTCGTCTCGCTGACGGTCACGGCCATCCCACCCGTCCCGACGCCGACGCCAGTCCCGACCGCGGTCCCCACCCCCGTGCCAACGCCGACGGCGGAGCCGACGGCCGAGCCCACGTTGGAGGAGCCCACGCCAACGATCGAGGTCTCGGAAGACCCGGAGCAGAGTGCCCCTGCGGAGGTCACGCCGGCGCCATCGGCAAGCGCCGCGCCGACGCCGGTTGCGAGCGCGGAGCCCGTACCTGCGGGCGATGAGGGCGGAATTTCGTTGCCCGTGCTGCTGGTGATCGTGCTGTTCGTGGTGCTCGTGGGCTTTGGCGCCGCGCTGTACCTCCCGAAGTGGCTGGCAGCGCAGCGTGGCGAGCCCCTGGACCCGGACGGACCCGTCTGAGCCTGGGCGCATCGGCTAGCGCGCCGGCCGGCAGCGGATCGGGCAGCACCGTACGATGACCGCTCGCAACGGCGGCCAGGTGAGTGCGTCGGCGACCACCCGAGGGAGGCTGCCAGATGCGAACGACGTCGCCTATCGTGATCGACTGCGATCCAGGTCACGACGATGCACTCGCGATCCTGCTCGCAGGCCGGACGCTCGACGTCCGTGCGGTCACTGCCGTGCATGGAAATGCCCCGCTTTCGCGGACGCAGGTGAATGCGCGCAAGGTCCTGGAGCTTGGCGGGTTGACGCATATCCCCGTCGCCGCGGGCTGCGCGGCGCCGCTCGTGCGCCTGGCGAGCTACGCGCCGGAGGTGCATGGAGCGAGCGGCCTCGATGGGCCTGATCTCCCCGAGCCGATCATGCAGCTCGTCGACGCGCACGCGACGGACGTCATCATCGACCTGTCGCTGCAGGTGGCCGGCCTGCACGTGGTTGCCATAGGGCCGCTGACGAACATCGCTTCGGCGCTCCGCCGCGACACGACGCTGGCGTCGCGACTCAGCCGGATCAGCCTGATGGGCGGGTCCCTCACGTGGGGCAACGTCACGCCAGCTGCCGAATTCAATATCTGGTGTGACCCGGAGGCGGCGCACATCGTGTTCACGAGCGGCGTGCCGATCACGATGGTTGGGCTGAACGTGACCATGCAGTGCATCGCGACGCCCGAGCGGCGCGCGCAGCTCCGCGCCACTGGCCGCCGCGCCGCGACCGCGGCCGCCGACATGCTCGACCACTACGCCGTGGGCGAGGGTCGCTACTCCGGCCTGCCCGGGGGCGCGCTGCACGATCCGCTTGTGATCGCGGCGCTGCTCGACCCGTCCCTCCTGGAGACGGTCCCGATGCATGTCGCCGTCGAGCTCTCGGGCAAGCTCACGGCGGGCATGACACTGTGCGACGGACGTGGCCTCGGACCCGACATGCGCCCTCGGAGCTCGGGTCGCAGCGATGCTGCCCCGCCCAACGCGGATGTCGCGGTCGGCGTTGACGACACCCGCTTCTGGGACCTGCTGTTCGAGAACCTCGTGGCCTACGCCTAATCGGCGGCGTCGCGCTTCTCGGTCTCGGCGAGCTTCTTCCGGCTCTCTTCGCGCTTCTTGAGGATGCCCGCGCCTGAGCCGCTCTTGGCCTCGGGGCCCGGAATCGTGTTCTTCGGCGTCCGTCCGGATTCACGGGCGGCGATGCGGGCCGCGGTACGCCGCGCCATGCGCTCGGAGATGGTCGACTCGTAACCCTGGTCCGTCGGCAAGTAGTAGTGCCGGCCATCGAGCTCGTCCGGCAGGTAGCGCTGGTCCACGTCCGCGCCTTCGTAGTCGTGCGGATAGCGATAGCCCACGCCGATGCCGTGATGCTTCAGGCGCGGGTTCGCGGCGGTGCGCAAGTGGAGCGGCACAGGCAGCGAGCCGCGCGTCTCGACGTAGCCCGCCGCGGCCCAATACCCGACGCCTGAGCGGTTCGATTTCGGGGCGGTCGCGATGTATGTCGTGGCCTGGGCGAGCGCGTATTGCGCCTCGGGCAGGCCGACCCACTCGAGCGCGTCGGCGGCGGCGACCGCGACCGAGAGCGCACGCGGATCCGCGTTGCCCACGTCCTCCGATGCGCTGATGATCAGGCGGCGGGCGATGAACTTGGGGTCCTCGCCGGCGGCGATCATCGCGGCCAGCCAGTACAGGGCACCGTCCGCGTCGTTGCCGCGCAGGCTCTTGATGAACGCTGAGACAGTGTCGTAGTGGCCGTCGCCGGCTCGGTCGTAGGCGAGGATCCGCTGCTGGGCCGCCGACTCGATGTCCGCAAGCGTTGGCGCGACGCGGCCCGCGTCGTCGCGTTCCTCGTTGTCCTCGCCGAGCGCGACCGCGCCCTCGAGCACGTTCAGCGCCACCCGCGCGTCCCCGCCCGAGATCGAGACGAGGTGCGCGAAGGGCTCGGCGGCGAGGACGACGCCGCCGGTCGGCCCGAGCTCGCCCGCGAGGCCGCGCTCCGGGTCCTCGATCGCGCGTCGGACGACCACGCCGATGTCCTCGTCCGTGAGCGGCTCCAGCCGCCACACCCGGAGCCGAGACAGCAGCGCGGAGTTGACCTCGAAATAGGGGTTCTCGGTTGTCGCGCCGATGAGCGTGACGGTGCCGTCCTCGACGTGGGGGAGCAGCGCATCCTGCTGGGCCTTGTTGACGCGATGGATCTCGTCGATGAACAGGACGGTGCGCTTTCCGTTGAGCGTGAGCAGCTCCTGGGCCGCGGCCAGTCCGGCGCGAACCTCGGCGACGCCGGACATGACCGCCGAGAGTGTCGTGAAGTCGGCACCGACAGCGCCCGCGAGGAGGCGCGCCAGGGACGTCTTGCCGGTGCCCGGCGGGCCCCACAGCAGCAGCGAGGCAAGGTGACCGCGCGTGACGGAGCGCCGGAGCGGACCCTGCTCGCCCACGAGGTGGCTTTGACCGACGAACTCCTCCAGCGCGCGCGGTCGCATGCGCGCAGCGAGCGGCTGACGCTCCGGCGGGGGCTGGAACAGGGCCTCGGGCCGGGCGCCGCCTGCCTTGGGCCGGGAAGTCGGCATGTGCGCAGTCTATGAGCAAGACGTGTGGTCATCCGCACTTTCGACTGTCTGACTGGTGGGGCAAGGTAGCTGAGCACCGGGTTGCCTCGCGGGCCGAATGAGCCCCGCCGACACCTCGTTCTTGCGGAACGGAGGTCCGCCATGCGCGGTCGGCGTCGCTTCATGTCAGCCCTTGCGTCCGCGACCGTGTTGGCGATGGTCGCGGCGGCCTGCGGCGGACCCGTACCGGCCGGCACCGCCGGGCCGGCGAGCAGCGGCGCCATCGGGATTGGCGCACCCACCGCCGCATCGACTGCTCCGCCGACAAATGCAGGATCACCTGGCATCGCCCTTGCCGGTCGGACGGTCCATGGCGGGCCAATTGACGTCTCGGTGGTCCTCGACGCCGGCGCGAAGGCGGAAAAGGTCATTCCCGTGGAGGGCGGCACCCTCAGCGCCATCGGAGCCGATGGAACGATCTACAGCCTCATGTTTCCGGCGGACGCCCTCCTTGTCGAGACCACGATCAGCCTCACGCCGGTCGCGAGCGCCGACGGCCTGCCGTTCGGTGGCACACGGACGTACGCCGTGCAGCTCGGTCCCGACGGGTTGTCGTTGAACAACTACGCCGTGCTGACAATCACGCCGCCAAGTCCGATTGCGGTCGATCGACAGGTGATGTTCGGGTACCTGCGGGATGGCAAAGACGTGATCCTGGCCCAGCCGGTCATGGACTCCAGCGAGATCAAGATGAACATCCTGCACTTCAGTGGCAACGGGGTAACCGACGCGTCCATCGCGACGGATCGCGAGCTCCTGGGGGCGTACGCAGAGCGCCAGCTTTCGGACGCCATCAGCGAAACCATGGCATTCGAGCGCCAGCACCAGTTGCTCTGTGAGACCTGCCCGCCGACAGTGGATTCGATCGCCTACACCGCCGCGGTCATGGATGCGTACTACGAGCAGGTGGTGAAGCCTCGCGTCGACGCGGCGGGCGACAGCTGCGAAGCGGGCAAGCTGGCCGTGCAAACGGTGCTCGGCGTGCAGCGCCAGAACGAGTTGCTTGGCATCCTCGATCGTCCGACGTATCCGGGCCTATACGACAAGGTTGCGCGGCTGTGCGTGATCGAAGAGTTCGAGGCGTGCGTCGAGCATCACCGGATCTTCCTCATGCTCCCGCTGTATCTCGGGATGGCTCGGCAACAGGAGCTGGGGCATTTCTACACCGAGGGCACGATGGCCGAAGCGCGCGACCTCACGACGAAATGCGTCACCTTCAGGCTCGAGTTCAAGTCGACGGCGAAGTCGACGGGCGCGCTCACGTACTCGTCATCGGTGACTTCATCCATCCGGTTGCAGTTCAATCCGGGTACCGAGCTCACGGGCGGGCACGCGGAGTACATCAATACGGCGTTCTCGATGACCGTCCCAAATTGCTCGGTGACCACCACCCCCGGCGGTTCGATTTTCGCCGTCTTTGGGTTGCTCTGGGACGTGGACCCCGGCCAGCCGGACAGCAACGGTGGCTATCCGGACGCGCAGGTCGGCGATTTCACGCTCGCCTACATGCCGGACAACTCGACGGAGACGGCGATTCTCAAGTGTCCTGACGCCGGCCCCCTGCCGATGACGTATCCAGCCTGGAGCATCGCTTACCTCGGGGTGCACCTGAGCGATGTCACGCGGACCGGCTTGGTCGATACGAGCTGGAAGATCAAGGGCGGCGAGCTGTTCGCCACCAAGGAATGGAGCCTCGCGAAGGGCACGTTCGAGGAAGAAGGGTCGTTCGAGCTGTATCACGTGCCCGGCCAGTGAGAGGCTCGGTGCGCAACGCGAGCAGCGCCCGAAGCAACTCGCTTAGAGCGTGATGACTCCGAGCACGTTCACGAGGATGTGAAGGACCGCCAAAATCGTGACCATCAGGCTCGCGGTCAGCGCGATGCGCTTCACGTCACGGGAGACGTAGTCATATTCGTGCGACATGCGCACGGACAGGGGCGCGTTGATGTCGCCTGCGGCGGCGAGGTCGCTGGCCTGGCCGCGCGCACGTCGACGCAGTGATTCGGCGATCGCCGCACGTTCCGTGGCCATCGCTTCGGCCTCGAGCTCAGCGGCGCGCGCGACCTCGGCTTCTGTAAGCGCCGCCCCGCTGCGGAGCGGCGTCTCGCCGTGGTCGTGACCGTCGTGGTCGTGATCGTGCGTGTGCGGAATGGCAACGCCGCCAGTGCTCGTCGCGCCGCGGACCAATCCCGAGCCGGGCATGGCTGGTTTCGCGCCGGGACCCGGCACGCGCTTGGCGGCCGGTTTGGCGCTCGACTTGCTGCCGTATCGAGTTCGTTTGGCCATGGGGGCGGAAG
>JBDSZH010000067.1:0-2820 GCA_039925225.1 Candidatus Limnocylindrales bacterium | reverse complement strand
AGTGGCCAAGGTGACGATGCCCCAGCTCGGCGAGAGCGTCGCCGAGGGCACCATCGGCAAGTGGCTCAAGAAGCCGGGCGACCACGTCGCCAAGTACGAGCCGCTCCTCGAGGTCATCACGGACAAGGTCAACGCCGAAGTGCCGTCCCCGTACGAGGGCATCCTGAAGGAGATTCTCGTCGAGGAAGGGGCCACGGTCCCGAACAACGCCGAGATCGCGATCATCGAGGAAGCGGGCGCCGCAGCCGCGACGGCCGCGATCAACGGTTCCGATGCGAAGGTGGCAGTGGCGGCTCCCACTCCCGCGGCCACTCCGGCCGCTACGGCGGCAGCGGCGACTCCCGCTCCCGCGGCGGCTCCGGCTGCACCCGCCCTGGCCGCGGCTGCTCCAGCCGCGGCTTCCCCGATGGCCTCGACCGCACCCGTGGCGCATGGGCCTGCCGGCTCCGACGAGCGGGGCCCCGTGGACCTCCCGGGCAGCGCGGACGCCCGAATGACGCCCGCTGTTCGACGCCTCCTGCGCGAGCATGGCCTCACGGCGGCGATGATCGTCGGCACTGGAGGCGGCGGCCGGATTACTCGCGAAGACGTGTCGGACTACGTCGAGAGTCAGCGCACCGGCGCGCCGGTCGGCCGACAGGACGCTGCCGCGGCGCCCGCGGCGCCAACAGCTGGTTCCGCCGCGACTCCCGCGGGAGTGCCCGCTCCAGCGGCGACCCAGTCCGCAGCGCCGGCAGGCGCCGCTCCTGCCCCTCGAGGCGCCGCGCCCGCCACGCAGGCGAGCGCCACGATCGCCTTCCCGGAAGGTGCCGACGAAGTCCTCGTCCCGATGACCCAGATGCGGAAAGGCATCGCCGCGCAGATGACGCGGGCACTCCTGGTGCCCCACGCGTACGTCCAGATGGAGGTCGACGTCTCCAGCCTGGTGAAGCTGCGCGACAAGCAGAAGCGCGACTACCAGGCGCGGGAGGGGCTCTCGCTCAGCTTCGTGCCATTCGTCGTGAAGGCGTCGGCGGAGGCGCTCAAGCGCAACCCAGCGTTCAACGCCCACTGGACGGACGCGGGCCTCCTCGCCAAGCGCCGGATCAACATCGGCATCGCGGTTGCCGTCGAGGGTGGCCTGATCGTGCCGGTCATTCGAGACGTCGACAACCTGTCGATCAACGGGCTGAACAAGGCGATCGCAGAAGTCTCCGAGCGGGCGCGGGCGAACAAGTTCCGCATCGACGACTTCGGCGGCGGCACGTTCACCGTCGACAACACCGGCTGGCTGGGTACGAACATGGTCATGCCGATCATCAACGTCCCGGAGGTCGGGATCGTGACCATGGACCGGATCACGAAGCGGCCCGTCGTCGTCGAGACGCCCGAGGGCGATGTGATCGGGATCCGCTCGATCATGAACATGGTCCTGGGCGTGGACCATCGCGCGAACGACGGGGCCGGCGGCGCCGCGCTGCTGCGCGACATCAAGGCCTGGCTCGAGTCCGTCGGGCCGGACACGGCGATCTACTAGGCCGGGCGCGGGACCGCAGAGCCAGCCGAGCCCACCGATGAACCGAGAGCTGCCGATGTTCGAACCGCCCGGCGCGGGCGGCCACGGCCACGCGGCCGCCGAGCCGATCACGATCGCAATGGGCGGCGGCGCGTTCGGCTCGGCCGTCGATGGCACGGCGGCGCTTCGCCGGCATCCAGACTGGATCCGCGCGAAGTTGCCGTCCGGCGACAACTACCACGACCTGAAGCGCCTGCTCCGCGGCCTGAACCTCAACACCGTCTGCGAAGAGGCGCACTGCCCGAACATCGGCGAGTGCTGGGATCAGCGCACTGCCACGATCATGATCCTTGGCGACACCTGCACCCGCGCCTGCGGCTTCTGCAACGTGAAGACCGGCCGGCCCACCTGGTTTGACGAGGACGAGCCGCGCCGCGTCGCGGAGGCCCTCTCCGAGCTGGGCCTGGAGCACGTCGTGGTCACGTCCGTCGCCCGCGACGACCTGCCCGACGGCGGCGCGCACGTCTTCGCGAACACAATCCGCGAGCTTCGGAGCCGCATCCCCGGCATGGGCGTGGAGGTCCTGATCCCGGACTTCAACGGCGAGGAAGCGCCGTTGCGCGACGTTATGGCCGCCGCGCCGGACATCCTCAACCATAACCTCGAGACCGTTCGCCGGCTCCAGAAGCCGGTTCGGAAGCGCGCTCGCTGGGATCGGACGCTGAGCGTCCTGGATCGGGCCAAGTCCTACGCCAAGGAATACGGCAACCCTGTCCACACCAAGAGCTCGCTCATGGTCGGCCTCGGCGAGACGCGCGACGAGATGACCGAGGCCTTCGATGCGCTCCGCGAGGTTGACACGGACATCCTCACGATCGGCCAGTACTTGCGGCCCTCGCTGAACCATCTCGCTGTTGAGCGCTACTACCACCCCGACGAGTTCGCGGAGATGAAGTCGGCGGCGCTCGAAAAGGGCTTCAAGCACGTCGAATCCGGGCCGCTCGTGCGCTCGAGCTACCACGCTCGCGACCAGGTCCCCGGCGCGGAGCTCAAGGCGCTCCGGCGGCGCCAGGCTACCCTCGATGCCGATGGCAGGGTCGTTCCGCTCGCCGGCTGAACTGGTCGCGCACCCGAGCCGCGCCACCATACGACGGCATCGTCAACACAACGACCGCGTCGAGCGGCAGCTCTGTGGCGTGCCTAGTCAACCCCTAGGTCAACGGCCGCCGGCAGCCAGAATCCGAACTCAGAGCCCGCTGACGAGCTGTCCTGGGTCCGCTTCCTGGCCCAGACGCGGCCACCCATCCCCTCGATGAGCGACCGTG
>JBDSZH010000066.1:0-11142 GCA_039925225.1 Candidatus Limnocylindrales bacterium | reverse complement strand
CAAGAAAGTTGCGACCCAGACCGGTGCCCCGCACCGCTGCGTCACTTGACCGCGTCGAGCGCCCGGGTCAGCTCGGCTTCGGAGAAGATCAGCTCGAAGCTCGCAGTGACGGTGCCCGTGCGATCGATGACGAAGACGATCGGCTCGGTCAGGAGACGCCACTCGTCGGTCACGGCGGTGGTCTGGAGCTGGTTGCCGGCGTCGACGTCGGCTTGGAGCACTCCATCGACGAGCTTGAGCTTGTACGGCTCCACGTTTATGAACGTCACCGACGGGTATTTCGCGACAAACGGCTTGATCCGATCGAGGGTCGGGCCGCACTGGGCGCTGGTGCAGAACTTCGGGGTGGCGAAAATAACGACGAACGGCTTGTGCGCGGCGACCGCCTGGTCGACGGAGGTCTCGTAGAACGCGGGATCAGGTTTCGCGTCGGTAGAGATGTGGGTCGCGTCGCCGCCGACGTCGGCCAGGATGGGGGTTTTCGATGCAGGTGCTTTGTCCCCGATCTTGACGACGTCCGAGCTCGGTTGAACGTCGAAGGTCAGGCGAACGGTCGCCGGAGCGCCCCCGGCCGCCGCCGTCGTGAACTCCGCGCCGTAGCGACCGGCGTCGGGGAAGGTCGCGTTGATGACATAGACGCCACGCTCGTTCTCGATGGCCCAGATGAACGCGCCGTCGAGCGTGGCGATCGGCTTGGTTGCGTCACGGCCGAGGTCGTAGATGGCGACCTTCGTGGTCCGATCGGGTGCGCCGATCGGCCGCCCGTCCTTGTCGAGAATCGTGAACAGGACGCGATTGGCGCCGCAGACGAGCTCGCCGGCGCTGGCGATGATCAGCGGAACGACGTCGGGGGGAGTGGTCGGCGGTCCCCAGCCCTCGAGCGAGTCGGAGACGGCCGGCGCGGTCGGGCAGGGCGCGGAGCCGGACCCAGGCGGGAGGGTCGTTGAGGCGGATGCCGCACCCGGGCTCGCGGTCGACACACCGGCAGACGAACACGCCGAGCTGACGAGCGCGACGCAGGCGACGAGCGCAAGGAGGGTCCGGGATCGTCGACGAGGCAACTTGAGCATCGCGGAAAGCGTACCCGTGGATCGCGGAAGGCGGCGTCGCGCGGGAGGCTAGAATCTGCCGGCATCACCCGGAGGATTCGTGACCCGCTTCCAGCGGCTCGCTGCCGCGACCGTTATCGCCTCGTTCGTGCTCGTCGTGATCGGCGTGGCCGTGCGCGCGACCGACTCCGGTGTCGCGTGCCCGCACTGGCCGGGCTGCTTCGAGGGTCAGTTCCTGCCCGGGCTGGATGCCGGGTTCCAGGTCTGGATCGAGTGGATCCACCGGTCCGTGGCGGCGCTCATCGGGCTGCTGATCCTCGGGCTGGCCGCGCTCGCGCTCCTCGACCATCGCGATCGGGCCTCGATCCTGTGGCCGTCGATCGCGGCTGTGCTGCTCGTCGGGTTCCAGGCGTGGCTCGGGCGCGAGACGGTCCGTCTCGGCAACTCCGGCGAGTCGGTGACGGCGCATCTCGCGGCCGCGATGGCGCTGGTGGGGCTGCTCGTGTACCTGCTGGTGCGGTCGTCGTACCCAGCCAAGCTGGGAGGCGCGGGGAGCCAGCGGTTCACGCTTCTCGCGGCCTTCGGCGCCGCGGCGACGTTCGCTGTCCTGCTCTTCGGCGCGAACGTGACGGCGGCGGGAGTTGGCCTCATCTACTCCGACTGGCCGTTGATGAACGGCTCGATCATGCCGACGCCACCCGAAGCGCCACCCGGAGCGGACTTCTTCTACAACATCGGCGGACTCGTCACGCATGCCATGCATCGATATGCGGCCGCGCTTGTCCTGATCGTTGTCGCCGTGGCCGCGCGCGCTGCGTGGCGGAACCGGGCGGCACAGCCGAGGTTGGCGCGCCTCGCGATCGCGATCCTCGCGCTCTACGTGGTGCAGGTCGTCGTCGGCGGGCTCCAGGTCCTGCTGCTTCTCGCCCCGTGGACGCGGACGCTGCACGTGGCCCTGGCGGCGGTTGTCTGGGGCGGGACGGTGGCGCTTGCGGTAAGTGCCTACTACGAGGCGAGAATCGCCGCTCCCCTCCGGGCAACGGCAGAAATCGGGAGCGGGGCTTCGGGCGGGCCGTCTGGTAACGACGAGACTGCCCCTGAGGCAGGCAAGCATCGCGGGACGATCCGCGATTCGGTTCGCTCGTATGTAGCCCTCACGAAGCCCCGGATCATCGAACTGCTGCTCGTGACGACGGTGCCGGCGATGGTCCTCGCCACGCGCGAGGTACCCGGCATGCCCATCGTCGACTGGGCCTGGCTCACGTTCTGGACCCTGATCTGCGGCACGCTGGCCGCGGGCTCGGCGAACGCGATCAATCAGTACCTGGAACGCGACATCGATCAGCTCATGGCTCGCACCCGGCGCCGGCCGCTGCCGGCGAACGCGGTCACACCGGAGCGCGCCGTCGTGTTCGGGATTCTCCTGGGCGCAGGGTCCGTCGCGCTCATGGCCTGGACCGTGAACCTGCTGGCGGCGTTCCTGACGCTGCTCGCGATCGGCTTCTACGTCGTCGTGTACACGATCATGCTCAAGCGCAGCACGCCGTCGAACATCGTCATCGGTGGCGCGGCCGGCGCCCTTCCCCCGGTGATCGGCTGGGCGGCGGTCACCGGCAACGTGGCGCTTCCCGCGCTCCTGCTGTTCCTGATCGTCTTCTACTGGACGCCGCCGCACTTCTGGGCGCTGGCTCTCCGGATCCGCGGCGACTATGCCGCCGCCGGCGTGCCGATGCTCCCGGTCGTGCGCGGCATCGCCGAGACGAGTCGCCAGATCGGGCTGTACACGATCCTCCTCGTGGCCCTCACCGTCGTGTTCGCGGTGGTGGCGCGGATGGGCCTGATCTACGCGGTCGCGGCGGCCGTGATGGGCGCCCTTTTCCTGTGGCGCGCATGGGTCCTGTGGCGGCAGGGGACCTCGCCGGAGGCCTCGACCGCGCAGGCGATCCGCCTGTATCGCTACTCGATAACGTACCTGACCGTGCTCTTCGCCGCGGTCGCGCTCGACACCGTCTGGCACGTCTAGGGAACCGACCGCCGCCCGTGAGCGTCCCGCGATCGATGCCTTCACTGCGCCACGTTCGAGTCCTGCCCGTGCTGGTCCTTCTTACGCTGTTCGGGGCTCCGCCGGCCGCGCTGGCGAGCTGTGTGCAGCCGCCCTCGATGGAAGAGGCGCTGAAATCGGCAGAGATCGTCTTCGTCGGCACGGTCACCTCCACCGCAAATCGCGACACGTGGGCGACTGTCGCGATCGAGGAGGTCTGGAAGGGGTCGGACCAGCCGGCCACCGTCCTGATCAAGGGTGGGCCGGGCGGCAACTCGGCTACGTCGGTGGATCGCACGTTCCAAGCCGGTGCCAAGTACCTGTTCTTCCCGCTTCTGAGCGAAGGAGCGCTCGCAGATAACAGCTGCTCCTCGACGACGCCGTGGTCCGAGGAGCTCCTCGCGCTGCGGCCGTCGGACGCGCGCCAAGCGCTCCCCGGAATTGAGGGTGAGGCGGGCCTCGACGTCATGGGCCTGGTCGCCCCGCTTGGCGTGGCGCTGGTCGTCGCAGCTGCGCTGCTTGCCGTCGGGCTGCTGGCACGCGGACGCCAGTCGAGCTGACCTCGGGCGCAACCCTCGTTCGACTAGACTCGGCCGATGCGCAACGCACGGCCCACGTTCCTTCTGATCGCAGGGATCGCCTCGACCGCCCTCATCGCCGGAACGGCCCTCGCCGCCGGCAAGCCCGGGTACCCCGACAAGGTGACCTGGAACGGCGTCGCGTGGCAGGTCAAGACGAGCAACGCCGCGGTGGGGCCCGGCCCGAACATCTTCTCCAAGGCGAACGTCAGCATCGACGCGAGCGGGTTTCTCCACCTGAAGATCGCACGGGACGCGAATAACCGGTGGACGACCTCCGAGGTCATCGCCCCGACGAGCCTCGGCTACGGGACGTACACGTTCACGGTCGGGACCCGGCTGGACCAGTTCGACCCGAACGTCGTGCTCGGGCTGTTCACGTGGAGCGACAAGGCGCCGTACGCGCATCGGGAGATCGACTACGAGGCGGCCCGCTGGGGCAGCGCGAGCGACCCCACGAACTCGCAGTTCGTCGTCCAGCCGTACGACAAGCCGAACCACCTCGTCCGGTTCGCGGCACCTGCGGTCACCCGCACGATCCAGCAGTTCGCCTGGCGTGCGGGCAGCGTGTCGTTCGTGAGCAAGCGCCTCGACACCGGGGCTGAGGTCTATGCCTACACGTACGCCGGAACGGACGTCCCCAAGCCGGGTGACGAGCGCGTCCACCTGAACCTGTGGTTGTTCGGTGGCTCGGCACCCACGAACGGCCTGCCGGTCGATGTCGTCGTCGAATCGTTCACGTTCGTGCCCTGACCAAGGTGCAGATCACCTTCCTCGGCGGCGCCAGCACGGTCACGGGATCGCGCTTCCTGCTGACCACGCCGCGTGCGCAGGTCCTCATCGACTGCGGGATGTTCCAGGGCAGCCCGAACGAGACCATCCGAAATCGCGTGCCCCTTGGCATGGATCCCGCGGAGCTCGATGCGATCCTCATCACGCACGCCCACCTCGACCACTGCGGCCTGCTGCCGGTGGTGGTGCGCGACGGGTTCAAGGGTCGGATCCACCTCACCTCCGCGACCGCGGAGCTCGTGGAGATCGTCCTGCTCGACAGCGGCCGGCTTCAGGAGGAGTTCGCGAAGCGGCACGACCGTTGGGAGCGCCGACACGCACCCGAGGCAGTGGCAGCCGACGCCGCCACGGCGGCCAAGTACCAGGCGGCACTCGACGAGGCGAAGCTTGCCGAGGAGGAAGGCCACGTCCCGACCTCCGCGGAGCCCGACGACGAGCCGACGCTGCCGGCGACGGGCGACGATCCGGAGGAGATGCTGCGCTCCCAGCCGGCGAGCTTCGATGTGGACCTCGACGAGCCGCTCTACAACGAGGACGATGCCAAGCACGTGATGCCCCTGTTCCAGCCGGTCAAGTACGGCAAGGAGGTCCAGGTCGCGGATGGCATCACGGCGACGTTCGTCGATGCGGGCCACATCCTTGGCTCGGCGATCATCCACATGGAGGTCCGCGACAAGGACGGGGACGAGCCCACGACGATCGTCTTCTCCGGCGACCTTGGCCGACCCGGTACGCCGATCCTGCGTGACCCGACGGCGATGTCCGGCGCGGACTACGTCGTGGTCGAATCGACGTACGGCGGGCGTGAACACGAGCCATCCGAGGAGGCCGTGCGAATGCTCGCCGAGGCAGTTCGCGCCACGAAGGACGCTGGCGGCGTGCTGGTGATCCCGTCGTTCGCGATCGGGCGCACTCAGGAGGTCGTCTGGGAGCTGGACCGGCTTCTCGAGCGCGGCGAGATCCCGATGATCCCGCTGTACCTCGATTCGCCGATGGCCTCGCGCGCCTCGGACGTCTACCGCCGCCACCCGGAGTTCTATGACGAGGAAACCCGGAAGCTCCTCGCCAGCGGCAACACGCCACTGGACTATCCGAACCAGACGATCACCCGCACGTCGGACGAATCGAAGGCCATCGCGCAGGCGGCGCGGCCGTACATGATCGTGGCCTCCAACGGCATGCTGACCGGCGGCCGTGTCGTGGCGCACCTGCGCAACCTGATCGACGACCCGGCCGCCACAATCCTGTTCGTCGGCTACCAGGGCAAGGGCACGCTCGGAGCGCACCTCCAGGCCGGCGCGAAGACCATTCGCCTCGACGGCGCGACGCGCGAGGTAAAGTGCCGGATCAGGTCGATCAGCGGCTTCTCCGCCCACGCGGACGAGTCGGAGCTCCTCGATTGGCTACGCAACTTCACCAAGGGTCGGCGCCCGGGCGAGCCCGGCTATCCGAAGCAGGTGTTTCTCGTGCATGGCGATCCGGAGGCGCAGGTCGCGATCGCACCCAAGGTGTCCGCCCTGGGCTTCGAGGTCCACGTTCCGCACTGGCGCGAACGCCTGACCCTCGCCTAGGCTCGGCCGTGCGTCCGCGCCTCCAGCTCCTCGACGCGCCCCTCGTCGTCTCGATCGTCGACGAGGCGAAGCGGCTGCTCGCCGAGGTGGGCATGGAGATCCGCGGCAAGGAGCTCCGCCAGCGCCTCCTCGACCACGGCCTGCCCAGCGACGCGACCGGCACCCGAATCCTGTTTCCCGCGGACGTCGTGGAGCGCGCCATCGCTTCCGCGCCGAGTTCATTCGTGCTCCACGATCGTGACGGCAAACCGCATGCGGAGCTTGGTGGCGATCGCGTCCACTTCGTGCCCGGCTCCAGCGGCCTGAAGATCCTGGATCACCGCACCGGCGAGGCCCGCCTCGCCGACACCACGGACTTCACGGAGTACGTGCGCATCGCCGACGGGCTCGAGCACATCCCGTATCTCGCGACTGCGTTTTCGACAAATGCGGACATCGAGGCCCAGGTGTCCGACGCGTGGCGCCTGTATCTGGTCCTCATGAACTCGAAACGGCCAGTCGTGTCCGGCGCGTTCACCGAGCACGGCGTGGAGCGGATGGTCGAGATGATGTTGCTCTTCCGCCACGACAAGGCAGACCTCATCGCCCGCCCGATGTCGATCTTCACGATCACGGCCTCGGGCAACTTCCGGTACAGCGAGGACTCGTGCCAGAACCTGATCGACTGCGTGGAGGCGGGGATAGCGGTCGAGATCGTGCCCGTGACGCTGATGGGCCTGATCGCCCCTGTGACGGTGGTCGGGGCAACGGTCTTCCACACGGTCGATGTCCTGGCCGGCATCACGATGACCCAGGTCGTGAAGCCGGGGGCACCGGTGCTGTTCGGCGGCGCGCCGGCGACGTTCCACATGAAGATCGCGAGCTCGCCGATGGCCGCCATCGAGGCGCTCCAACTAGACGTCGCGTACGTCGAGGTGGCGAAGTCGCTTGGCCTCCCGACGCAGTCGTACATGGCCCTGTCGGAGGCGAAGGAGGTCGATGCGCAGGCAGGCGCCGAGACGTTTGGGTCTGCCCTGCTGGCCGCACTCGCGGGTGTGAACTCGGTGTCCGGCCCGGGCATGCTCGACTTCCTGCTCGTGTTCAGCCTGCCCAAGCTCGTTCTCGACGACGAGCTGTGCGGCCAGGCGCTGCGCTTTGTGCGCGAGGTCAAGCCCGCGGACGACCTGCCGACCCGGGAGCTCGTCGATCAGGTGCTCTCCGAGCAGCACCTGATCATGGCCGACCACACGACGAAGCACTGGCCCACGGAGCTGTACCTGCCCAGCCGCGTCTACGACCGCGACAACCGCGAGGCGTGGACGCGAGCCGGCGCATTGGATGCCAACCAGCGCGCGATCGCGGAGGTGGAGCGGCGACTCGCGACCTACGTCCCGCCCGAGACGGACCCCGCGTTGGATCTGGAACTGCAGCGGATCATCCGCTCAGGCTTCGTGTCACAGGAGACGCTGCCGGTCATGCCGCCCCCGCCGGATGCCGCCTCGGCGGCGCGCGCCACCGCCGCGGGCGCCGGTCCCGGGCGTCGCGCGAATCCCCGCCGGGGCCGCTGAGGCTTCACGACGCTCGCCTCCAACCGGATATCGGCAAAGCACCGGCACAACATCGGCAAAGCACCGGCACGGCGCCGGATCGGAGAGCCTGCCGTATCAATGTTCTCCGCGGCCAAAACCTATGCCAATCGATGCATATTGCGGTCCTGACCGTGGTGCGGGTGACAGGCCTGCCCCCCTCGGCCGAAACCTATGCCAAGTCGCTGCATATGCCAATCGGTGCATATCGCGGTCGGGACCGCAGGGTCGGGGTGACAGGCTTTGCTCGCCCCCCCTCGGCGAAACCCGTGCCAATCGCTGCATATGCCAATCGGTGCATATCGCGGTCGGGACCGGGGGGTGGGGGTGCCGCAGTTGGCCCCGCTCCTCGGCGCTTTATGCAGCGATTGGCATGGAAATTGCCGGGAACGAATGACCTAGCGCTGAGTCCCTGCACGTTTCGAACCGGTTCTACGTGCCCAGGTCTGCCGATAGCACCTCGGGGCCGTAGGGCCGGCGACCCTCTATCGGCGAGAGGGTGACCGAGAAGCGCGTATCCGGGCCGATCCGGAACGTCGCCCACTCGTCCAGCGATCCGATCCAATACGCGGTTCGGCCAGCGAAGTACATCTTGCCGATCACTGACCTCCCGTTGGGCTCCTCCAACCAGCACAGGTATTCCTGGTCGGCGGGTGGCGGCTCCAGCGCCGTCGTGAGGACGACGAGGTCCTGACTTGACCAGGAGATCGAGCCGGAGGCGACGCCGGCTGGGTCCAGGAGCGGAACCACGCGATGGTCGGGGGCCGCGAGGACCCGATCGATCGCGGCGATGGTGCTTGCAAGCACGCGCGCGTCTGCTTCTGCGGCCGAGCGCTGGTTGACCAGGTCGAAGGTGAGCAGGCCCGAGCCTGCGAAGACCGCAACGGCCGCGGCGATCCCGAGCCAGGCCGGGCGCGGGCGACGCAGGAGGCGCGCGCGCGCCCGAACGATCGAGGTGGGCGCTACTGCGCGGTCCGCCTCGCGGGCAGCGGCAATGACGGCGGCACGCAGTGAGGGCGGCAGCTCCACGGGTTCCACTGCATCGCGCGCGGCCGTGACGGAACCAGGAAGCGCAACGGACAGGCGGTGCTGGAGTTGCTCCCAGCCGGCGAGGTCTGCGCGACACGCCGGGCAGGTGGCGATGTGCTCGCGCAGCGCGATGTCGGGCGCCTCGGAGGACTCGGCAAGGGCCGCCAGTCGTATCGGCTCGAGGACGAGCTCCTCGATGCGCTCGTGTGCCGCGCCGTGGTCCATCGCGCTCATCGGTCCGGCCTGGCTGGCCGGTTGGCCGGTCGATCGGTCGCCTGGGTCGCGATCGGGCCTGTGAGAGCGTCGCATGCCGCGAAGTCCGATGCATCGGTCATGCCCGCGAGTTGGACGCGCAGCTGCGCGAGCGCACGTCTCGTGCGTGACTTGACGGTGCCGATCGGCCATTCGAGGCGCGCCGCGATCTGCGCCTGCGAGAGGTCCAGCGAGTAGCCGAGGATGATGACCTCGCGCTCGTTGTCGGGGAGCTCCGCGATGCCCGCGCGCACGACGGCCTGGGTCCAGCGCCGTTCCGCGACGGTGCCCGCATCCGTGGCGGCGTCGGCGATCAGCTCCGGCGGAACAACAGGTCGGGACGAACTCGCGCCGGGTCCGCCGTCAGGCTCGACGGCGTCGAGGGAGATGGCATTGCGGATGGGGCGTCTGCCCTCGGCGCGCAGCCGGTCGATCGCCCGGTGGCGGGCGATCGCCAGCAGCCACGTCTGCAGCGAGCCGGTAGCCCGATCGAACTGCGCGGCTCGCCGCCAGAGGGTCACGAATGCGTCCTGAACAACCTCGGACGCTGCCTCGCGATCGCCCAGGAAGCGCACAAGCGAGCCGAAGAGGTAGCTCGCATGCCGGTCGTAGGCGATCACGAATGCGGCCTCATCGCCGTCGGCGATGCGGGCCACGAGGCGCGCGTCGTCAAGCTCGTTCAATAACAGGTGGGCCCTGTGCAGGTGGAGGCCCCGGGCTCAGCAACTTCCTTGACCACCCTGCCGTCGGGCGCCACGATGTACCACTTGTCGAAGAGGCCCTGGCCCTCGGTGTCACCTGCAGTCGTGTCGCCCGCGAAGTAGTACAGGGGCGCGCTGGCCAGGGTGACCTGGATCGCACCGTCGGTGCGCGTGATCGTGCCGAGCGCGCCGGTCACGCCGGTACCCGCGGTGAGATCACTCGCACTGGCAATGGTGAGCGGCGGCCATGTGCCGGCGCAGTCGCCGTAGCAGGCGCTCTTGCCGTCGAGCTTGTCGTTCAGGAACACGTACAGCGACATGCCGTTCCTGTCGGTAACCATCGCGCCGTACTTCGCGTCCGTCCGGAGCGCGATTGTGCCCGCGGTTGCCGCCGAGGCGGGCGGGTTGGTCGCGGGCGCCGCCGTTGCCGGCGTGCCGGTCGCGGGCACGGTGGTCGCCGGTGGGTTGCTCGCGCCGGCCGGCGCAGCACACGCCGTGATGACGGATGCGACCGCTACGAGCGCGAGCGCCCCGAATCCGCGTCGTCTTGTCCGCTGCATGTGATGAAGCCTCCTCGGTGCGCGCCCGTCCGGGTCGCTAGATCACGATACGCCCGGCGCGACGGACCGGATCGCGAGGCGCGCCTGGCAGGGGCTGGTCGCGACGGAGCCGCCCGATCAGCGCGGGCGGATGCCGCCGCGAGCGACGATTCTCGCCTCCGCATCGGACCAGCCGGGGTCAAAGGGCCGGCCGGGCTCGTCAAGATCGAGGACGAGGGGCGCGTGGTCCGATGGGATCGGTTTGCCCTTGCGCGCCTCCCGGTCGATCTCGACCGCCGCCACGCGACTCGCGAGTACCTCTGTTGCCAGGAGGTGATCGATGCGCATGCCGAAGTTCTTGTGGAAGTTGCCGGCGCGGTAGTCCCACCAGGTGAATCGGCCGCGCGCGTCGGGCTGGCGATCTCGAAAGGTGTCGTGCAGGCCCCAGTCCAGGAGGTTGCGGAACGCCGCGCGCTCCGGCTCGGACACGTGCGTGCCGCCGTGGACCGCGCGCGGATCCCAGACATCGACGTCGGTGGGCGCGATGTTGAAGTCACCACCGATCAGGAGGCGCTCGGCAGGGTCGCAAGCGGTGTCCAGCCATCGCCGCGCCCGCGCGTACCAGCGCAGCTTGCCGTCGTAGAACGCCGAGCCGACCACACGACCGTTGGGTGCGTACAGGCTGACGACCGTGATCGGGTCGCTGTCGGGCTCCGTCACCCGCACGGCGAGCATCCGCGCCTCGTCGGACGGGTCGAAGTCCTCCTCATCGAGCGAGACCGTCGCACCGGCGCCGCTGTCGCGGACCGGGCCGTCGCCGAAGTTCGTGATCGGCTCGTCGATCGCGATGCCGTCGCGGACGGCGATCGCCACGCCATTCCAGCGCCCCTCGCCGTGATGGACGAGCTGGTAGCCGGCCATCTGGAAGGTCATGAGCGGGGCATCGGCGTCGGAGAGCTTCGTCTCCTGCATGAGCAGGACGTCGGGCGCGGCGCGCTCCAGCCACCACTCGATCTTCTCGAGCC
>JBDSZH010000065.1:0-12087 GCA_039925225.1 Candidatus Limnocylindrales bacterium | reverse complement strand
TTCGGGCTGGAGAGCGAGAGGAATCGCCGGTACCAGGCCGCTGCCGACGCGAACAGCATCCCGCTGAACGGGCCCGTGAGCAGCGATTGCATGCTCAGCGCGATCATCTGGTCGTTCGTCAGCGCTGGCCCGAGCGTTGAGGCCTGCACCACGACGATCAAATACAAGATGCCCTGGATCAGGCCGATGACGAGCCCGAGGAAGTAGCTCGCCCGGGGCGCGAAGAAGCCCGCCACGAGCTGCGGTGCCAGGGCCGAGCCCGGGAGCAGAAGGAGTTCGAAAGCGAACAGGCCGCCGCTGTAGTTCCGGAACGCGAGCCCGCCGATTGCTCCGGCGACCGTGAGCGCGAGCGCCCCGAGGAACGCGCGGCTTCGAAGGAGGCTCGCGAAGTGCGGGATGTCCTCGCGAACCCGAGCCGGACGGTAGGCACCCCGGAATGACCCGAGGAAGCTCGGGCGGGCGGAAGGCGTTTGATTCGGGCGCGCTGGCGACGCGGGCTTGGCCATAGCGGCTTTTGGCGCCTCGCTGTCGAGCTCGGTGCCGGCTTCGTCGTCCGGCTGACTCCCGGCCTGGCGGTATCGTCGGCGGGCCTCGGCTCGAACGGTGTGCTTGGCGCGGGCCACGCTTCCTCCTTCGATCGTCGAACCGGCGTCCACGAGCCGGTCCGCCATCGTAGCGCCGCGCGTGATCCGCGGGTGATCGGCAGATAAGCGGCGCCTGCTACAACCGCCTCTGCCGTCCCGCCCGGCCTCGCTGGCACCCGCCCGGAGGTCGATCGTGGAGCGTCGCGTCGCGCCCATCGCCGCGCTGTTCGTCGTGCTGTCGGTGGCCGGCGCTGCCTTCGCCGCCCCGGCGGATCAAGTGCCCATGCCCATCGCCGCCGTCACATGGCCCGTGTCAACGCTGCTCGTCTCGGAGATCCAGACCGGCGGGGCATCGGCCTCGGACGAGTTCGCGGAGATCACGAACGTCGGGTCTGGCACCGTCGATCTGGCCGGTCTCGAGATCGTCTACGCGACCTCGACCGGCAGCACCGTCACCCGCAAGGCATCGTGGACGGCGAGCACCCTGCTCGGTCCGGGCCGCCACCTGCTCATCGCGAACACTTCCGGGATCTACGCCTCGCTGGCCGACGCCACGTACAGCGGCGGTTTCGCTGCGACCGGCGGTGCGATCGTGCTGCGGGCAATCGGCGGCGCTCCAGTGGATGCCGCCGGCTGGGGGGACGCGACGAACGCGTTCGTCGAGGGAGTCGTTGTTGCCGCGCCCGCTTCGGGCTCGAGCGTGGAGCGCAAGCCCGGCGGCCTCGCCGGCAACACGACCGACACGAACGAGAACAGCTCGGATTTCTTCGTCCAGGCATCGCCTAATCCGCAGTCACTCGCGGCACCGCCCGTGCCCGCACCGAGTGCCTCGCCGACGCCGAGCCAGACGATCTCGCCGAGCGCCCCGCCGAGTGCCTCGCCGCAGCCGACGGCGACGCCTGTCGCAACGTATCCCAATCCCTCGGGCACGCCGACCCCGAGGCTGACCCCCGAGCCGACGCTGACCCCCGAGCCCACGACGACGCCGACGGTCGAACCATCATCGGTGGCCACCCTCGGGCCGACGGCGTCCCCGATCCCGACGCCCACCCCAGAACCAACGCTCGCTCCGACCCCGCAGCCGACGGTTGCACCGACGCTTGCACCGACGCCCGTGCCCACGAGCGTGCCGACGGCGTCGCCGTCGCCCACTCCCGCGCCGACCGCCACGCCCGAGCCGAGCGTGACCATCGCCGAGGCGCGCGGCCAGGCCAACGGCACGACTGCCCGGATCACGGGCGTCCTCACGACGCCGCTCGGGGCCCTCGAGTCCGGCCGCAAGGCGTTTATCCAGGACGCGAGCGCGGGCATCGCGCTCTATCTCGACGTTGTGGTGGTCGACGGACTGCCAGCCGGCTCGTTGATCACGGTGACCGGCACCATCGACGACCGGTTTGCCGAGCGAACGTTGCGCGTGGCCGTCGCGGACATCGTCCCGATCGGAGACCAGGCGCAGCCTGTGGCGGCGGCCGGCTTGACGGGCGCGATCACGGAGGCCCTCGAAGGCTCGCGCGTGCAGGTGGAGGGCATCACGATCGGATCGTCCACGGAACTTGCCGATGGGCTTGGGCTGATGGTGGACGACGGGAGCGGCCAGATTCGCGTGATCGTTGGGCCGGACGCGCTCGGCGGCCTGGCCATCCCGAGCGGGACGCAGGTCGTCGCCGTCGGGCCGGTTGGGCAGCGCGACAGCACCGGGACCGGGCTCGCCGGATACCGCATCCACGCCACGGAGACCGGCGCGTTTGCGGTCCACGTTTCGCCGACGCCGACGCCGACGCCCGCGCCCACCGCCTCGCCCACCTCGGCGCCCACGCCGACGGCCGTGCCCACGGCGGGACCCTCGTCCACGCCCGCTCCAACAGCCGCGCCGACCGCCGCGCCTACGCAGACGCCGTCACCGAGCCCGGCTCCGACGGCAACCCCTGACCTGACTCCGCCACCAACGCTCAGCATCGTCGAGGCGCGCGGCGCCCCGGTCGGCATCGTGGTGACTGTCACCGGTGTCGTGACCGCGGAGGGCGGCCGGCTCGGCCTCCCGCCGCTCATCGCGATCGCGGATGGCACCGGCGGCATCGCCGTGCGACTTCCCGACGGCGTGCCATCGCCGGCCCGCGGACAGACTGTGCTCGTGCGGGGCGCCCTCGCGGACCCGTACGGGCAGCTCGAGCTCCGACCGACGACTAGCGGGCTCAAGGTGACCGGTCAGGGCAGCCTGCCCACGCCGCTCCAGCTCGCTGGAAAAGACCTCGGCGAGGCGACCGAGGGGCGCCTGGCGACCGTCACCGGCACCGTCAAGGCCGCGCCCCAGAAGAGCACGAGCGGCGACCTGACCATCGAGATGATCGATGCGGCGGGCACGACCTTCCGCGTCATCGCCGACGGGTCCAGCCAGATCCTCGCTACGGACCTTGTGAAGGGCCGCTCGTACCGGCTCACCGGGATCGTGGGCCAGCGGGCCTCGCGCAAGGGCGCGCTCGACGGCTATCGGCTGTACCTCCGGGATCGCGCGGACATCACCTTGATCACCACGGGCTCCAGCGGACCGGGCGCGAGTGGCACCCCGAGCACGGTGGCGACCGTCGCGATGGCGCTCGGGCTCGCAGATGGCACCTCGGTCACCATCGAGGCGAACGTCACCGCCGGCACGAGCCTCCTCGACACCAGCGGACGGCGGATCGTTGTCCAGGACGCGACCGGGGCGATCGAGGTCTTCCTGCCTGCCGGCGCGGCCGCACCGGCGCTCGGCACACGCCTCCGCATCGGCGGCACCACGGGTCATGCCTGGGGCGCGCCGCGGATCGCGGCCACGGCGGTCGAGTCGATCGTCGGTGGCGCCGACGTGAGCGCTGTGAATCTCGGTCGCGCGCCCGCCGAACGCGATGAGTGGCTGCTCGTCCGCCTCTCGGGAACGGTCCTCAAGGTGGAGCGCCTCGGCGACAAGTGGCGGGCGGAGATCCAGCTCGCCAATGGCACGAAGGTGCCCGTCCAGGGCCAGGCCGGCGCGGAGATCCCGTCGACGGCGATCATGACCGGCCGCAAGATCACCGTTACCGGGATCGTCAAGCGACCGTACCCGACGGCGAGCGACCGCCGCTACGCGCTTCTGCCCCGTAGTGGGGCGGACGTCTCGATCGGGCCGGCCGGCAATGGCGAACCCGGGGGGTCCCTCGCAAACCCGGCCAGTGGTGCGACCACGCCCGGCGGCGCTTCGGCGTCAGCCGATGTCACGCCTGACACGGACCTGGCAGCGCTCCTCGAGCACGTGGGCGCGAAGGTCCGGGTTGGCGGGCTCATTGCCAGGGTGACCGGCGACGGCTTCGACCTCGACGACGGAACAGCACTCGTGCACGTGGAGCTACAGGGCGACATGGCCGCGCTCCTGCCGCACCTCCGCGACGGTGAGGCGGTCGCCGCGACCGGCGTCGTGCAGGTCATCGATGGTGCACCGATCGTGGTGGTCGGCGACGACGGCACGCTCGTGCGGGTCGGGAACTTGGGCCAGGCACTCCCGATCGGCGGGCTCGCCACGGACTCCAGCCCGGTTCCCGGCGGGAACGACAGACCCTCGAACATCGCCGCGGACTCGATCGGCCTGGGCACCGGGCTGCCCCCGATGAGCCTGATCGCAATGCTCGGAATCTCGGCAATGTCCGTGCTCGCGACGATCCTCCGGCGGCGCCTGGTGCGCCGTCGGCTGCGGGTGGCGCTCGTCGATCGGCTGGCCACGCTGCGCCCGAAGGGAGGCTGAGCCGGACCGAACGCGGGCCCTGCACGCGGACCCGAACGCAAGGGCGAACCCGTAGCGAGCGTGGGCCGAGCGTGGGCTGAGCTCGATTGTGCTTGACGCTCGTTCGAAATCGTGCCTACGCTTCGTGCAGTTCCGCAGTCGCGGGAACGAGGAGGAGAACCGGATCTTGCCGAACGCGGACCACCGCGTCGCGCTCCCGACTGGGGAGCGGCAGTACCACATAGATCTCGGCCCGGGCGAGCTGGCCGAGTACATCCTCCTCCCCGGCGACCCCGATCGGACCTCCAGGATTGCCCGGCTGCTCGACGACGTCGAGCTCGAGCGCCGGCATCGTGAATTCGCGTCGGTCACCGGTACCTACCGTGGCCAGCGCGTGTCGATCGTGTCGACCGGGATCGGCACAGACAACGTAGAGATCGTGATGGCCGAGGTTCTCGCCATCACGCAGCGGCCGACGATCATCCGCGTCGGCTCGTGCGGTGGGCTCCAGCCGGAGATGGCCCTTGGGGATCTCGTGATCACCACGGGCGCGGTTCGGCTCGAGACGACGACGAGCTGGTTCGTCAACGACGGGTATCCCGCCGTGGCGGACTACGAGGCGGTGAGCGCCCTCATCGAGGCCGCCGAACGGCTTGGGAATCGCTATCACGTGGGCATCACGGCCACCGCACCGGGCTTTTTCGGTGCGCAGGGCCGCCCGATCCCACAGCTTCCCATCCGGTACCCTGACCTCGCCGAGGACATGGCGCGCCAGCGCGTCATGAATTTCGAGATGGAAGCCTCGGCGTTGCTCGTGCTCGCGGGTCTGGCGCGGTGTCGGGCCGGAGTGGTCTGCGCGGTCTACGCGCAGCGCACGACGGGGGACTTCGTGACAGGCGCCGCAAAGGACGCGGCGGAAGCGGCCTGCGTGGAGACGGGGCTGGAAAGCCTCCTGATCCTCGCGGAGATGGACCGTCGCAAGATCGCAGCGGGGACGGATCGCTGGCGACCGTCGCTCGGCATATAGAGCGCAACGTGACTCCGGGCACCGAGCTCGGGGCGCAACGGAGTTTCGGGAGGACCTGGTTCCCATGTCGATGGCCTACTGCGTGAAGGACAAGATGAAAGTCGAAGTCCAGAACCCCGTCCAGATCACGATGAAGAACGGCAAGGCAGCCCTGTCCGGCACCTGTCCCAAGTGCGGGACCAAGGTGTTCAAGATCGGCGGCTAGCTCTTCTTATTCAGCACCTTGGACCCCCGCCGGGCAACCGGCGGGGGTCTTGGTATTTCCGGGACCGGACGGCCCAACTGCTAGAATGGCAAGGCCATTCCCGATCGAAACCCGAGGTTTCGCCCTGTCCTCCCTGCCTGTTATCGCTGTCGACCTTGGCGGCACCCGGATTCGTGCCGCGGTCGTCCTGCCAGATGGGACGCGCCTTGCCCGGAACGACAGGCCAACCCCGAGCGATCAAGGTCCCAGGGCCATCGTCGAGGCGTGTCGTGCCGCCGCGCACAAGGCCCGTTCGGAAGCGCCCGCTGACATCGCCGAGGCCATCGCCGGGATTGGCGTCTGTTCACCCGGTCCGGTGGACCCGGCGCTCGGCGTGGTCCTGGAGCCGCCCAATCTCGGCCCGCACTTCCGTGACGTGCCGCTTGCCGCCGAGCTCTCGGCCGCGGCGAACCTGCCCGCATTCCTGGACCGGGACACGAACGTCGCCGCGCTCGGGGAGCATGCCTTCGGTGCCGCGCGGGACTGCAACGACTTCATCTACCTGACGATCTCCACCGGGATTGGCGGCGCGATCGTCTCGGGCGGAGAGCTGTTCCACGGCCCCGACGGGCTCGCCGGCGAGCTTGGCCACGTTCCCGTGAGCCTTGACGGACCGCGTTGCGGCTGCGGGGGCATGGGGCACGTGGAGGCGTTCGCGGCCGGCGTGTCCCTGGCCCGCCAGGCGGACGCGCTCGTGGCCGCGGCCAGCTCGCTCTTCCTCGCCGATCGTGCCCGAGCGCTGAGTTTCGGCGAGGCCCTCTCCGCCAAGGATGTCGCCGAGGGTTCGCTTGCCGGGGATCCGGCGTGTGCGGAGCTCATGAACACGGCCAGGCGCGCCGTCGCCACTGCTTGCGTTGGGTATGTGAACGCGTTCAACCCGCATCGGATCGTCATCGGCGGCTCTATCGCCGAGGCCGAGGGCGACCGGCTCCTGGAGCCGATCCGCGCCGCGATCGCGAGCGAGGCATTCCAGGTCCTCGCGCGCCGCGTCCGGGTCGTCCCGGCCGCACTCGGCGCCGATGTGTCGCTCGCGGGCGCCCAACCGCTCGTGATGGCGCGTCTCGCCATCCTGCGAACCCAATCAAGAACAACCACGCGGCGACCGGACAGCCCAGTCGCCGTCACAGGAGGTACCCCCGCATGACCGTTCGCGTCGGCATCAACGGCTTCGGCCGGATCGGCCGCCAGTCGCTCAAGGCCATCATCGAGCGCGCCCCTGGCGTCGAGGTGGTCGCAGTCAACGACCTCGTCGACACGAGCATGAACGCGCTCTTGTTCAAGCACGACTCCACGTATGGCGCCTACCAGGGCACCGTCGAGCACACCGACGACGCGCTGATCATCGACGGGCGCGAGATCAAGGTGCTCCAGGTCAAGGATCCCGCGGCGCTGCCGTGGGCAGACCTGGGCGTGGACGTGGTCCTCGAGTCGACGGGCCTGTTCACCGACGCCGACAAGGCGCGTGCCCACCTCGATGCGGGCGCCCGCAAGGTGATCATCAGTGCCCCGGCGAAGGGCGAGGACATCACGATCGTGCTCGGTGTCAATGAGGACAAGTACGACCCCGCGAACCACCACGTGATCAGCAACGCGAGCTGTACGACGAACTGCCTCGCGCCTGCGGCCAAGGTCGTGCACGACCTGCTCGGCATCGAGCGCGGCCTGATGAACACGATCCACAGCTACACGAACGACCAGCGGATCCTGGACGTCGCGCACAAGGATCCGCGTCGCGCCCGCGCCGCCGGCCAGAACATCATCCCGACCTCCACCGGCGCCGCGAAGGCGCTCGCGCTCGTGATCCCGGACCTCAAGGGCAAGTTCGACGGCTTCAGCCTGCGCGTGCCCACACCCACGGTCAGCGTCGTGGACTTCACCGCGGACGTTTCGCGCCCCACCAGCGTCGAAGGGCTCAACGAGGCGTTCCGCGCCGCAGCCGCCGGCCCGATGAAGGGCATCCTCGGCGTCTCCGACGAGCCGCTCGTCTCCTCTGACTTCAGGGGCGACTCGCGCTCCTCGATCATCGACTCGGCGAGCACCATGGTGCTGGGCGGGACGATGGTCAAGGTCATCGCCTGGTACGACAACGAGTGGGGCTACAGCTGCCGCTGCGCCGATCTCCTCAGCCTCGTGGCGGCCAAGCTCCCGTCCGGCGCGGCGGCCTGAGCGCGATATGGACAAGCTCACGGTCCGCGACGCGGACGTCACCGGGAAGCGCGTGTTCGTTCGGGTGGATTTCAACGTCCCGCTCGAGGACGGCAGGGTCACCGACGATTCGCGCATCCGTGCCTCGATCCCGACCATTCACTACCTGTTGACGCATGGCGCCAAGGTGATCCTCGCGAGCCACCTCGGGCGTCCTGACGGCAAGGTCCAGGACGGCCTCCGGCTCCGGCCGGTGGCCGAGAGGCTCTCGCAGATCCTCGGGCGCAATGTGCCCGTGACCGGCGACGCGCTTGGCATCGGCACCGTCGATGCCGTCAAGCGCATGCGCAATGGCGAGATCCTGCTGCTGGAGAACCTGCGCTTCCACGCCGCCGAGGAGAAGAACGACCCGATATTCGCGCGCCAGCTCGCGGACTACGCGGAGCTGTACGTGAACGACGCGTTCGGCACGGCGCATCGAGCGCACGCCAGCACGGTCGGCGTGGCCAAGCTCCTGCCGCCGTACGCCGGCTTCCTGATGGAGCGCGAGCTCGCGATGCTCTCCAAGTTGATGGAGAACCCGGCACGGCCGTTCGCGGCGATCGTCGGCGGAGCCAAGATCTCCGGCAAGCTCAAGGTCCTCGACACGCTGATGGCGAAGGTCGACGTCCTCGTCCTCGGGGGTGGGATGGCGAACACGTTCCTGCTCGCCCAGGGCAAGGCCGTCGGCAAGAGCCTCGCCGAGCACGACATGGTCGAGGAGGCCCGGCGCGTCCTCGCGGCGGCCGAGAAGGCGGGCGTCAAGGTGATCCTGCCGGTCGACGTGGTAGTCGCCAAGGAAGTCACCCGGGGCACTGAGTACAAGACGATCCCCGCCGAGAAGATCCCTGCGTCGTGGCACATCGTCGATGTGGGCCGCGCGACACTCGACCTGATGGAAGAGGCGCTCGCCACGGCCCAGACCGTGTTCTGGAACGGGCCGCTGGGCGTGTTCGAGATCCCGTCGTTCGCGCACGGCACACGGGCCATCGCCCGCTACCTCTCGATTCGCGCCGACGCGGGCGCGACGGTGGTCGTAGGAGGCGGGGATTCCGTGGCCGCGATCACGCAGCAGGGCCTGGCAGACCGGTTCACCCACATCTCCACCGGCGGTGGTGCCTCGCTGGAGTTCCTCGAGGGCCGGGCACTGCCCGGGGTCGATGTCCTGCAGGACCGGCCAGTGCTGACCCCCGCCGAGAAGGGGGCCGCCACGAAGCGCGCAAAGGCGGCAGCGGCGGCTGCGGCGGAAGCGACTGCCGGGGCGCAGGCGGCGAGCGCAGGGAAGCCGGCGTCGAGCGCCTCGTGAGCGGCGGAACGGCGATCGTCCGCGTCCACGGACGCGAGATCCTCGACTCCCGCGGCAATCCGACGATCGAGGTCGACGTGACCCTGGCCGATGGCTCGTTCGGCCGGGCCGCCGTGCCATCCGGCGCATCGACCGGTATCAACGAAGCCGTCGAGCTGCGCGATGGCGACAAGAGCCGCTACGGGGGCAAGGGCGTGCTGCGCGCCGTGGCCGCGGTCAACGGCGAGATCGCCGGCGCGCTCGCGGGCCTGGACGCACGTGAGCAGGCGGGAGTTGACCGAATGCTCATCGATCTCGACGGCACGCCCACGAAGCGGCGCCTCGGCGCCAACGCGACCCTCGGCGCTTCGCTCGCGACCGCGCATGCCGCGGCGGCATCCGCTGGTGTCCCGCTGTACCGCTGCCTCGGCGGGGCGGGCGTCACGACCATGCCGGTGCCGTTCTTCAACATCCTCAACGGCGGCAAGCACGCCGTGAACTCCACCGATTTTCAGGAGTTCATGGTCGCGCCGGTTGGGGCAGTGACGTTCGGCGAGGCCGTTCGCGCCGGGGCGGAGGTGTTCGCGGCATTGCGCTCGATCCTGCACGAGGAAGGCCACTCGACCGGCCAGGGCGACGAGGGCGGCTTCGCGCCGAGCCTGCCCTCGAACGAGGCAGCCATCGAAGTCATCCTCCGCGCCATCGAGCGCGCCGGCTACCGACCCGGCGAGGACGTCGCGCTTGCGCTGGACCCAGCTGTCACGTCGATCCTCGTCGAGGGCACCGGCGACCACGACACGCCCGGCCGATACCGCCTCGAGACCGAGAAGCGAACGCTTGAGACGGACGAGCTCATCGACCTCTGGGCCTCGTGGCTGGACCGATACCCAATCGTGTCCCTGGAGGATGGGATCGGCGAGGTCGACTGGGTCGGCTGGCGCCGGCTCACCGAGCGGGTCGGCGCGAGGGTCCAGCTTGTCGGCGACGACCTGTTCGTGACCAACACCTCGTTCATCGAGCGCGGCATCGCCGAAGGCTCGGCGAACGCGGTCCTGATCAAGCTCAACCAAATCGGCACGCTGACCGAGACGATCGCTGCCATCGAGCTCGCGAGGAGCGCCGGGTGGGCGGCGATGGTCAGTCATCGCTCCGGCGAGACCGAGGACACCACGATCTCGGACCTGGTGGTGGCGCTCGGAACCGGCCAGATCAAGTCCGGCGCGCCGTCTCGCTCGGAGCGGGTCGCGAAGTACAACCGCCTCCTGCGGATCGAGGAGGAGCTCGGCGCCGACGCGCGGTACGCCGGCCGATCCGCCCTGGCCCGTTCTGTCGAGAGTCCGGCAGGGGCGACGTCGTCCTGGTGAGCCGGTTCTTCGACCGCGGCGCGATCGTCGCCGCCTACGTTGGCATCGGCATGGCCGTGACCATGGCGATCAGCTTCCTGTTGGTCATTCCGATCGAGCTCGCATACCTGTGGCTCAGCGTCCCCGGCGCGCTCGTGATCGGCTACTACGCCAACGCCCGGTCCAAGCGGTCGCGCGGGGAGTGGCGGCACATCCTGCCGAACGCCCTCCTCGCTGGGGCCGCGCTCGGCCTGACCCTCGCGATCCTCCTGCTCGGCAACAAGGCCCTGTTCTTCTTCGCCGATTCGGGCTACCCCGACTTCAACCGCGTCGAGAGCGGCGTCCCGGTCGGGCCGACGTGTGCGACAGGGGCGGACTGCGTCTACCACCGCTACCTGAAGGTCGAGGCCGACGTCCTCGCCGATGCCGGGGTCACCGACACGGCCTCGTTCAGCAACCTGTACTGGTCGCAGCAGTGGTCGACCGCCCAGGTCCTGCTCCTGATCGGTGCGGGAGGGGCGGCGTTTGGTGGCCTGCTCTTCGGGCTCGGTGGACCGAAACGGGCACCCGCCCTCGCCGTGAGGCCGCAGCCCGCCTGATCGAGCGAGATCACCTTGGAGGTTCACTCCGCGCACACTGGAGGCCCAATGAACCGATTCCTGCGTACCGCACTCGTGATCGGGATGGTTTCCGCTTGCGGGAGCTCTGGATCGGCAGCATCGCCGAGCCCGTCCACCTCGCCGCGCGTCACTGTGGCTCCGGCCCTGCTCAAGCCATCGGCAACCTTTCCGATCGAGGCATTCGCGACGCTGGGCGAAGCGCCCGTCACGGACGATGTGGCCGCGAAGCTCCAGGCGGCCCTGGCCGAGACGGCCGGCGGAGCAGGGGTCGCCGCGACCGTGATGACCCCCGAGGGAATGTGGAGTGGGGCCTTCGGCAAGGCCGACGGTGTGAACGAGCTTCAGGTCGATAGCCAGTTCGGCATCGCCAGCGGCACGAAGCCGATCATCGCGGCACAGGTGATGCAGCTGGTGGAGGCGGGAGAGGTCTCGCTCGACGCACCCGCCACCGACTACCTCCCCGCCGATTTCACATTCGACACCAACGGCGCGACGATCCGCCAACTGTTGAGTCACCGCAGCGGCATCCCGGATTGGTACGGTCTCGTGGAGCAGCAGCTGTCACAGGACAGGACCCGTGTCTGGAAGATCGACGAGGTCCTCGCCCTCGTCGAGCCCGCTCGCCGTCCCGTCGGGACCGTCTTCGAGTACGCAGATACCAACTTCAACCTGCTCGGGCTCGTCATCGAACACCTTCGCAAGCGCCCGCTGGTCGACGTCCTGCGCGCGGGCGTCCTCCGCGTCGAGGGCACCGAGCGGCTCATCTACCAGCCCGATGAGGCACCGACCGACCCGATGGCCATGCCGCGCGGCGAGTCGCGCGACGCGCTCGAGATGGGCCGCGGCTACCTGCCCTCGATCTCGGATGCGAGTTCCGACCGTCCAGCGGGCGCCATGGCGTCCGATTCGCTCTCGCTCGCACGCTGGTGGCGGGCGTTCTGCGCCGGCGAGATCGTCTCGCAAGCCTCGCTGACCGAGATGTCGACGTTCTTCGACAACGTCGACATCGATTACGGCCTCGGACTGTTCAATCCCGCGCAGCGAGCGTCCGTGCAGGCTGTCGGGCACCT
>JBDSZH010000064.1:0-6254 GCA_039925225.1 Candidatus Limnocylindrales bacterium | reverse complement strand
GACCGGTGAGCGGGTCGCGATGCCGAATCCAGGCGATGGCGTGGGCGAAGGCGGCGACGCGGTAGGCGCGCTCGAACGCGCCGACCAAGCCCGGACCCCACGCCTCCAGGTACGCATCGCGCAGGCGAGCGAACCAGGGATCGCCGGGCGGCAGGCCGTTTTCGAGCTCCAGGAAGCGAAAGGTCACGATCAGCGAGGCGAATGGGTGGCCAATCGACGCGTCGCCCCAGTCCATGACTCGGAGGACATCGTCGCGGATGAACACGCCGTTCACGTGCAGGTCATCGTGCTGAATCGTGTCGCCCGGGTGCTCGGCGACGACCTCGGCGCACAGCTCGGAAAATCGCGGCTCGAACTCGCTCAGGGCGAGCATTTCGTCCGGCGCGAGGGGCAGGTCGCGGGTCAGCAGCATCGCGTAGCGCTCCGGCAAGGCGGCAACCCGCAAGTCCAGGACACCGTGGGCGAGGTGGTCGTCGACGAAGGCTCGTTCTCCGCGCTGGAGCTCCGCGTAGCGCGGCAGAACGTGCCGCCAGAGCTCGGGCGGATTACCGAACGAGCCGATCGAGCGTCCGGCGTCCTGCGTGAGCATCCAGGCGCGCGCCTCGTCGTGACCGAGCACGTGGGCGACGCGATCCGGCCAGCGACGGAACAGCTGCGCGGTCAGCCGCGGCTCAAATGCCTGCGCGGGCTGGCACGCCTTGAACCACGCGAGCCCGTCGGCCGTCGGGACCTGGACGACACTCGCCCACGGACGAACGCGGACCAGGTCGATCGGGCCGGTCAGGGTGACGACGCCGCGGATCCAGGCCTCGGCGGCCAGCAGATCGAGTTCGATCGATCAGCCCCGCGCGGCCGCCAGCGCGGCCTTGACGCCGTCGTTCACGAACGAGACGTCTGCGCCGATCCCGACGAACGTATAGCCGAGGTCCAGGTGCGGCTTGAACGACGCTGGGTCGTACAGGAGGATGCCGGCGGCCTTGCCGTGGGCGCGACAGGCGGCGACGACACTGCGTAGCGCGTCCTGGTAGATCGGGTTCCCGAACTGGCCCGGGATGCCCAGGGAGTGCGAGAGGTCGGCCGGGCCAACGAACAGGACGTCAACGCCGTCGATCGCGGCGAAGTCGTCGGCGGCCGCAAGCGCCGACGGCGACTCGATCTGGATGACGCCCACGGTGTCGTCGTTGAGGGCCGCCACGCCGGCGTGGTTCACCGTTCCGAGGCGGGCACCCCGGGTGAGCAGGGCTACGCCGCGCTGCCCCGTCGGCGGGTAGCGCAGGTACGTCATCGTCTCGCGAACCTGTTCGACGGTGTCGAGGCGCGGAACAATCACGCCGGCCGCGCCCATGTCCAGGGCGCGGCCGATGCGCAGGCGCTCGGCCGATTGCGGGCGGACGAGCGCCGCTGAACCCGACGTCTCGATTGCGTACAGATGCGCGAGGAGCTCGGATTCGGTCGTGTTGCCATGCTCCAGATCCACGACGACCCAATCGAGCCCCGCGCGGCCCAGCAGCTCAGCCGAGCCCGGCGAGCCAAGGCTCGCCCAGACACCGAACAGGGTCTCGCCGGCCAGGATGCGGCGGCGTAGGTCTCCGATCACGTCCGTATGATGCCCCGATGACCGGACCCTCGTCGGCGCTTCTCGACCTTTGGCCGCTGTACGGTCTCCGCCTGCGCACGGGCGACCTGGAGCTTCGCTACCCGACCGAGGCCGAACTGCCGGCGTTCGTCGACCTCATCGACGCGGGTATCCACCCACCCGGTGAAATGCCGTTCGGCATCGCGTGGACCGAGTTGCCAAACACGCAGCGGAATCTCGCGTCGTACCAGTGGTGGATGGGCAGCCGCGGGCGCTGGTCGATCGATGACTGGACGCTCACGCTGGGCGTCTGGGAGCATGGCCGAGCGGTGGGGTTCCAGGACCTGCGCGGGCCGCAGTTCCCGACCTTCCGGACGGTGGCGACGGGCTCGTGGCTTGGAGCGGCCTTCCAGCGCCGCGGCATCGGGAAGCTCATGCGCCAGGCCGTGCTGGCCCTCGCCTTCGACCACCTCGGCGCCCGCATCGCGGAGACCGAGGCGTTCCTGGACAACCCGGCCTCGAACCGGGTCAGCCTCGCAGTTGGCTACGAACCAAATGGCTTCGGGGAGCTTGCGCCAAACGGCATGCCGCGCGAGACGCAGAAGTTCCGGCTGACGCTCGAGGGCTGGCGCGCGCGTCCGAGACCCCGGGTCACGGTCGATGGAGTCGAAAGTTGTCTGGAGATGTTCGGGATCGTCTCCCGCTGATCGGCGTGGCAGCGTCGAGCGGTTCAGGGTCGCGTCGGCGCAGACTTCGCATTCCGTCGCTGGGCCACCCGCGTGGCGTGCTCGATATCGCCGAGCGCCGTCAGGTCGTCTATCGCCCGCTCGATCCGAGAGGCGTCATCAGTGAGCAGCCCCAGGTCGGCGTTGACCCGCGCGATGTACGGGCGTGCCCCCATCCCTTCGTACATGTCGAGGGCCGCCTCCAGGTCAACCGGCTCTGATCGGACAACGCCGCGCAGGCGAAGCGCACCCGACAGGACCAGCCGGAGCTCGCGCTCCCTCGTGTATGCAACCAGCGCGTCGATCGCCGGCAGCGGCGATGGATGCCGCCGGTCTGCGAGCCGGCTCACCGCGAAGTGGAGGTAGTCGAGCCGGGAGGTGAAGATTCTGAAGTCGGCCACCATCCCGTCGAGCATCACGTCGTCATCGTCGAGATAGGCACGGAGGCGTTGAAGTCGGGACGCCGCGTCCATGTGCTGGAAGATCCGCTCGACGAGCTCGCGCCAACGGCTCGCGCCCACGACGTCGGCACGCGCTCGGGCGATGCCGAACGCAGCAAGCAGGCCATGCATCATGAAGACGGGCGCTTGGAGCTCCGATTCGGCCCATGCCCGCTCGGCACGGGCAGCGTCGAGCAGCGCCTCGTCCCATCGCCCGAGCACGGAAAGTGCGAGCGCTCGCCACGCGCTGGCCCCGAGCACGAAGGATGATGCCTGCCCGGCCACGAGCCCCGCGCGGGCCCTATCGGCCGCTCGCTCCGCCTGCTCGAGGTTCCCGCGGAGCGTCTCGGCCCACGCCTCGACGATCCCCGCATCGGTCCGCTCGCTGGTCGTAAGTCGGTCGGCGATCGCCTGGCGCTGGCGGACGTAGCCAAGGACAACGTCCATCCGGTCGTCGACGAACGCGCTCATGGAGGCGCCGTCGAGCGACGCGCTGAGGAGGTCCGGATCACCGAGCGCGCGCGCTGCTTCGACGGCCTGCGCCCCCCAGCGTTCGCTGGTTCGCAAATCCGGGTCGTTCGTGCCGAAGTTGGTCACCATCGGACGGAAGGCCATCGCCAACAGGCCATTCGCACGCGCGGGCTCGTCGACATCGGTCGACAGCAGCCGCTCGATCTCGGCGTATCTCCGGTCGCGCTCCACGTCGTCGAGCCCCCGCCCGATCGAGCCGGCCCACCGGGCGCGCACGGTCATCGCCTGGGCGAGCGTCCGCAGCGTCTGGCTGTCACCGAGCCCGAGCTCGCAAGCCAGGTCATAGGCACGCTCGAAGGCCTCCGCGGCCTGCTCGCCGCCGGTCCAGATCTGGCCGAGCCGCTCGTATAGGGCGGGCAGGTCCTCGCGGAGCGCCAGCTCGATCGCGGCATTCAGGTGGCGGGCCGCCTCGACCGCGGCTGCTCCTGCGGCCGCGGCCTCCGCCGCACGGCGGAGCCAGCTCACGGCCAAGGCCGTCAGATCAGGTGGCACCGGCTCACCGAGGAGCGATCCGAGCGTCACCGCCTCGCGCAGGTGGAAGGCCACGAGCTCGGCGAGTTCGTCGGCGCGACCGGTGACGCCAGCCTCGGTGTCCAGCCAACGGCCCGCCGCCCCATGGATTCGGGCCCGCTCCGCACGCGGCAGCGTGTTGTAGGCGACCTCGCGGATGAGGATGTGGCGGAATGTCACCGCGCCCCGCGCCGACGACCGGACCAGGTCGCGATCCAGGAGGTCCTCGATGGCCGTCGCGACGGATTCACCGGTCAGGTTTGTGTCCACGGCAGGGATCGCGCGCGGCTCGAAGGTCCGGCCGATCACGGCGCCGAGCTGAACCACGCGGCGCGAAACCGATTCGAGGGCGTCCAGGCGCGCGAGGACGGTGGCGTGCACGGTGTCCGGCAGCGCGGCGATGGCGCTTGCGACGGCCGCAGGATCCGGCACGGGCCCGAGCCGATCCACCAGCGAGCGCACGATCTCGCCCGCATAGAACGGGTTGCCCTCGGCGCGGGCAACAACGGCGTCCACGATCTCCGGGGCAGGCGAGTCCAGTAGGTCCGCGACGAGCGCGGCGACCGCGACGGATGGGAGCGGCTCGAGGGCGATCGAGATTGCGTTCCTGCGGCCGCCGCCCCAGCCCGGTCGCCGGTCGAGCAGCTCCGGACGTGCGAGCGCGATCATGACCAGCGGCACATCGGCGCGCGGCTGGAGCATGGATTCGACGAGGTCCAGGAGGCTGTCGCTCGACCAGTGGAGGTCCTCGATCACGAGCACGAGCGGCGTCCGCTCGGCGGCAAGCTCCACGAGCCGGCGCCACGCCGCGAACAACGCGATTCGGTCGCCCTCGATCTCAGACGCCCCGATCGTGGCCGCCAGCAGCTCCGCGGTTGGCTCCGCATCCGGCTCGCCGGCGTCGCGCAGCCACTGCACGAGGGCGGTCCGCACCTGGTCCGGCGTAACGTCGTCGCCGAGCCCAATGATCGACAGGAGGATCGCCCGCATCGGCCAGTACGTCAGGCGCTGGCCGTAGGGCAGGCACTGGGCGATCGCGACTTGGGCGTCAGGACCGAGGCGGTCGAGGAACTCCTCGAGCAGCCGCGACTTGCCGACCCCTGCCGATGCGACGACGCTCACCAGGAATGGCCGGCGCTCGGAGAACGTACGTCGCGCCACGAGCTCGAGCTGGTCGAGGTCCGCGTCTCGCCCGACGATCCGGCCGCTTCGGCGCGGCCGGCGCTCCTCCGCGACGCCGAGCAGCTGTCGAGCGGCGATCGGAACCGCCTTGCCCTTCGCCTCGACCGCCAGTTCCGGCCCGAAGCGGAAGCGGTCGCCCGTTGCCCGCACGGTCCGCTCGGCAACGACGATCGACCACGGATCGGCGGCCTGCTGGAGACGCGCCGCGCTGTTCACCGGGTCGCCGGTCACGAGGAACTCGCGGGCGTCCGATTCGCGCGTCGCGATGACCTCGCCGCTGCTGACCCCGAGGCGGATCGGCACGCGGTCGACAAGCACCGGGTCGGCGCGAACCCGGTCGCGGAGGTCGATCGCGGCGGACAGGGCGCGCGCTGCATCGTCCTCGTGCGCGGTCGGCAGGCCGAACACCGCCATGATCGCGTCGCCGATGAACTTCTCCACTCGCCCGCCGTGCTGCTCGATCGCGTCGCGGGCAATCGCGAACAGGCGCCCCAGGAGAGCGCGAACATCTTCGGGGTCGAGCGACTCGCCCATCGCTGTAGACCCGACGACATCGGCGAACAGGATCGTGACGAGGCGGCGCTCCTCCGCCATGGACCTACTCAAACCCTCCGTGGGTCCAGCCGTCGATCGCCGGCGGCTGGATTCCGAGCTGCGTCAGGATCGTTGTGGCGTGGGCGCGATGCTCGGTCGCGTGGTTGATCGCCTGGACGAGGATCACGCTCGCCGCGATCATCTCGCCGGGGTCGCGCTCGATCGTGGCGTCGCCGGCCATGGAATCGGCCGCGGCCGCGAGTCGACGTCCGGTTTCCCGGACCACCGTCAACAGCGGCTCGATCCCCGGGAACGGGTCGTCCTGCTGCCACGCCGTGGACGGCTTCCAGCCGGTGAGCAGCAGCGTGTAGAACGCCTCGCCGGACGCGATGTGGGCAAGCGTCGAACCGAGGTCGCCGTAGGTGCCGACAACGGTCGCGGCGAGCTGGTCCGGCGTGAGCCCGCGGCACGCCTCCAGCAATCGCTCGTTGGCCCAGCGGTTGTGGTCGAAGATCGCGGCAAGGGTGGTCATGCGCGGGAGTATGCCGCCTGCGGGATCGATCTGAACCTTTACGCGTGGCCGACCATCTCTATTGACTGAAGCGCCCAACCGGGCGCGGCTGAGAAAGGTCGGTCGTGCGAGAGAGGCTGGTCGAGCGGGCGAGGGAAGGCGACGAAAGCGCCTTCACGGAGCTGGTCGACCTGGACGGTGACCGCTGCTACGCCATCGCGTATCGGATCCTTCGCGATGTCGAG
>JBDSZH010000063.1:0-13908 GCA_039925225.1 Candidatus Limnocylindrales bacterium | reverse complement strand
TCGAATCGTCAGGGACCCCGGCGCGAAGGCGGTCTGGATCCTGATCGGCGACGGCGCAACCCTGATCAGGACGTTCGCAGCCCGGTAGGTCGAGCGGCTACATCACCTCGGGCGCGGAGATGCCCAGCAGGGCGAGCGCGTTCGCAAGCGAGATTCGCGCCGCATCCACGAGCGCAATCCGCTTGGCCGAGCGTTCGGGCTCGTCGGCATCCACCACTCGCGCGTCGCGATAGAAGGCGTGGAACGCCGTGGCGAGCTCGGTCGCATAGGTGGTGACACCCTGGGTCTCCTGGCCGGCGGCGGCATCCTCCACCACCTCCGGCAGGCGCGCGACGACCCTCGCCAGCGTGCCCTCGGGCCCGCCCTCGAGCGAGCCTGCCACCGACGGCGCAGCGGCGATCCCCGCGTCGCGGGCCTTGCGCAGGATCGACGCGATTCGCGCATGCGCGTACTGGACGTAATAGACGGGGTTGTCGCTGGACTGGCGCTTCGCCAGCTCCAGGTCGACGTCCATGTTCACGTTCGCGCCGCGGCTCGCGAAGTACCAGCGGGCGGCGTCTGTGCCCAGCTCGGCGAGCAGATCATCGAGGGCGATGAACGTGCCGGCCCGCTTTGACATCGACAGCTCCTGACCATTCTCCGTGAAATGCACCCAGCCGGTCAGGATCACCTCCACGGCGGCCTTGTCGAGGCCCATCGCCTCGGCGGCGTTGCGCAGCCGCGCGACCGTCCCGTGATGGTCCGCGCCCCAGATGTAGATCAGGTGATCGAAGCCACGACTGAACTTCTCGGTCACGTAGCCGATATCGAACGCGAAATAGGTCAGCGTCCCGTTCGAGCGAATGACGACGCGATCCTTGTCGTCCCCGAAAGCGGTCGAGCGGAACCAAGTCGCACCGTCCTGCTCGTACAGGTGCCCGCCCTCGCGCAGGCGCGCGATCGCCTTGTCGACCCAGCCGTTCTCGAGGAGGCTGCCCTCGGTTGTCCAGACATCGAAGTTCGTCCCGAGCGCGGCGAGCGAGGCTTCGATGCCCTTCCGGATCCGGTCCGACGCCCAGCGGCCCGCCGCCCAGACCCGCGCTTCCTCGTCCGCGGGGTCAGATCGGGCGGGTACGAGATCGGCCGGCAGCTCCGGCGCAAGCTCCGCGACGTATTCGCCGTGGTAGCCGTCCTCCGGGATTTCCGTGCCCTCGCGGATCGCGAGCACGGACGCGCCCAGGTTGCGCACCTGCGCTCCCGAGTCGTTGAAGTAGTACTCGCGTGTGACGCGCTGGCCGCCGGCCTCGAGCACGCGCGCGAGGAGATCGCCCACGAACGCCCCGCGTGCATTGCCGACGTGCAGGGGACCCGTTGGGTTTGCGGACACGAATTCGACATTCACATGCCGGCTCGGCTGCTCGCCAGCAGGCCGGACGCGGCCCCAGCTCCCGGGATCCCTCCGCGCGCGATCGATGATCGCCTCGATCGCCGCGTCCGTCAGACGCAGGTTGAGGAAGCCTGGAGCCACCGCCTCCGCTGTGGCGATCGCGGATCCGGGGTCTGCGGCGCGGATCTCGGCCAGCGCCTCGGCGAGTGCCGACGCGATCGCCAGCGGCGCCATGCGCAGCGGTCGTGCCAGGCGGAGGGCGAGATTCGCGGCGAAGTCGCCGTGCTCCGGCTTGGCCGGCCGGCTGACCTCGATTGCCGCCTCGCGGGCCTCCGGGGCATCCGGCAACTTGCCGGTCGCGATCCCGCGCTCGAGAGCGACCGCCACGGCCTCGGCGGCGATCGTCCGAAGGGTAGGTCCGGTGCCGGTGCTCGCGTTCTGCTGCATGCTGTAAATGGTACGTATACGGCCGAGAGGCTTGTGGCACGTGGAGAAATCGCAGGCGATCGGCGCGTTTCGGCCCGTCCAACACCGGTTCGAGGGCCGAAAGTCCTAGAAGAAATGTGGCTTCGCAACGGCCTGCGAAAGAATGTTCGACCAAACGCACCAAATTCGTGGGCAGTCCGGATGGTTCCAGTCACGAAAGTGACAGTTTGCGAGTGTGCGGAAGTACTAGACGACCGATAGACCTTCGTGCACACTACGCTCCCGGTTGACCCCTGTAGGGTCCTCGGGACTCCGGCAAACGTGCCTTGTACGTTCGCCGAGGGGTCGCGTAAATGGTCCGGTCCAAGTTTGGAATAGCGGAGGGATACTCGAGAAATGACTAGCCTGAAGAAGCTTGCAGCGCTCGTCGGCGCTGGGGCGCTCGTCTTCGCGATGTTTGGAACCGCCGTCGCTGGCGAGGTGGTATACGCGACCGTTGACGGTCACGACGCCTCAACCAACGAGAACAATGCCGCCGATTTCTGGGGCGAGGACTGCTTCAAGCTCAACGCGGGCGAGGGCGACCTCGGATCTGGTGTCAGCACCTACGAGCTGACCGCCGGCTACGACAAGGTCATCGTCAAGGCGGGCTCGACCAACCAGGGCGACCCCAACACGCTGACGATCTACAACGATGTGGCCGCCGGCGAGACCGTCTGGGCGGATTCGAACGGCAGCAATGCGTTCGATGAGGGCGACAAGAACATCAGCCACATCATCTTCTGCGGCCCGGCAGAGACCACCACCACGACCACGACGACGGACACCACCACCACGACCACGACGACGGACACCACCACGACCACGACGACGACGGACACGTTCACGTCGGAGACCGGTGGCGAGACGGACGCCCCGAGCGAGCCGAACACGGCAACGATCGGGACCAGCACCGGTGCACCGGCTGACGGCGCATGGCTGCTCGTGATCGCTCTCGGCGTGCTCCTCGCGAGCATTGTCGTGCTGACCCCCGCGCGGGCCCGCCGCTAAGGACAACCCCAATAGGGGGGACCTGACCAGAAGAAGAGGGCCCGGGTAACCGGGCCCTCTTCCGTTATGCCCTGATCCATGCACCGAGGCGGCGATCATCGGTCAACCGGTCCGGTGTTGCATGCTTGACACGTGATCGCGGGAGCCTGGCGGCAGTGGTCTGACCTGGCGTCGCGGGGATGGCGGGACATCCTCCTCGTCGTCCTCATGCTGTTCGCCTACGGGTTCTTCCAGCAGCGCCCCGCCTGGAACGAGTACAGCCGTTACGACCTCGTTCGCGCGCTGGTCGAACAGGGCACGACGCAGATCGACCGCTACCACGACAACACCGGCGACGCGGCGTTCTATGCCGGACACTGGTACTCGGACAAGGCGCCGGGCAGCGCGCTCCTCGGCGTGCCGGTGTACGTGCTGCTCAGCGCGTCGAGCCACCTCACCGGGAACGAGGCGCCTGAAGAGATCGAGGCCGTCCAGGCGCTCGCCTTCGTCGAGAGCGGGATTGCCACCGCGCTCCTGGTACTCCTGCTGATCCGATTCCTGGGACCGTTTGTCGGCGGTCGGTGGGCCGTGACCGTGGGGCTTGCGTACGGCTTCGGCTCGATCGCATTTCCTTTCGCGACCATGTTCTTCGGCCACGCCGCATCGACGGCTGCCCTGTTCGCCTCGTTCTACCTCCTCCATCGGATCAAGCAGCGGCCCGACGGACGAACCGCTGTTGCGGCCGGGCTACTTGCAGGCCTGGCGGTCCTCATCGAAATCCCGGTCGCGCTCGGCGTCGCGCCATTGTTCGTCTACGCGCTCTTCCTCGGTCGCGGTGTCGCCGCCCGATTCGTCGCCGGGGGGCTCCCCCTGGCCGCCATCCTCCTGGCATACAACTGGCTCACGTTCGGCAGCCCGATCGCCATCGGCTATCAGTTCGCGCCGGCGTTTGAGGCCCAGAACCAGCAAGGTCTGGTCTCGATCGTCTGGCCCGACCTCGACACGACGCTGGAGCTGCTCTTCAGCCCCCGCGGCCTGATCCGTCTGGCGCCGTGGTTCGCCCTCGCGCCGTTGGGGCTCATTGCCCTCCGCCGCCGTGAGCTGCGCTTCGAGCTGCTGCTGGCGGTCGCGATCTGCGCCGCGTTCCTGACCTACAACAGCGGAGCACTCAACCCGTTCGGTGGCTGGACGCCCGGTCCGCGCTACCTGCTGCCGGCGCTCCCATTCGCTGCCGTGCTCGTGGCGTTCATCCCGCGATCCCTCCGGGCGATTGCCGTCCCATTGATGGTCCTCGCAGCGGGGGTGTTCCTCGTTGCCACGACGACGATGCCGAACGCTCCGGAGGGGTACCCCGATCCCCTGTTCGACCTGTGGCTACCGAGATTCACGGCCGGGGCACTGGCCGATACCGCCGCCTGGATCCGGTGGGGCCTGCCCGGACACGCGCCGCTGGCCGCGCTCCTCGTAGGGCTGGGTTTCGGCCTCGTGGCAGTCGCCCTGTCGTTTGGCCGGACATCGCCCGCCGAGCGGATGCGGGTTCGAGCGCCCATCGCCCTGGGCGTGGTGGCGTTCATGTTTTCGTTCCCGTTCCCGCCGCTCGCCCCAGTCGGACTGGGGCCCCAGGGAGACGAGGATCCGCCACTGGTCACGATCGTCGCGCTCGACGAGGTGCCGGTCATCCTCAGGGGCGTGACGGACATCCAGCTTTGGGCGCAGGTCGAGAACCGCGGCGGCGCCATCCCTTCCGGTCGCGCCCGGTTCACGGTGTTTGGCGCAGACGGCGAGGTGGCATGGACCTCCTGGTACGGCGACCTGCCGATCTATCCAGGTTCACGACGCACCATCTCGATGAACTGGCACCCCGGTAATGCGGTTCCTGGGACCTACACGTATGGATTCGCGGTAAGCGACGAGGAGTCCGGCACGCTGTACGCGCAGGTCCGCGCCGGCGACGCCATCACCATCGGCCGGTAATCCGGGTCAGGGGATCTGCCGGAAGGGGAAGTACGCCGCGAAGCCCACCACATAGGCGAGCACGAAGGCCCAGCTAATTGGACGCGGCAGCCCGGCACGCAGGAGCAGCAGGGCCACGCCAACCGCGACTGCGGGCACGAGGGGCAGGACGTAGTAGATGTACATGATCCGGTTCGTGAAGAGCGCCAGTGCGACGTACGGCAGATAGTTCGCAGCCGCCCACGTGACGGTCCACAGGGCAACCTGGCTCCGCGTCCGCCAGCCATACCAGGCGGTGAATAGCGCGGCTAGCGGGATCGCGCCGACGAGCAGCGGGTTGAGGGCACCCCGGAAGTCGATCTTGGCGATCTTGCCGACGACCTTGTCGCCTGCGAGGATCGTCTCATCGACCCGCAGGTACTGGATCTGGCACTCGTTGAACAGCCACTGCCAGGGCTTGCTGTCGGCCTCCGGGCAGAAGCCGACCCTTGGTGGCACGCTGAGATTGGCGCCATAGCTGACCATTCGAGCGATATGGTCGAGCGGCGACGCGAACGTCGTGTACCGGGCGTCGAGGATTGCCAGGCCGACCATGAAGACGGTCACGGTCACGATGCCGAACGCGAATGGTCCCGCAACGGCGCGGAGCGGCACCCGGCGCTGCCGCCACCATTGAGGCCCTTCGGTGGCGAGCACATAGAGGACGACTGCCGCGATCCCGTACAAGGCGGTCAGCTTCACCAGCAGGGCGATGCCCATGGCGAGGCCGGCAAGCAACCAGCGCCGCCGCAGGGCGAGCAACGACGCCGTGAGCATGGGCGCCAGGACGAGCATGTCCAGCGTCCCGATCCGGCCATGGACGAGCGTCAGGTTGTCCAGCGACACGAGCCCGGCCACCACCACTGGGAGCCAGGGCGACCGATCGGTCGTCTGCACGATCTTGTAGACGACGATCAGCGCGACCATCCCTGCGATCAGGCTTGGCAGTCGCCAGCCCATACCGACGTCGCCGAGCACGGCCATGGAGGCCGCCATGAGCAGCTTGCCCAGGGGCGGGTGCTCCGTGTTCGGGTCCAGCCCGATCGGACTGTCGATGTAGTGCACCGAGGCCGGCCAGCCCAGGATGACCCGGGCCGCGTTGACGTAATACGACTCGTCGAAGATCAGCCCGCGTGCGGGCAGGTTGAGCCACAGCGCGCGCAGGACCAGCGCCGCAAGCAGGAGCAGCAGGGTGACACGGGCTGGGTCGCGGAGGTTGTCGCCCGCCGCCTCGGCGAGTCGCCCGATCCGCGAATCTCGGAGCTGTTCCATGCGCGCGCCACGCCGCGGCGGCGGTGGCGTGTGCTCGACCGTCTGGCCGCCTGTCTCCATCGTTCTCCAGCTGGCGGGATTGGGCGAAGGGTAGCGCCACGCGACGGGCTCGGAGCATGGGATCAGTCACGGTCCCGAGGAAGGCGCGAGGGTCAGATACTCGCCCGGAGTCGAGCGTTCCCTGCCGGAGGACGCTGCTTAGCGGCCCTGCTGCGCTTTGGGATCGCCGGGGGCAGAGGACGGCTTGCCATCGCCGGGCGGTCCGCTTGGGCGTCCACCGGCGGAATGGTCCTTGTCCTCGAGCTTCTTCGTGGCCTTCTGGCTGACGTCGATCGCGTGCTCGATGGCGGCCTGGTCGGGCAGCTTTGCAGCGAGCGCCTCGAGCACGGCCGTGTGCTTCGCGAGCTCTGCCTCGAGATGCGCCAGACGATCGGCGTCGTCGCCGACATCCGCGACCGCTGCGTCAACCTCGGACCGGTAGGCGGCAAGCGCGGCCTCGAGGGCAACCACGTCGCCACGGGCCGCCGCCGCCTCCGCCTCGCCGAGACGCTCCTCGAGGTGCCGTTCATGCGACGCAAGCCGGTCGTCGACCTGGGTGGGCAGGAACGCGGTCTCGATCGCGACGCGGGCGTTGTAGAACGGGCTGCCGGGCGGTGCCGCAAACACGGCCGCGCCCGTGCCGAGGGTGATGGTGGCGGCAAGTCCCAGAGCGAAGGCTGGCCGCGGGAAACGCATGCTCCGTAGGCTCCAACGAGAGGCGCGCAGCACGTCGGACGCGGCCATGCGCTGCTGGGTCGCGGTCGTCGCGGTGCGCAGCACCGCTTCCTTGAGCACCTGCGCACGCATCCGGGCGAGCACGGGGCCCGTTGGGCTCAGGCGGGCGTCGGCGTAGGCGCTGAGCAGGTCCTCGATCTCGTCGAGGGCAGCCAGGTCGCGATCGAAGTACTCCGTCATCGGAGCACCTGGATCGTTGCCGCGACAACGGAGCCAGCTGACGCCCCGGCCTTCGCGGGCACGAGGATCTCGATCCCGAGCTCGCGCCGAAGCGCCGCGATCGCGCGGAATTGCAGGCCGCGGATGGTGCCTTCCTGGCGACCCATCGCAACCGCGGTCTCGAATACCGAAAGTCCGGCGAAGAAGCGCAGTTCGATTACCTCACGTTGATCGTCGGTCAGTTCCGTCAGCGCCTGGGCGACCCTGCGGAGGTCTTCCCGGAGAGCCGCCTGCGCTTCCGGCCCGGCAGCGTCGGTTTCCCGAGTTGTCGCGGCCACGAGCGAGAGGTGGTCCCGGCGTGTCCTGATCTGGTCGATGATCGCGTTCCTGGCGAGCCTGAACAGCCAGCCCCCGAACGGGATGCCCCGCGCCTCATAGCGCGGGAGCGCTTCCAGGGCCTTGACGAAGACGAGCTGCGTCAGGTCCTCCGCGTCACTCGGGCGGTTGACGCGGCTGGCGATGAAGCGATGGATCGGCCCGGCGTACGCATCAAAGATGCGACCGAACGCCTCGCGGTCGCCCCGCTTTGCGTCCGTTACCAGCCGATCGAGCGTCTCGTCGTCCATTGGGTAACGAAGGATCGGGACTCGGCGTTAGGTGCGCAAGGCGTCGTGCGTACCATTGGAGGTGTCGCGTGGCACCTCGATGCGTACCCGATCCGGCCCGCGCCGGAAGCTCAGCGCCTCGAATCCGGCCTCGGTGAGGTGCCTGTAGGACTCGTCGAGTCGAGCCGCAAATGACCCACGGGAGTGGGCATCCGATCCAACCACCACGCGCTCGCCCCCCAGCTCGCGAAATCGCGCCACAACGGCTGCCGAAGGATACGTCTCCGCGCTCGGATAGCGAAGCCCCGAACTGTTGATCTCGAGGGCCGTACCGGATTCTACGATGGCCAGGAGCGCGGCCTCCTTGAGCTCCGGCCGTTCGGCGAGGTCCGCGGCCGTGATGTGCGGGTGTAGATAGCGCTTGACGACGTCGAGGTGGCCGATCGTGTCGAACAGGCCCGTCCGGGCCGCCGCGATGATCTCCGCGTAGTACGGCGCGACGATCTCGTCGAGCGAGCGACCCTGGATCCAGTCGCGGACGCGCGACGGCCAATAGGGCGACTCCGGCCAGTCATGCACGGAGCCTATGACGTAGTCGTAGCGATACCGGCGAAGGTGGGCTCGCACGTCCGGTTCCCAGCGCCGGTTATAGGTGAGCTCCGCCCCGAACCGGATGACTACGCCCTGGCGCGCCCAGCGATCGGCGGCGCCACGGACCACGCGCTCGCGGTCGTCGTAGCGCGAATACTCGAAGGCAGGATCGCGCGGGTCGAAGTCGACGTGGTCCGTGATGGCGATCTCGGGGATGCCGCGCTCCACGGCAAGCGCCGCGTACACGTCGATTGGAACTGCGCTGTCCGGTGACTGCTCAGTGTGGAGGTGCGCGTCGAGGGGCAGCCCATGGACCTCCGGAACTGGCGTGCCGGCGGGGAAGTCGACCGTCAACTTGCGATCAGCCGGCGATCAGGCCGAGCTCTCTGCCGACCTTGGCGAACGCCGCCAGGGCGCGATCCAGGTGCTCGTCCGTGAGGGCCGCCGTGACGATCGCCCGAAGGCGCGCCTGATCCAGCGCGACGGTCGGGAACACGACCGACGTCGCGAAGATGCCCTCCTCGAACAAGCGGCCGGAGAAGCGGATCGCGGCCTCCGAGTCGCCCACGATGATCGGCGTGATCGGCGTTTCCGAGCGGCCGGTATCGAACCCGAGCCGGGTGAGCTCCGCCTTGAACCGCTTCGTGCTGGCCCATAGGCGCTCGATGCGCCAAGGCTCTTCGTCCATGACCCGGATCGCCTCGCGGCAGGCCGCCGCATCGGCAGGTGGGTGGGAGGTGGAGAACAGGAACGGGCGCGCTCGCTGGACAAGGATGTCGCGCAGCGCCTGGGAGCCGGCGACATAGCCGCCCAGGACGCCCATCGCTTTCGACATCGTCCCGACCTGGATGTCCACCCGCCCGTGCAGCCCGAAGTGGTCGACCGAGCCGCGGCCGTTGCGACCCAGCACGCCCGACGCGTGCGCGTCGTCGACGTACACCGCGGCACCAACCTCCTCCGCGGCCTCCACGATGCCGGGCAGTGGCGCGATGTCGCCGTCCATCGAGAACACGCTATCGGTGACGATCAGGATCAGCCGGTACGGTCCGGACCCGTCCGGCCGTCCGTTCGTGGCGGCCTCCTGGAGGATCGCGCGGAGCGCGTGGACGTCTCGGTGGGCGTAGACCTTGCGCGGCGCCTTCGAGAGGCGCATGCCATCGATGATCGAGGCGTGGTTGAGCGCGTCGGACACGATGAGGTCCGCCTCGCCGGTGATGGTTGGAATGACGCCGGTGTTCGCCGCGAAGCCGGACTGGAACGTGAGCACTGCCTCGACGCCCTTGAACGCGGCGAGCTCCGCCTCCAGCAGCTCGTGCTCGGCCATCGTGCCCGCGATCGTCCGCACCGCGCCGGACCCGACGCCGAACTCGCCCACGGCCGCGAGCGCCGCGTCGCGGAGCCGGGGATGGTGGGTCAGCCCGAGATAGTCGTTCGAGGACAGCGAGATCACCTCGCGTCCATCGACCACCGTGACGGGTCCCTGGGCCGCGCTCATCACCCGCAGCGGCCGGTACAGATGGTTCGCCTTGAGCTCGTCGAGCTCGGTGGTGATGAATGCGAGCGGGTCGCGTCGCCCCGAAGCCATCAGGATTGTTTCTCCCCTGCCGCGAGATTGATGAAATTCGCTGCATCACGGGTTCGTTTCGAGATGCAGGCGTCAATCACTGGCCGACAATCGGCGCGCCTGCCGGCGGCTGATGCACCGAAGTTCATCAGAATCGGGCCAACGACATACGCGAATGGCGCGGCCCTTCGCGTCATGGTTGCCAGTCCATGATGACCTTGCCGGAATCGCCGGAGCGGGCCGCCGCGAACGCGGCCTCGAAGTCGCGGAAGTTGAAGCGATGCGTGATCGCCGGGCGAATGTCCAGCCCGGACTGGATCAGGACGCGCATCTTGTACCAGGTCTCGTACATCTCCCGGCCGTAGATGCCGCGCAAGGTCAGCTGGTTGAACACGATCTTGTTGACGTCCAGGGCGATCTCTGCCGTCGGGATTCCGAGGATCGCGATCCGCCCACCGTGGGCCATGTTGTCGATGGCGGAGCGAAGCGCCGTCGCGTTGCCGGACATCTCCAGGCCGACGTCAAAGCCCTCGACCATGCCCAAATCGCCCTGGACGTCCTTGAGCTCGCGCTCGCGCGGATCCACCGCGATCGTCGCGCCCATGCGCATCGCGAGCTCCCGCCGGAAGGCGTTCGGCTCGCTCGCGACGATGTGGCGCGCGCCGGCGTGCCGGGCGACGGCGATGGCCATGAGCCCGATCGGGCCTGCGCCGGTGACGAGCACGTCCTCGCCGAGGACCTCGAACGCGAGTGCCGTATGCACAGCATTCCCGAACGGATCGAAGATCGCCGCGACCTCCTCGTCGACACCGGGCGCCTGGTGCCAGACGTTGGTCATGGGCAGCGCGACGAACTCGGCGAACGCCCCGTCGCGATTCACGCCCAGGCCCACCGTGTTCACGCACAGGTGCCGCTGCCCGGCCAGGCAGTGCCGGCAGCGTCCGCACGTGACATGGCCCTCGCCGCTGACCAGCTCACCGGGGTGGAAATCGGTCACGTTGCCGCCGACCTCCACCACCTCGCCGACAAACTCATGGCCCACGATCAGAGGTGGGTGGATCGTCTTCGCCGCCCACGGGTCCCACGATTCGATGTGCAGGTCCGTGCCGCAGATGCCGGTCTTGTGGACGCGAATCAGGACGTCGTTGATGCCGATCTCCGGCCGCGGCACCTCCTGGAGGCGCAGCCCCGGCCCCGCGTCGACCTTGACCAGGGCGAGCATCAGGCCGGCGTGCCGATCAGCTGCCGATCAGCTGGCTGCGGGCGCGGTGGTCGCGGCCGGCGCCGCGCTGTCGGTCGGCGACGTCGGCGAGGTCGTAGGAGCCGCGGTCGGAGCCGCCGTCCCGGTCGGGCCGGCCGTCGGGGTGGGGGCTGGCGTCGGCGTCGGCAATGGACACTGGAGCTCCTGCACGTTGAAGCGCTCTCCCCGCTGGGCATAGAACTTGAAGATGGCGGCCTCGTCGAGGGTGTCCAGCGGGAGCACGTTGTCCCAGACGAGGGCGGCATACGGGTAGGCCATGTCGTCGAATCGAGTGATCACCGGTGACACGGCGTTGGGCGGGAAGTTGCAGATCGGGCTGTTGGGCCAATTCGCCTGGAGCGCCTTCAGCGCCGCCTGGCCGGCGACCGTGCAGCCAGGTCCCTCGCCGTCGGGGCAGCGGTACAGGAGCACGATCGCGCCGTGCTCCATGTTGTGGATCCAGCCCTGCGGAAGGGTGACCTCGTTGGGGCCATAGAGTTTGGCGGGGATCGGTCCCTGGCCGCTCGCGTTGTAGTGCTTGCCGCTCGCGGGCGGACAGTTCTGGTAGGTCACCTTCGTGCCCGGGTCGACGTGGGGGTGGCCCATGTCCGGCTGAACGAACCCGATCGGCGGCTCCGTCGCCGGTGCGTCGGTCGTGCCCGGCTTGACGGTCGGCAGCACGATGGTCGGGGCGGGGGTGGGATTGAACTGATTCGAGCAGGCGTACACCGGAGCGCTGCTCTGGATGAACAGCATGGCGACCAGGAGGACAACCGCGGCTGCGCCGGCGCCGACCAGGAGCCGATTCCGGTTGCGCTCGAGGAAAGTGGTGCTGCGCGGCGCCGCACGGCGGGAGCGTCGCGTAGCCCGGCTGGCCGGGGTCGGGCGGCGCGGGGACGTGGTCAACGGGTCAGCCTCGCTGGTTGGAGTCGATCGGTGGGCCAGTCTGCCAGATCGGAGGCTCGGATGCGGCCGGTCACTCCTGATTCAGCCACGCTGCCGCGGCCGGCGTTCGCAGCCCGCGCACGAGGAGCAGGGCGAGGACCGCGATCAGCAGCGCGCCGATCAGCTGGTTGATGACGATCGCGAGCGGTACCGCCGGGATCGCCAGGCTGACGAGGCCGAGCGCGAGCGTCCGCGCGGCGGCCTTGCGCTGGAGGACAAGGGTGATCGTGAAGATCGTGTAGGCGAGGAGTGCCATGAGGACGACGCCGGTGAACGTGATGGGCACGAGGATGGCCTGCTCCACGACGGGACCGAGGGCCAGCCCGACGGCGGCGAGGATCAGCAGCGCGTACACGAGGAACAGCGCAACGCCCCAGGGCAGGCCACGGATCGCGATCATTGAGCCCATTGTGTCTTGACGGCCGGGGATCGGGTCCCTACTGTGACTAAACCGGTTCACTAAACCGGTTCACTTGTGATCCGCCGGGGGTCGGCGCGGGTCGGGTGGGACGCGACGATGCTCACACCCGTCGCCGGAGGAGGACATGGAGCGGCGCAGATCTCGCCCGCGAATTGCCGATGTCGCCCGCGAGGCGGGCGTCTCGAAGACGGCCGTGTCCTTCGCGTTCAACAGCCCGGAACGGCTGTCGACCGAGACGGCGCTGCGCATCCGCGAGGTCGCAGGGGCGCTGGGCTACCGCCCGAACCCCGTCGCCCGGATGCTGACTCAGCGCCAGACGATGACGCTCGGCGTGCTCACCCCGCAGGCCCTCGCGGTCATCTTCTCGAACCCGTTCTTCGCGCTGTTCAGCGAAGGCGTCGCGCACGCCGCCGAGGACCTCGGCTACGAGCTGCACTTCATCTCGCCACTGCACGGCTCGCTGGCGCTCGCGGTCGGCCGCTCCACGGTCGACGGGGTGGTCGCGATCGGCCTCTCGGCGGATCACCCGGAGGTGGAGCAGATCCGAGGTGCCGGCCTGCCCATGGTCCTGGTGGATTCGGACGACCTGCCGGAGCACAGCTCGGTCGTGGTCGATGACGAGGCGGGCGCGCGCGCCGCAGCGGAACACATCCTCTCGCTCGGGCATCGCGATCTGCTCGTGATCGCCGTCGAGCGACCAGCATCCGAAGGGCCTGCCGACGGGTCCGGCGTGTCCGGCGAGCCGCGCCGCAACGGCGTCACGGAGCGCCGCCTGCGCGGCTATCGAGCGGCGCTGCTCGCTGCGGGCGGTGACCTGCCGGACGATCGAATCGTCGCGGGTCGCTCGTCCATCGACGGCGGCTCGTCCGCCTTCCAGCGCGCGTGGGCCATGGGCCTCCGTCCCACTGCTGTCCTGGCCATGAGCGACGCCATCGCGATCGGCGCGATGCGTGCGGCGCGTGACCTGGGCCTGCGCATTCCCGACGACCTGAGCGTCGTCGGTTTCGATGACATCGACCTCGCCGCCCACGTCGACCCGCCCCTGACGACGGTGCACCAGCCGATCCGTCAGAAAGGTGCCGACGCGGTTCGCCTCCTCCTCGCCGAGGTGGAGCAGCGAGAGGCGCATCGTCCCGAGCACATCCGGCTCGAGACGCGGCTCATCGTCCGCGGCTCCACCGCGCCCGTGCCGGCGGCGCGGCTGAAGGTCGGGTCGGAGTTCCCGGGGACATAGGGTCGCGCTGCGGGCAGGGATTCCCGTTGCCCACCGCATTCGTGCGACCATCGCCTCCCGTACGTATGGAGGAGCCCGCGCCGCATGCCCGACACGCCCGCTTGGGTCCGAGACGCCGTGTTCTACCAGGTCTTCCCGGACCGATTCGCCGCCAGCGAGCGGGTGCCGAAGCCGGGTCCGCTGGAGCCGTGGGACAGCCCGCCGACGAACTACGGATTCAAGGGCGGCGACCTGCTCGGCCTGGCGGAGCACCTCGATCACATCGCGGCGATCGGCGCGAACGCGATCTA
>JBDSZH010000062.1:0-7569 GCA_039925225.1 Candidatus Limnocylindrales bacterium | reverse complement strand
TCGCCGGCGCGCGCCGAGGCCTCGCCCTCCCCAGGTCGGCGGAAGAACTCGGCGAAGCCGCCGTCGGCCTCGAGGTCGCGCCGGACCATGACGCTGTCGTACGTCTCGAGCGCCTTCGCCACGCGATCCACGAGCGGCCGCGGGAATCCCAGCGCGTAGCCGACCTCGCGCACGGCGGATCTGGCCCGATAGGTCACGAGGTTGCAGACCATCCCGGTGTGCTCCGGGCCGTAGCGCCGGTAGACGTACTGGATGACCTCCTCCCGGCGCTCAGAGGAGAAGTCGATGTCGACGTCCGGGTAGGTCGTCCGGCCCTCGTTGATGAACCGCTCGAACAGGAGGTTGTGCTGGATCGGCTCCACCCGGCTGATCCCGAGCGTGTACGAAATGATCGAGCTGGTGGCACTGCCGCGGCCCTGGGCAGGGATCCCCTGCTCCTTCGCGAAGCGCATCAGGTCCCAGCAGATCAGGAAGAACTCGGCGAGGCCCGCCCGCTCGATGACATCCAGCTCGTGTGCGAGCCGCTTGACGACCGCGGAGGTCAGCGGGTGATAGCGCTTCCTGGCGCCTGCCCAGCACAGCTCCGAGAGGTACGAGAACGCCGTCTCGCCTTTGGGGACGGGAAAGCCCGGAAAGCGGTACTGCTCAAACCCGAGATCGACCGTGCACGATGCGGCGATCTCGCCCGAGGTGGCGATCCCCTCCGACCAGGCGCGGGCCGTCCGAGCGTCCGATTCGACCGGCGCTCCCGGCGATGATCCCGGCGGCAGGGCCGCCATCTCCGCGCCGGACTTCAGGTACGACTCGCCATCGGAGCGGCGCAGGTCCCCGAGTGTCTCGAGCGTGCGGCCGTGGAAGATGCCGGTCAGGACGTCGTGCAGCTCGCGGTCCTCCGGCCGGGCGTAGTGGACGTCGTTGGTCACGACGACGGGCAGGCCCAGCTCGGCCGCGAGCGCCGCGCCCTCCGCAACGAGCCAATCGTCGTCGGGCAGGAGGTGGTGCGACAGCTCGATGAAGAAGCCCGAGGTTGCTGGCGAATCGCCGGCGTTCCTGCCGGCGTTCGTGGCGGCTCCTGCACGGCCGAACAGCGCCGCGTAGCGCTCCGCGGCCAGCCGCGCTCCCGCTCGATCACCGACCAGCAGGCGGCGCGCTATCTCCCCCTCACGACCGCCGGATAGCGCGAGCAGGCCCTCACGGTGCTGGTCCAGCAGGGCGTGGGTGAACCGGGGAACGCGCTTGGTCCCGTCGAGATTCGCGCGGGAGACGAGCCGGCACAGACTTCGATAGCCCATCGCGTCGCGTGCGAGCAACACGAGATGCGGTCCGCGCTGGCGAGCGCCGATGCCGCGCAGGTCCTCCTTGACCACCGCCCGATGCCCGGGCAGGAGGGCGCGGCTCGGGCGAGGCCGGGCCGGCAGGCCCTCGACCGGCGCGACCTCGGGGAGTGCCGGCGCTCGCCCCCGTATCGATGCTCGGGTCCGTGCCGCTCGCCGGGCGGGAACCACCAGGTTGCCGGGATCAGGTGCGGCGGAATCCAACAACTCGATCTCGATCCCGATCAGGGGACGCACCCCTGCGGCCCTGGCGGCGGTGGCGAATCGGACGACGCCGTACAGCCCGTCGTGGTCCGTGACAGCGAGGCCGGAGAGACCCAGCTCGGCGGCGCGCTCCGCCATGTCGTCCACCGTGGACGCCCCGTGGAGGAACGAGAAGTTGGAGTGGCTGTGGAGCTCCGCGTAGGTCCGTGGCATGGCTTGGCCCGTCTGGCTCTTCGTGACCGAGGGGGCTCCGCATCATAGAACAAACGTTCTATATATTGCAACGCAACACGAGGCTGATCCGTATCGTCTGACGGCCGTGGAAACCAAACCTCGCAGCCTGGCCGTTGTCGTGACGAGGACCGCCGCGATGCTCCTGCTCGCGGTTCTTCTCATCCTCGTCCTCCTCCCGGCGGCGCTGGCGGCAAGCAGCCGGTAACCACGCATCCGATCCCCGGGCACCTCCAACCCCGGGGCTTGGTGACCGGTCGATTGCCTGGTGAGCGGGCAGTCGACCAAACGGAAGAACCCCGTCGCTACTGGGGGCGACGGGGTTCTTTCATGTCCGGCTCTACCATCTGGCGCATGCATCGACTCGGCTCGATCGCCGCGATCCTCACGCTGATGCCGCTGGTCGTCGGCGCATGTGGGTTTGGGCCGGGCCAGACGTCAAGCTCACCGGGCGCATCGCAGACCGCCGCGAGCCTGGGCCCCGAGACCGACCCCCCGGTCGTCATCGAATCCATCGACCCGAACCTGCCGCCCCAATCGGACACGGAGTGGGGCCCGATCTGGAACTCGCTCCCAGCGTCCTACCCGGTTTTCGCCGGCGCCGAGGTGGCGGATGCCGAGCAGGGCCCGGTCAGCGGCGCGTTCACGGTGGCGTCCAACGTGGCCGCGCCGCTGGTGATCGCGGAGTTCTACCGCGACGCGCTCGAGGAGCAGGGTTTTGGCGGCACCGGGCTTGATGGCCCGCTCGAGGACGGCTCGTTCACGGTTTGGTCGTCGAACAGCTACGGCTGCGACTCGCTCGTGACCATCCTCCCGCGCGGCACCGAGAGCTACATCACGGTGCTGTACTCGGCTGGCTGCGATTTCAGTTAGGGTTCCGCGGCCGTCAGGCGCGGGCAACGCAAGGCGGTGGCGAGGACAGGAGCGAGCGCACCCCTGAGGTGCGTGAGCGACTGCCCGGAGGCGCCAACGCAGCGGTGGGCCGCATGACGGCCGCGGTCAGTCGTAGAGGCGCTCGAGGTGCCATGTGTTGGCGACTCGATCGAAGTAGATGAGCGCGAGCCAGTGCTCGCCGACGACCTTGAAGTAGTCGCGCGCGATCGGCTCGCGCCACCACGATTCCTCGACGCGCCAGCGATTGCAGACCTCCACCGGTTCGCGCCGGTCCGCCCAGGCGATGGCGACGACGCGCCCGTCGTCAAGCTCCACCCGGATCGGCGGATGGCCACGGAGGAGCCGTGTCATCGCGGGCTCATCGCGGGCGCGCCACCGAGGCGGGTGCTGCTGCCGAAGCTGGTGCTGCTGCGCGCTCACCGACGTCGCGCCATGCCCAGCGGCGCTCGGGGAGCGATGCCTCTGGATCGGTGATCTCCACGCGCCGGATTCGATCCTCGCCATAGGTCAGGGCGAGGCGCGCCAGCTGCCACGCGAGGCGCGCACCGTGCAGCGCCTGGGGCACGAACAGCGGGAGCTGCTGGCCGGCTGCCGGGCTCGCGCCGGAGAGCTCCAGCTCCAGGCGTGCGACGGCAGCCGTGGGCGGTGTTCGCTCCAGCCGGGCGAGGAGCAGCCGCTCGATCGCCTCCGCGTCGGCGGTGGGCTCCGGAAAGCGGCCCTCGATGACGAGCTCCGGCGGGGTGCCCTTCTGGGCGAACGCGAGATCCAGCTCCAGGCGCAGCCGGCCTCGTTCGGCGGCGAGGCCGCGCGCGGCCAGGTTCTCGCCGAGCGCGACGGCGAGACGCCGGAGCACGAACCGGATCGCCTCCAGGTCGATGACGGCGGGCTCGATGGGCAGGCCCAGGACCAGTCGTTCCGGCGTGCGGCGGGGCCGGAAGGATTCGACCTCCTCGCCACGGGAGCGAGATCCGATGCGGGCCCCCTCCTCGCCGAATCTCGCCACCAGTGCCGACGCGGCCAGCTCCGCGACCTGGCCGATCCGGCGCAGGCCGAAGCGGCGCAGCCGGGCGCGAATGTCGCCATCAGGCGTGAGCAGCGATGCCGGGAGGGGCGCGAGGAACGTGGCCTCCGCGCCCGGTGGCACGGAGATCAGCGCGCCGGGCTGTGCGGCGAGGGCCGCCACGGTCGCTGCGAAGCGCGTGCCGGCAATGCCCGCCCGCGGCCGGCCAGCCAACGCCGCCTCAAGGGCCGCACCGACCCGCTCGACCAGCGCGGGCTCGGGACCCCACAGACCCTCGAGCCCATCCACCTGGGCCTCGAGCAGCCCGAACGCGACGTCGCCCGGCTCGGACGTTCCAGCGATTGCCGGACTGAAACCGGCGAGCTGTTCGAAGGCGGCCTCGAGCTCTGTTCGATCAGCCTCCGGGTCCGCGTCCAGGAAGGTCGCCTCCGGCGCCAGCCGGTGCGCCGACCCGAGCGGCATCCCGCGCCGGACGCCGAGCGCCCGCGCGGCTGGATCCGCGTCCAGGACGTTCCCGTTCGTCCACGGCTGGCCGCCGAGGACCACCGGCCCCGCCGGCCATGAGCCGGAGGGCAGGCGGCGCCTCGCGAAGTCGAGGAGGAGGTGCTGGCGATGGAGATGGAGAAGTCTCATTCCGATTCCCGGGCACTGGGATAACGGGGGCAAGGAGGTCATCGCGCCGGAGGCAGGCGTCGCGTGGGCCTCCGTCGGCGTACAGGATCTGGAGGGTCGCTCGCCGGCCGGGTGGGCCGGCGCGATTGCGCGCGACCATCACCTCCGTTCGCTGGCCGACCACATCCCGGCCGAGCCGGATCCACGATCTACGGGCCAGCTCCAGCCGGATGCCGGTCGCCTCGCCGACCGCGGCGGCCAAACCGCCTCGCACCATCGATTCGCGTCCGCTTGATTCGCGACTGCTCGCGACGCTCGGCGGCTCCAGCACGACGAGCGAGATCCCGGCACGGCGTGCGAGCGCGGCCAACCGCCCGAGTCGATCGGCGAATCTCGCTCCCGCGCCGGCACCGCCGGGCGCGCGCTTCGCCGGTAACTGGCTTGGCAGGTCGATGACCAGGAGGTCCACAGCCCGGCCCGCGAGCAGCGAGCCGGCGATCGCCAGGCCCTCCTCGGGGTCTGCCGGGGTCAGGACGACCAGCCACTCCGGCCGGATCCCGCGCGCGACCGCCTCGACCGGGTCCAGCGCCTCCGTGAGGTCCAGCCAGGCGACGATGGAGCCGGCTGCCTGGGCCTCCGCAGCGAGCCGCAGCGCGAGCGTCGTCCGACCACTCGAGACATCGCCGCGCAGCGACACGCCCATGCCCAGCGGCACGCCGCCGGGACCGAGGATCGCATCCAGCTCGGCGAAGCCGGTCGAGAAGATTCGCTCGGAATCGACCTGCCGGCCCGGACTGCCGCTCGGGGTGCCGTCCGGCTGTTCGAGCGGCACCGTGGCCAGCGCGCCGACGACATCGCCGGCGTACCCGGGCGCGGCCGCGCCCCAGCGCGATCGAAGGGTCGCGAGTGCCGCGTTCAGGTCCGTAGAAGGCGCCGTCATACTGCTCAGTATCGAACAGATGTTCGAATTAATCAAGGCCTTCGTCCTGAGCGGGAGAGGACCCCTGCTAGACTTCGCGGTCGCGTGGGGATGTAGCTCAGTTGGAAGAGCACCGCGTTCGCATCGCGGGGGTCAGGGGTTCGAGTCCCCTCATCTCCACCACCGAATCCCGGCGTCTAAACGACCGCGCGACGCACGCGTATGGTCGACGCATCCGGCTCGAAACTGGCAGACTAGCCGCCGCTCGCGGCCCGGCATCACCTACCGGCTCGTCGGAGCGCACCGTGGGTCGGTTGGGCAGGTGGTGAGCCCAAGGGTCTGTAAAACCCTCGTCTTCGACTGTGGCGGTTCGATTCCGCCCCGGCCCACCAGAACTTTCGGGCGCTGGCTCAGTCCTTCTGGTCGGGATCCGCTGCGTCGAGCGCCGCGTGGAGCCCATGCGAGTTGCGCCGGAGCCAGGCGCGATCCGCGAGGTGGCCCGGGCGACGGCTCGCCACGAGTGTCCAGAACGCGGGCCCGTGGCCAAACGCTCGCAGGTGCGCGAGCTCGTGCACGACGACGGTCTCGAGCGAGGACGGTGGGGCCAGGATCAGCCGCCACGAGAACATCAGCCGGCCCTTGCGCGACGCGCTCCCCCATCGGCTGCTCGGATCTCGAAGGTCCACCTTGGTGGGACGGACGCCCAGGGCCGCGGCATGGCCGTCGACGAGGGCGTCGATCGCTTCGCCCGCACGCTCCCGGAACCACGCGCCAAGGATCCGGTCGAGCGGCCGGCGCTCGCCGGTCGCGAGCGAGACGACGAGCTCATCCTCCGCGTCGCCGCCCGTCCGCTCCACGATCGATCGGCGGCCGCGCAGGGCGTCTGGGCGAACCCGGATCCGGTGGAGCTGGCCGAGGTAGAAGACCTGGCCGCCGTTGCGAGCACCGCCGCGAGCCCGTGCCGCATCTCGCTCCCGTGCCAGCTTGTCGAGATGGCGCAGGACCCAGGCCGCGCGCTCGCGAAGGAACGCCTCGATGTGGCCCTCCGGCCGCGCCCAGCCGCGACGCGTCGGCGGCGGTACGGAGACCACCAGGCCGAGGTGCGGGTCAATCGTGACCCTGAGGCCCCGGGACCGGGCCGACCGCCGGAGGACGTAGTCCACGGATCGAGCGCCCAGACGCACGCTCCGGTTGCTGGATTCCACGGGGATCGCCGGGTGACGCATGCGCGCCACATCGTGACAGGACGGGCGCCGACGGGCCGGCAGGCGCGCGCGTAGCGCAATGCGCCACGGGGGCCCACGCGTGTCAGGCTTGTGCGATCACCCCGATGACCACGCGGAAGCCGGCGCGGCGCTGGAGTGGCGGGAGCGGCGTGGACTGCCCGACCGGGCCTTCCGCGCCGAAGACCGTGACCCATTCCTCGTTGAAGATCTCGAAGTCGGTCGTGTCGCGAATCGACCAGGACGCCCAGACGACCTTTTCGATCGAGGAGCCAGCGTCCTCGAGCCGCTGCTTGAGGTTGGCGAGGGCCTGCCGGGTGTGCTCCTTGATCCCGCCGCGGACGACGCGCCCAGTCTCCTGGTCAATCGGCCCGATCGAGGAGATGTACACCATCCCGCCCGCGACCATCGCCTTGCCAAGGCCGAGCTGGACCACGGAGGCATCCACCGTCTCCGACGCGTCCTTGAGCCCGAACCGGCCCTTCTGGACGCGGATGGGCTTCGCCGGGTCCTCCGGCGGGATGCCGTACTCGCCGGGCGGCAGTTGGATGCCCGCGCGGGCGAACTGGCCAATGAACGTCGGTCGGACGCCTGTCGGACGGAGCTCGCCCTGGACCTTGCCTTCGACGACGTCGGTCTGCACGTATTCGAAGATGTCCTGGGTCAGGATCTCGTCGTCCTCGATGCCGTAGACCTCGGTGATGTGGGTCACCTTGCGGGAGCCGTCCTTGAGCCGCGACGTGTGGACCAGGAGGTCCACGGCGGACGCCACCTGCTCGCGGATGGCGCGGAGTGGGAGGTCGTATCCGGTCATGAGGACCATCGTCTCCAGGCGCCGCAGCATGTCGCGCGGCGTGTTGGCGTGACCAGTGGACAGCGAGCCATCCTGGCCGGTGGTCATGGCCTGGAGCATGTCCAGTGCCTCGCCGGAACGGCACTCGCCGACGATGATCCTGTCTGGGCGCATATGCATCGCGTTGCGCAACAGGTCGCGGATCGTGATCTCGCCCAGGCCCTCGATGTTCGCCGGCCGTGCCTCCAGCGTGACCACATGCTCCTGACGAAGCTGGAGCTCGGCGGCGTCCTCGATCGTCACGATCCGCTCATCGTTCGGGATGAACGACGAGAGCA
>JBDSZH010000061.1:0-39944 GCA_039925225.1 Candidatus Limnocylindrales bacterium | reverse complement strand
GTCGCGTGCCTGGAGACCAGACGACCTTCGTCACGACGCAACTGTGCCACCCGCCGCGAGCGGACGCTATCGTTCCACCATGCGATTTCGGACGACGATTCTGCAAACCGGGACTACCGCGATGGGCTTCGTCATCCCGCCGGAGGTCGTCGACGCACTCGGCGCGGGGAAGCGTCCACCCGTTCGCGTGACGATCAACGGCTACACCTATCCCAACACGGTCGCGGTACTCCAGGGTCGGTACATGATCGGCGTGAGCAGCGAGCATCGCGGCCCCGCCGGTGTGTCCGCGAACGAGGAGGTCGAGGTGGACCTCCAGCTCGACACGGCGCCGCGTGAGATCACCGTCCCACCCGAGCTCGCTGCGGCCCTCGACGCCGAACCCGCGGCGCGTCGAACGTTCGACGGCCTGTCGTACTCCAACAAGTCCTGGCACACGCTCCAGATCGCGGCTGCGAAGGCGCCGGAGACACGCGCCAGGCGCATCGAGAAGTCGATCGCCGCGCTCGCCGCGGGGAAGATCCGCTGATGGCGGTCACCTACCGCGTCCCCGGCGCGATCCATACGGAGCGGGAGCACTCCGTTCCGCTCGATCACGCGAAGCCCGACGGCGAGCGGATCATGGTCTTCACGCGCGAAGTCGCGGACCTCGACGGCCTGGAAAAGCCGTACCTGCTGTTCCTTCAGGGTGGTCCCGGATTCGAGGCGGCCCGGCCGGATGCACCGGCCGACGGCTGGCAGAAGCGGGCACTCAAGGACTACCGGCTCCTCCTGATCGACCAGCGGGGGACGGGCCGGTCGACGCCCGTCGGCGAGATCCCGGGCGACTCCGTGGATGCCCAGGCCGCGTACCTGACGCACTTCCGTGCCGATTCGATCGTGCGCGACGCCGAGGTCGTTCGCCAGGAGCTCGGGGTAGAGAAGTGGAGCATCCTGGGCCAGAGCTTCGGCGGCTTCTGCGCAATGACCTACCTGTCGATGGCGCCGGAGGGTCTGCGCGAGGCATTCATCACGGGCGGGCTCTCGCCGATAGGCCGGCCGGTGGACGACGTGTACTCGGCCACGTACGTGCGCCTCGTCGCCAAGAACCGGGCCTACTTCGCGCGCTACCCGGACGACCGCGCCCGCGTGCGCGACATAGTCGAGCGACTGGATGGCGAAGAGGTTCGGCTGCCGTCCGGCGACAGGCTGACGTCCCGACGATTTCTCCAGATCGGCATGGCCCTGGGCATGAGCGACGGGTTCGAGCGCATCCATCAGGTGGTCGAGCTCCCGTTCGCATCGCGCGCCTTCGTCGAAGACGTGGTGCGGGCCGGACCCTTCGATCGCAATCCGATCTACGCGACGCTCCACGAAGCTTGCTATGCCGACGGCGGCTCCACGCGCTGGTCCAGCGCGCGGCTCCTGCCGGACGAGGTTGCCCAGGAGCGGTACTTCACCGCTGAGCACATCTACCCCTGGATGTGGGAGGACTACGGCGGCCTGCGCTCACATCGGGAGGCTGCCCACGCGCTTGCTGAGCATTCGTGGTCGCGGCTCTACGACCCGGATCGGCTGGCCCACAACGAGGTACCCGTCGCCGCGACGATCTACGTGAACGACGCCTACGTGGAGCGCCGGTTCGCGGAGGAAACCGCGGCCGCGATCAAGGGCCTCCGGCCGTGGATCACGAACGAGTTCGAGCACAACGGACTGCGCGCCGGTGGCGAGCGCTTGCTCGATCGGCTGATCGGTCTCGCGCGCGGTCGCGTCTGACCTCGCCTACGAGGCGGGCACGGGGACCGAGAGGTCGACCGTCAGTCCGCCGCCGAGCGAGCCCGTCGCCGTACCGATCTGGCGCTCGCCATCGTCCTCGCCGAAGACACCATCGTTCGAGAGGCTGGTCGACGAGAAGTTCGTGACGCTCTGCTCATAGCCCGACGTGGCATAGACCTGCGTGCAGGTGTCTGCCGGCAGTGCGATCTGCGAGGTCGCGATCTTGTTGGCGACATCCTTGGCCGACTCGAGGCTCGGGTAGACCTCGAAATGGATGTGCGGGTACCGCCCCGAGTAGCAGCCGGGGAAGATGCTCGTGAATGTGACGATCCCGTCGGCGCCCGCTGCCTGGACGCCGCGCAGGTAGTTCTCGTTCTGGGCGCCCTGCGAGTACATCGAGTAGCGGCCCTCCTGGTCGCAATGCCACAGGTAGACCGCGGCGCCGGCCATGGGCGCGCAGCCATTCGCAAGGTCCAGAATCGCCAGTCGGATGTTGACGGGCACGCCGCCCGCGGCCGTCGTCGAGGAGCCAAAGCTGGACCGGATGTCCGAGCGCACCACGCCGCTGTCCGCCAGCAGATCAGGCCCGTTGGAGCCGTCTCCCGGGAACGGACCGGCAGTCTCCTCGGGAATGACGTCGCAGGCCTCGGCGGTCGCTCCAAATGTCGCACCGGTGCTCGCACCGCCGCTCGTTGGTGACGAGGTGCCCGGGGCGTTGGTAGCTCCCGGCGCGCACCCGATGATCGACACCATCCCCGCACCCACCGCGCCGTAGCCAAGCGCGCGCAGCACCTGCCGGCGGCTGATCAGCGTGTCGACGTCGAAGGCGAGGCCCTGGTCGAAGACCGGCTCGTCGGGGTGGGGGAGCGGGCGGCCCTCGAAGACCGGCGGCGCGGACGTTGGCATCGTGATGGGCTCCTGGATCGGCGTCGTTGTCCTCGGGGACGCTGACGCCGATTCCTGAGGGTTGTCTGAGAGCCTGCTGCCGGGGATCGGGCTAGAACGCTCGCTTCAGGACGATCAGGCCAAGGAAGAAGATCACGATCCCCAGGACGAGCATCTCCGGCGGTGCCGACGTGACCATGTACATGGCGTCGTTGACCACGTTGCCGACAGAGGTGAACAGATCTGGCGAGCTCCCGAAGTCCGGGCCGCCGCCACTGCCACTGCCAACCTGGCCCGCTGGACCGTTCTGGATGCCGCCGCCGTACTCGACCATGTGCGGATCATCGCACCCCACGCAAGTGACCGAAGCGGATGCGCCCCGCCCGAAAGCCGGGCGGGGCGCTGGAGCGCGCGAGGAGTGCCTGACGGGGCCGGAAATGAGATCAGTTGATGGCGCCAACCGGCTGGAGCCTGGCGATGAGCTCGTCGAGGCGGTTGTAGCCGTCATCGACGCCGTCGCCCATCCCGTTCTCGATCATCACGTCCCGGTCCTCGACGGACATGAACACCGAGTGCGACCTGACGCGGGTGCGCCCGTTGCCGAGGTCCTCGAGGACCTGCGCGTCGAGCGAGACGTGCCCGGGTGCGCCCTCGTACTCGAAGGTCTGGACCATGTTGTCCATGTCCATCGAGTGGAACACGCCATGGAACGCGTGCGAGCCGCTCTCGTTGCTATGGACGTACCGGTACGCACCGCCGTCGCGGGCGTCCCAGCGGTCGATCTCCATCCTGTACTGGCGCGGCCCCAGCCACTGGACGACGAGCTCGGGATCCAGGTAGGCCTGATGCACGAGCTCCCGCGGGGCGTCGAACTCGCGCTCGATGTCGATGAACGGGACGCCCGGCGGCGCCGTGATCTTCGTTTTGCCCATGATCGATTCTCCTCAGTGCTACGGCGCGGGTTGAAGGGAGGCGAGGACTTCGTCGAGCTGATCGAAGCGTTCGTCCCAGAAGGCCTGATATCGAGCGAGCCACGTCGTGGCCTCGCGGAGCGGCTCCGGCTCCAGGTGGCTCAGCCGGGCCGTCGCCCGCCGACTTCGAGAGATCAGGCCCGCGCTCTCGAGCACCTTGAGATGCCGCGAGATGGCCGGCTGCGACATGGGGAAGGGGGCCGCGAGGTCCCGCACCGCCAGATCGCCCGCAGCAAGGCGCGCAAGGATGGCGCGTCGGGTTGGATCCGCGAGCGCCCCGAACACCGAGCTGAGCTGGTCACCCGTCATTCATAACCACCATGTTATGGAAGAAGGTGGTTATTGAACGCCACGGACGCAGGCCTGTCAAGCCCCGATCAAATGGCGTACGGTGGCGGCGCGCATGAGCGAGGATCGTCGTCGACGCCGGAGCCGAGGTGGTGCCGTCGGGCGGGTTGGGGAGCCGAACGTCCTCTCCGACGCCGCGAGACCCAACGAGCTCTCCGGCACGGTCACCAGGCCGGCGAACATCCAGGTCGGCGCGAGGGAGGGCTCCGAGAGCTGGCTTTCGACCGGAGCGACCGCGCCCAAGCCGCGCATCCGGCTTCCGTCCTTCGGCACGCTGATCTTCTTCGGGTTCCTCGCGCTCACTGGCTTCCGGCTGCTGAACGAATTCGTGGATGGGCTGGCCGACCAGACTCCCGCGCCCACGACTCCCGCCGGTCCGACCGAATCCGCCCGGCCGGGGCCGATCACGTTCGGCACGGATACCGACGACGACTGCGCCGTGCTCCAGGTCGGCGTCGAGTTCCAGGAGGGGACCGACATCTGGTGGTCGGCCGAGCTGGCGACGGTGCAGGCACCGGACGCGTCAGTGGTGATCATCGTGCGCAGGGACGGTACGCAAGTGGATCGAGAGGATGTCCCGCCTGATGCATCGTTCGGGAAGTGGTCCGTTTTGTGCAGCGGCGCGCCGGTCGTGGAATCCGGTCCCGGCGTGTACCGCGTCGAGGTCTGGGACCAGTCGGTCACGACGCTCCACGCCGCGGGCGGGTACCGCCTGACGCCTGGCTGAGGTTGCACAGGGGACGCGGCCTGGCAAGGGGGTGGGCGCGGACACGCAGGTCGGCGCCAGTCGTGTCACAATAACCCCCTACGGCGCGATAGGAGGTTACTCTGGTGGCATCGACAAAGGACGTGATCCTGGCGAAGATCGAGGCCGACGAGGCGGCGTGGCAGGCCCTCGTCGCCGACGTTCCGCCAGCTCGGCTTGACGAGCCCGGACCGATGGGCGAGTGGTCATTCAAGGACCTGGTGAGCCACCTGCTCGCGTGGCGGAATCGAACGATCACGCGGCTGCACGCAGCGAGCAATGGAGCACCACGCCCTCCGGCCCCATGGCCGGCGACCCTCACGGACGACGACCCGATCAACGCCTGGTTCCGGGATCAGGACGCGGATAGGTCGGCCGATGACCTCCTTGCCGACTACGCGGCTTCATTCGATCGCGTCGCCGCGGCCGTTGCCGCGCTATCGCCGGACGCATTCCTCGCCGAGTCCGAGACGAGCCCGGGCTACTTCCGCTGGCGCGACACCGCAGGGGAGATCGAGAGCGATTTCTCCGGCCACCTCAACGACCACGCCGACGACGTGCGCACCTGGCTCGCCCGGCTCTAGGGCTCGTCAGGTCCTGGCGAGGCCGACCGCCAGGGCGTCGACGAAGGCTGGCGGGTTATCGAACATCATCATGTGACCCGCGTCCTGGATGGTCACTACATGCACGCCCGCGGCCTCCAGGCCCGCCTCGTCAAGCAGCGGCTCGCCGTGGGCGCCCTTGATGAACGTCCGCGGGACCGCCACGGCGACGAGCAGGGCGCGCATCGTGGGCGTCGTGCCCGTGATCAGCCCAACCGAGCTTCGATGGATCGCGAGCGGGGAGCACCGTCGCAGAGTCGGCGCCCAGCCCGGGTTCTCATCCATGAGCCGCTGATACCCGCCGGCGACGAACTCCTCCTCCTGCTGCAGGGCTATCGCCTGGCTCGCGCGCCCTGACGGCGACGGCGGCAGCGGATCCAGGTTGCCCTCGGAGATGACCATCCGGCGCACCAGGCCCGGATTGCGCGCGGCGAGCACAACCGAGATGTCCGCGCCGAGGCTGTGGCCGACGAGATCGACCCCCTCGACACCCGCGGCCCGGCACACAGCGACGACGGCCGCCGCATGCGCGTCGAGGGAGTACGAGAAGTCGGACGGCCTATCGGTGGCCCCGTGGCCCGGGAGGTCCACGAGGATCGAGCGGTGTCCGGAGATCGATGGGTGCCGCGCCACCGCGCCGAGAATCGCCTCGCCGTTCCCACCGAGTCCGTGGATGAAGACGCGGGCCGGAAGATCGCCCCGGATATCGACCCATCTGATCAGGGATCCGTGCCCATCGAAGGACGTCTCGAGCACGTTCAATGCCCCGTCGAGAAGTCGGTCTCCTTGACCACCTTGCCGCCACGGTCGAACGTCCGCCAGACGCCGACCTGCTTGCCCCGGTCGAACTCGCCGGCGCGCATGGTGCTGCCGTCCTTGCGCAGGAACTCCCAGGAGCCGTGCATCTCGCCATCGAGCCGCAAACCGCGGTAGCGAACGCTGCCGGTGTCGTAATAGGCGACGTCGGGGATCGCCTCGGACGGTGTCGACATGACCACGATGATACGGAGATCCGGGTGGGCGTACGCTGGCCGTCCACGACAGAAGGAGTCAGGACCAATGGGCGACGACAAGATGGCCATGGCCGCAGATTTCGAGGAGGCGCTGCAAACCGGCGACATGGGCGCGATGAACAAGCTCACCCAGAAGTGGGGCACCGATGACTTCGTCACGGAGTGGCCGCAGTCGGGCGAGCGCCTGCGCAGGGACGCCATCATGAAGATGAGCGAGAGCTATGGCGAGATGTCCGGCTCGAACCCCAAGTTCACCTACAAGCGGATGCTCGGCGGCGACGACGTCTTCATCATCGAGGGCACCGTGGACTACGGTGACGGCGTGCCGGTCAGCTACGTCGGGGTTGGCGAGATGCGCGACGGCAAGGTCTCCAGGATGACCGAGTACTTCGCGAACCCGTTCCCTGCGCCCGACTGGCGGAAGCCATTCGTCGAGCAGATGTAGCTCACTGGGCGGCGTAGATCTTCCCGATCTCCGTCCACAGGTGGAGGAACCCGAAGGCGACCGCCACGAGCAGGCCGATCTGCCCGGCGAGGACCAGCGCTCGCGGCGGCATGGTTCGGCCGTCCCGGATCCGGAGTGCCCACCAGATCGCGGTCGCGACGCCGGGCACGAGGAGTGCCGGTCCGACGCCGAAGGGCGTCGGACCGTTTGAGAAGCCGGGGTCGAAGAACGCGAGCATGGTGATCAAGAGCGCCGGCGTCCCGAGCAGGGCGACCAGCCCGTAGAGCGCCACGCCACGCCCGGGCCGCACGGGTCTTGGAAGCAGACGATCCAGGCGGTCATCCAGCCAGGCGGTGGCGGCGCCTGTCAATGCCACCAGACCAATCAGCAGGACGAGCACGAGCCACGTCGGACCAACGATCTCGAAGTCGAAATTCGTCGATTCGACGAGGATGAAGGTGCCGAGCGCCACGGCGATCGGCATCGCCAGCAGCGACTTCCGCGCACCGGTCCCGCGCACCCACGGGGAGACGACGACCCACAGGACGGCGCCGACGAGCCCTGCGCTCATGCCACCGAACACGATCAGTGCGATGGTGCCCGGGACCGTGAACCGGCCGATGACCTCGCCGGCCTCGGTGACCATCCCGAACGCGTCCGGATTGAGCTGCGCGATGATCGCCATCACGATCCGTCCGCCGACGCCGCCCACGACGACCCCGGCAATCAGGCCCGAGAGGCCGCCACGTGCGATGTCGCGGAGCACGCCGGCCGTCCGCGTGGTGCGAGTGTCGTCCATCGATACACCGTAGCACGGCATAGCGCCCGAATTTCGGGCCCGACGAATCAGCTCCGGAGCGATTCGAACAGCGCGGGGAGCCCGCCGCCGTGCCAGAAGATCGCGCGCTGCCCATCGAGCTGCCCGGCACGGACGATCTCGATGACTCCGGCGAGGCCTTTGGCCGTGTACACGGGGTCCACGAGGAGTCCCTCGGAGCGTGCAAGGAGCCGGGCGGCCTCTTCGGAGGCGGGGCTCGGGATGCCGTAGCCGGTGCCGAGCTGTGTCGAGAGGATCTCCACCTCGTGGCGCAGCGGCGTGAGGCCGGCCATGCCAGCAAGCTCCGTCGTGAGCGCCTCCACGTGGGGGCGCAATTGCGCCTCGGGATGGGCGACCGCAACACCGAGGACGCGCGCCGGCACTGCGCCCTCTCGCTCCGCCACGATTGCAGCACCCACGATCAGCCCGGCCTGCGTCCCGCCGGTGGCGCTGGGCAGCACGATGACGTCCGGGTTGAAGCCCAGCCCGCTCGCCTGGTCCGCGACCTCCAAGGCCCCGAGGACCTGTCCCCAGGCGCCCGTTGCATCCGACCCTCCCACCGGAATGACGTGCACCGCTCGGCCGGCTGCCCGCGCGTCGGCGGCGATCTGCTCGACGATCGTTTCCCGTTCCGCGCGATCGTCCGTGTAGGCCTGGTGGACTGTCCCGCCCAGCAGCGCAATCAGCTCCACGTTTGCCGAGTGCGCGACACGCGGCCCGCTGACGACGATCTCCACGCGCAGGCCGAGGCGGGCGCCCGCGGCGGCCGTGAGGCGGCAGTGGTTGGACCAGCGCCGACCCGAGGTGACGATCGTATCCGCGCCGTTAGCGACAGCCGCGCCGAGCAGGAACTCCAGGTTGCGCAGCTTGTTCCCGGAGAACGCAAGTGGCCCCAGGTCCTCACGCTTGATCCACAGCTCCGCGCGGCCGCCGAGCGCTTCCGACAACCGTGGCATCGCCTGGAGCGGCGTCGGTCCATCGAGCAGGATGACGCGCGGCAGTTCGGGCAGGGACCTCATCGCCGGAGCGTATCCGGCCGCGGCTATGATCGGCGCGATGGCCAAGCGGATCAGCCCCTCGGAATTCCTGGTCGGGACGGGGCAGAACACGGATATGGTCCGCTCGATTGCCGTTTCCGCGCCGGTCGCAGGCTCCACGATGCTGTACTCGTCCATCGTCACCACCGCACCCGGTGGGAAGACGCGCATCCACCACCACGGACCCTGCGAGACGAGCATCTACATCCAGTCGGGTTGGGCGCACTACACGTGGGGCCCTACTGGGCTGGAGCACGGGATGGACGCCGGCGCCGGCGACTTCGTGTACATCCCGGCGGGCGAGATTCACGTCGAGGCGAACGCCTCCCTGGACGAGCAGCTCGTCGTCGTGCTCACGCGGAACTGCCCGGATTCGCATGTCGTGTACATGGACGATGGGCCGGACGGGAGCGACGACGTCCCCGCTCCCTGTTGATGCGGCCCACGTGATCGACGACCTGCCGGATCTCGCGACCCTGCTGGCGGCGCGCGGCCTTGCCGACGCCCGGGAGGAACCGCTCCTGAACGACGGCTGGTCCGGGGCCGTCCTGACTCGACTCACGGGGAGCGACGGCGCTCGTTTCGTGCTCAAGCGCGACAGCCTTGCCCTCGACTGGATCGCCCGGGTCACCGACGACGCGCCCGTGCTCCGCGAGGCCCAGCTCGCGCTTGCCGCGCCCGAGCTCCCGGCGCCCGTCCGCTTGCCGCACCTCGGCGTCGCCCGCGACGGCGACGGAGTGGCCCTGCTGATGCCGGACCTGACCGGCACGCTGCTCCGGTGGGAGCACCCGGTCGACAGCACGACGACGGATCGTGTGCTCGCCGCACTCGCGGCCTTGCATGGACAGCCGTGGCACGTCCAGCTGCCAGCCTCGTTTCCGTGGACGGACCTGCGCCGCCGCGTCCTCCTGCTGACGCGACCTTCGGCCGCCGCGTACGAAGCCGCAGGGCTCGCGGTGGGCGAACGCTTCCGCCTCGGCTGGGATGCGTTCGATCGCCAGGTACGCCCGCCGGTCAGGGACCTCATCGACGAGCTGACTGCTGATCCGGCACCGCTCTTCGCGGCCCTCGATCGGCTGCCGGATGCCGGCCTGCATGGAGACCTCAAGCTGGGGAATGCTGGCCCGGCCGCGGACGGATCCGTCTACCTGATCGACTGGCAGATGACCCTCGTCGCCCCGATCGCCGTGGAGCTCGGCTGGTTCCTCGTGTGCAACGTTGCCAGCTTGCCAGCGACACCCGAGGCGATCCTGGAGCGGTACCGAGTGGCGGCGGGCCTGCCCGCTGACGACGCGTGGGCCGCGCAATGGGACCTCTCCGTCCTTACGGGGCTGCTGCTGCGCGGGTGGCGAAAGGGCTTCGATACGGAAGCGGGCGTCGTCTATCCGAGCGGCAAGGCCGCCGAGTGGGACCTCGCATGGTGGGGATCGCAGGCAATCGGGGCTGCCGCGCGCCAGCTCTGAGGCGGATCCCGACGGCCCGCAGGCGCGGACCACTGGGAGGGCACGACCGTGTCACAACACGGAGTGGGTGCGGCTCCACGATGCATGCAGCGAATCTCGGCGGGTGCCACCGCGCTCGCGTTCCTCCTGGCCGCCTGCGGCGGCTCAACCCCGTCGCCCTCACCGATCGCTACAGGTTCGGTGACCGCGGGCAGCACGGCAGCGCCATCGTCCGCACCGTTGCCCACCGCGACGCCGGCGCTCCGGCCCACGCCGCGGACGTCGGCCTCGATGGCCTGGGACCCGACACACGAGCAGGTCCTCCTCTACGGCGGCGATACAAGCTCCGGAGCATCGAACATCCTCGAAGCATGGTCGCGGCTCGAGGGCACAGCGCCACCCGCCCGGAACGGGCAGGCCGCTGCGTTCGATCCGATCCGCCACCAGTTGGTGCTGTTCGGCGGTTTCGTGGGTCAGACGGTGCTCGGCGGTACGTGGCTGCTGGACGACGGCGCCTGGCGCGAGGTCAGTCGGTAGTCGTCGCGTCGGAAGCGGCCGCGCCGGCCTGCGAGGCACGCGGGCGGGGAGTCGTGCGATTATCCGGCCATGGACTGGACCCTTGAAGTCGTCATCGTTCCCGTCAGCGACATCGATCGCGCGGTCGCGTTTTACCGCGACCAGGTTGGCTTCCACCTCGACCACGACACGCGCAACGAGCACATGCACTTCGTCCAGCTCACACCCAACGGCTCGGGTTGCTCCATCGTCATCGGTGACCTGCCTTCGCAGAACGAGATGGAGCCCGGCTCGCTCAAGGGACTCCAGCTGGTCGTGCAGGATGCGCGAGCGGCTCGCCAGGAGCTCCTGGATCGCGGGGTCGCAACCACCGAAATCATGGTCTTCGACGAGCGAGACGGCGGCACGTTCTTCGGCTTCAGCGACCCCGACGGCAACTCGTGGGCCGTGCAGGAGCTGAAGGTCCGAGGCGAGACGCCGCTCATCCCGGTGGAGCACCGGAGCCGCTTCGGCGCCTGAACCTGCGAGGGGTTCGCGCAGGCTCCGGCCTGCTAGCGCGCCAGCTTCTCGAAGAGCTCCTCGAGCGACGCAGCGGGGTTCTGGGTCATGCCGCCGTGGACGTCTGAAGGCTGGATGACCGTGCTCGATGGCGAGGTCACCCAGCGGAACCGCTCGGGCTCGGCGAGCTCTGCGATCGGGCCTGCCGACGGCTCGCCGGCAACGATTGCGTGGATGGAAGACAGGTGCGAGCGCACCGCGTCGAGATCGACATCCGGCGCAAGTGCGCGCAGTGCAGCCGCCTGACGGTCGCCGAGCTCGATCCGAACGCCGAGGAACCGCCGCGTTCGGCAGAACAGGACCACGCCGACGTTGACAAGCTCGCCACGCTCGACGCGCGGGGCGACACGGAGGACCGCGTACTCGAACGCGTCACGCGGCATGTCGAACACCCTCCACTGAGTCGACCAGCGCGTCTCGGGCAGCAACGCGGGTCAGGAGGTAGCGGACGTATGCCGCTCGCTGCGCATCGGGCCCGCCGATCGTAGTCGCCGGACCGGTCGGCGCGAGCCACGCTTCGGGCACAAGGGCCACGATCCCCTCCAGCGTCTCGAGCGTCACCAGGTCGGCCAGCCTTTCGTGCGCGGCGCTGATCTCAGACGCATACGGCAGGAGTACGTGGTCCGCGATGGTCGCGAGCGGCCGGCGCGCATGGGCATCTGGGTCCAGCCAGGTGTGGTGGATGAACAGCGACGCACCGTGGTCGATCAGCCACAGTCGCCGATGCCACGACAGGATGTTGGGGTTGCGGGGCGATCGATCGGTGTTCGTGACGAGGGCGTCGAACCAGACGATGTTCGCGGCGAGGTCGCCGTCGGGCCGCCCGTCGGCGCGCGGATCGAAGGTCATCGACCCGGGCAGGAAGTCCAGCCCGAGATTGATCCCCGGGCTCTCTTGGAGCAGCTCGCCGACCCACGGATCCGGCTCGACGCCCGCCAGCGCGGGATCGATTTCGACGAATACGAGCTCCGGCACGGGCAGACCCAGCGCCCGGCCCAGCTCGCCGGCGATTACCTCCGCAACCAACGCGCGCGGACCCTGCGCGGCGCCCTTGAACTTGACGACGTACAGCCCGTCGTCGTCGGCCTCGACGAGGCCCGGGAGCGAGCCGCCCTCGCGAAAGGGCGTGAGGTACTTGGTCGCGGTCACGGTGCGCAGGGTGGGGGAGGCCATTGCCACGAAGCGTAGCCGGCGTCTCGGTCCGGATGGGCCACGACGCGCTGAGGGGCCGGTTAGCGGGCCGAGGATTCGGAGGATGCGAGCCGCTCGCCCGCCTCGATGCGCAGCGGCAAGCGGTTTTCGGCCGGGGTGAGCGGGCACGACAGATGGGGGTCGTAGACGCACGAGGGGTGGTACGCGAGATTGAAGTCCAGGGCGTAAGAGCCATCGCGCTCGGGATAGACGTCCAGGTAGCGCCCGGCGCCGTATGACTCGGTGCCACTCGTGACGTCCAGGAACGGCACGAACAGCGATTCCGAGGGGCTCTTCGCGAACGTGTAGGCGGTGAGCGCCTGGGTGACCCCATTGAGCTGGAACCGGAACACGCCCGCGCGTTCCGCGTCACGCAGCTGGCCGTCGGAGGTCGGGATCTGGAAGGCGACCGGCTCGCTCCCGGTGTACGGCTCGAGCGTCAGGCCGTCGAAGCGGAGCGCCTCGTCCACCGCGAAGTAGGGGATCCCGAGGAACGTCGGCCGCTCGGCCTCCGGTACCGGGCTCCCGTCTTCCTCGCGGAAATACTCGTCCTTGTCCGCCCGGTAGTTCGCGATCGCATCCGCGTATGACACGTGCTGATGGCCCGCGTGATCGTGGCCCTCGTGATCGGCATGTTCGTCTTGTTCGTGGTGGTCGAGCGACATCCTGACTCCTCCTGAACCCCTATTGTCGCCCCTCTGCCGGGATCGAACAGATGGTCGGATCGCAGAAAACCTGCTAGCGTGTCGTACCTAGATGCGGTAGTGGCGCTCCGGTCAGCGCCCAGGTCTCACACACCATCCCCATTTGAACCATCAGTAGAACGCCCTGACCGGTCCCGGCTGCAGATCGCAGCGGGTGGCCCGACGAAGTCAGGAGACTGTCTCTACATGTCGTTCGACACACTCGGGCTCGCGCCCGAGCTCCTCCGTGCCGTGGCGGCTGAGGGCTACACAGAGCCCACACCGGTCCAGGCCGAGGCCATCCCACAGGTGCTCGCGCGCCGCGACGTTCTCGCAGGCGCCCAGACGGGCACCGGCAAGACGGCCGCATTCGTGCTGCCGATCCTCCAGCTCCTTCACGAGAACCGCCCGACCCCGCGGCACCCGATCCGCGCCAGCGGAAGCGCCGGCCGTCGATCATTCGGTGCCCGTCCCCAGATCGCAAGCGGCCTCCCGATCCGGTGTCTCGTGCTCACGCCGACGCGGGAGCTCGCGATCCAGGTCGAGGAGTTCGTGCAGAACTACGGCCGGTCGCGGCCCGTTCGCTCCACGACGATCTACGGTGGCGTGGGCTACGACGCCCAGTTCAAGGCCATCCATGCCGGCCCGGAGATCGTGGTCGCGACCCCGGGTCGCCTCCTCGACATTCAGGAGCAGGGCAAGATCGACCTTCGTTCGGTCGAGATCCTCGTCCTCGACGAGGCGGACCGCATGCTGGACATGGGTTTCATCAAGGACATCCGCAAGATCATCGGCTTGCTGCCGGCAAAGCGGCAGAACCTGATGTTCTCTGCCACCTTTGCGGACGACGTTCGCGAGCTCGCGGCCACGATCCTCAAGGACCCTGCGCAGGTGCAGATCGCGCGCCGCAACGCGCCCGTGGAGGCCGTTCGCCAGATCGTCCACCCGGTCGATCGCCATCGCAAGCGTGAGCTGCTCAGCTACCTCATCAAGAGCGGGCGGATCGATCGCGCGCTGGTGTTCACGCGCACCAAGCACGGCGCCAACCGGCTCGCCGAGCAGCTGGTTATGGACGGCATCGATGCCACCGCGATCCACGGCAACAAGAGCCAGGGCCAGCGGGTCCGGGCGCTCGACGACTTCAAGGACGGCACCGCGGCGATCCTCGTAGCGACCGAGGTCGCGGCGCGCGGCCTCGACATCGAGGAGCTGCCACACGTCGTCAACTACGAGCTGCCCACTACCCCGGCCGACTATGTACACCGGATCGGCCGCACGGGCCGCGCCGGCCTCGAGGGTGACGCGATCTCGCTCGTGTGCATCGATGAGGCTGAGCTGCTCGCCGAGATCGAGTCGCTCCTGCGCAAGCCGATCCCGTGGGAGTACATCCCCGGCTTCGAGCCCGATCGTGGCATCCGTGCCGAGCCGATCCGCGAGATTCGTCGCGGTGGTGGGCGTGGCGCCCCCAGCCGCGGCTTCTCTGGTGGAGCCGCGCCGCGCCGTGATGGACCTGGCCGCGATGCTCCGCGTCGACGTCCGGCCGGACGACCTGCTGACGCCGGGCGACCGGCGACGGCATCTCGAACTGGTTCCGGCAGTCGACCGGCCACGAGCCATCGGCCGGCGAGCCCCGCTCGGCCGGCGAGCGCACCGCGCCTCAACGAGCGGCCGTACGTGCAAGGTGCCGCCCCGAGTGGCGTGGGTCAGCGCAATTTCACGACCATGCCTGGCGAGCGTATCGCTCGTTCAGATCCTGGCTGAGCGCAGTGCATGAAGACAGCGCTGCCAAGAAGGGGTCTGCGTCCGAGCTCCTGCGCGACTGGCGCGCCGCCGAGCGCGACGTAGTGGCAGCCCGCGATGACGCCGAGTCGGCAAAGGCAGCAGCCGATGCCGCCGCGGAAGCCGCCAAGGCTGCTAAGGAGACCGGCGAGGCCGCTCGCCTGAGCACGGCAGCGGCGAAGCGAGCCGAACACTCCGCGGTGCGCACCGCCGAGGTCGCTGACGCGGCCGCAAAGGTCGCGCGCAAGGAAAAGCTCCAGTCGGAAGGGCCACTGGAAGAGTCCGCCCAGATCGCCGCCGAGGCCGCTGAGGCGTACAAGGACGCGGCGCGAAAAGGCTTCCCCAAGGACTAGGCCGCTCGAACGATTACGGCTCCTGTTCCGCGAGCCTCGCGAATGCATCCAGCTCACCCTGGAAGCTGCCCTTGTAGGAGCCACTCGCAAAGATCCGCGCGGACAGTCCCGAGATCAGGCCGTGCGTGCGCATCTCCTGCCGGATGATCGTCCCCGTCCCGTCCGGTTCGAATGTCGCCGCGTTCTCGCCCTTCAGGATCATGCTCCCGAACCTGGTTCGCAGGAGTCGGGGACGCGCAGCCTCGAGAACTTGAGTCGGGCTCTTCATCCGACCGAACCAGACCGTATAGGTCGTACCAGCCCGGTCGACGGGACCGCTGACATCGGTGACCTTCGTGACGCCACCGACCCACTCAGCCATGCGGTCGAGGTTCGTCCAAAGGTCAAACGCGTGCTCAGGCGACGCGGCAGTTCGGGTTTCGAATCGATACACGCCCATTCAGGTGGTCGGCGGGGGAGACGCGGCCAGGTACGCATCATTCGCGACCTCGACGTAGAGCTCCGACGTGTCATCCGCGGATCCGGTGTACGTCGCAATCGTGATCGAGCCTGATGTCGTCGTCGCGTAGGCCTCGCCGAGGTGTTCCTTCATCCAGATCGCGGCTTCTGCGCCGCGCTCCGCGCCAAGCATCGCGCCCAGGAACGCAGCGAGCGGGTCCAGCGCGTCGTCCGGTTTGAGATACACCTCGTTCGAATTTCCCCAGACGCCCGCGTAGCCGTTGCCCAGCACGCCGGCCGCATCGGTAACGATGCCGACGACCCGCGTCCTGCCCGCCTTGTCCGCGAGTGAGCACCCGGTCAGCGTGTAGCCTGCGGCAATGGTGCTCCGCTTCGGTGGGTCGCATTCGTAACCGATCGACTGGTAATACGCGACGACGTCGACCGCCAGGAACACGAAGCCGGTCGGGGTCGGCGTCGTGACGACGGTTTCGATCGGGGTTGGCATCGCAAGCGATGGGGGAGTCGTCGCGGCCGCGGGCGGGGTTGCGTTCGGCACATCCGTCGAATTCGGTGGTGCGGGCTGGCACCCCGAGGCGAGCAGCGCAAGCAACGCAAGCGGCGCGACAAGCGGGATCGATGGATGTGAGCGCAACACAACCATATGATGGCGTCACGCCCCGAACGCCGGGCGCATCCAATCGTTGTCTGTATCGAACCAGTTGTCCCTCGAGGTACCGAACCAACATGAAACGCATCGCCAAGGCCGCCGCCATCGGTATGACCGTCCTCGCCGTTTCGGCCACAGGCGCCCTCGCCGGCGAAGGCGCCGGCAACGCACACGGGAAGGCCGTGTCGGAGATCGCCAAGTCGGCCGAGTTCGCAACAGGTAGGGCCCACGGTGCCGCGGTTTCTGCCGAGGCCAAGAAGTGGGGCGCGATCCGCTCCGCGGAGGCTCGCGCCAAGGGTGCAGCGCACGCCGTTGCCGGCAAGGCCAACGGCCACGCCAAGTCCGAGCCCGGCCGCCTCAAGAGCGAGGCCGCGCGCTCCTAACGCCTCTACCCCGGTGGCCGCTGCCGCCAGGCGATCTCCGGCGCAGCCCAGGGTGCGGTCCCTCGGCGACGGTTCGGCCCAGGCTCATGTCTGGACCGTGCTTGGCGCCCAGGCACCTGGCTGCCCAGCCACCGAGCTCCCCCTGAGCCACAGCCGGCCATGAGCCTCTCTCCCCGGAGCCTCTTTGCCCTGGAGCCCCATTTCCAGATAGTTCCAACCACGCGGAACCATCTGCGTTCGTTCCCAAACTCGGCGAGAGCCGCGTCGGGTTCCGATGTGCGACGCCCTGTCGACCGGGAAGCCCTGCCACCCCCGGGTCCGCGGCGTCAAGCGCCTCATGAGGCACCCGACGAGACGCTCAGGTGCTTCACGAAAGCCGACCATCACCCCGCCGCCTCATGGCCAGCTCAGGCCCGGGACGTCACCTTCTCGCTCAGCTTCTGCGTTACCGGTGGATGATGCGCCGGTGACTTGGGCGCTTTCCTTGCGATGGTTCCGCATGAGTGGAACTATCTGAAATGAGTGGCGAAGGGCGACAACACGTCGGCGTCGAGTTCAGCTTGAGTCGCAATTGCATTGTCCGCGCGAGAACACACCGAAGCCAGATGCTCGGCGACCATTCAGCCCGCGGGTGATCCCCCTGCAGGTGATTCCTCGGTCGCGGGCGCGCTAGCCGGCGCGTTCGCCGTGACGGGCGACGGCACGAGGTCGATGGTGCGGGCGCGTCGAGTGCGCCCCGCTTCCGTGCGAACGACAGCCGCGGGGATGACGCCACCCACCAGGGACTCGACGATGGCGAACTCGCCGGCGTAGATGCCGCTCATGATCTGGACGCGGGCACCCTCATGGACGCTGCCGCGGCCCTTCATCGCGTCGAGATTGATCGATACCGTTCGGCTCGCGGCTGCTGCTGCACGCAGGTCCGCGCCGGTAGGGACGCCACTGCCGCCGGAGGTTGCGGTCTTCGCGGGTGGATAGGTGACCTTGCGACGCCGCACTGCCTAGCGACCGCGCCGGGGGCGTTCTTCGATCTTCGGCGGCTTCGGCTCGTGGCCTGGGCGCGGCGGTCGGGGCTGCGTACCGGGCGCCATGTCCACGGCGGGCGGTCGTGGCCCTCGCTCGCGCGATGCGCGCACCTGCGCGTCGAACTTGGCGGCCACGTCCGCGGGAATGCTGCCGCGCCACGCTCGCTCGATCTCGACCACGCGCTCGCGCTCTGCCACCCGTCGGACCCGCTCGAATGCCGAATGCTTCGTCATTTGCCCTCGCCGTTGCTATTGCTGGACCTGTAGCCTACCCCCTTCCCCCGCGCTATGGTTCGGCGCGATGATTGGCCAGGCAAGCCCCACTCCCCGCCGCTGGCTGGCCGTGCTCGGCGTGCTCAGCGTGCTGGTGATCGTCACGGGTTGCGGGGGACAGGCAGACGGCAGCCCGGCTGCCACGGCCGTCGTCAGTGCGACGGACGAGACAGACGCATCGGTTCCGTCGCTCCCGCCCGCAGGCCCGTCCCTCACGCTCACGGCCACGCCGGGGCCCACGCCCGGACCGACGGCGCAGCTTGCGGACGGCCTCCATTTCGGCGACATCCTCAGGGTCCAGGTGAAGTCGCTCGCGGCCCGCGTCGCGCCCAAACGCACGTCCGCGCTCGTTCACGGGTACGACCTCAGCGGGCCGGCGCCGGAGGACAAGGGCAGTATCCGACTCGACAAGGGCGACTACGTGAGCGTGGAGCTTGGCCCCCTCCCGATCGGCGACACCATCTGGTACCTCGTCTGGCCGGCGACGGCGACGGCGCTCCATACCGAAGGCACGCAGTGGTACACGACCCCGCCGATCGAGGGCTCGCCGCTCCCGGCGTGGATGGCCGCATCGGTTGGGAGTGACGTGTACCTGACACTGCAAAAGCGACCAATCCTCTCGGAGATCGAGGCGTACTCGGCGGTCGGCGTCGTCGCGGCTGGCTTCGGCAACTACACCTCCGAGCCGCAGGCGCGCCACGACGGGTTCAGCTTCGAATATGCCGCCGCGGCGCCGGTCTCCGGGACATCGTGCTCGCTCAAGATTTCGCTCGTCCCATCTGACACGGACACGGACCCGAAGGTCGCCGTGCAAACCACGACGACGACAGTCAAGGTTGGGCCGCTCACGGGCGCCAATCTCGGCACGGACTGGCTGCCAACGCCCGAGGGCTCGTGGTCGACGTTCACGGTGAAGGTGGCTAGCACCTGTAACTGGGCGTTCCGACTGCTCCGTCTGGAGCACGACTGACACACCCGGCGCATGCCTGACCCGGAAGCGTCCTCCGGGCTATCGTTCCGCGCTGTGCCTACGCTGCTGTCGCGCTTGATAGAGCCCGTCTTCCCGTCCCGGCTGGGGCGGAGCTTTCGCTGGCTCGTGTCGGGTGCCGTCATCGAGAACATGGGCGACGGCATCGCGCTCGCCGCCGGGCCGCTGCTCGTGGCGTCGCAGACGCGGGATCCGTTCCTCGTCTCGCTGGCGCTGCTGAGCCAGTACGTGCCCGCCCTGCTCTTCAGCGTGATCTTCGGCGCTGCCGCCGACCGGATCAACCGGAAGCGGATGGTCGTCGTCGTCAACCTGGTCCGCGCCATCGTGGTTCTCGGGCTCGTCGTCATGATCGCAACCGGCAGCGTCAACATCGCCGTCGTCCTGATCGCACTGTTCATTATGAGCACGGCGGAGCTTCTCGCGGACTCGGCGAGCAGCACGCTCCTGCCCGGCCTCGTGGCGCGCCAGGATCTCGGGGTGGCCAACGCCCGGATGCAGGGCGCATTCCTGCTGACGAACCAGCTCATCGCGCCACCGATCGGCGCATTTCTGTTCGCGATCGGGATGGCCCTGCCGTTCGCGGCGAATGCGGCCGCGTTCGCGCTGAGCGCCGTATTGATCTCCCGCGTCGTCACGAGCACAACCCACGAGCTGCGCGAGCGGGCCAGCTTCAGATCGGAGATGGTCGAGGGGGTCCGCTGGCTCATCGCGCATCCGGCGATGCGCACGCTCGCCATCACCGTATTCCTGTTCAACGTTACGTTCGGGGCGGCGTGGTCCGTGCTCGTGCTGTACGCGGGCGAGCGGCTTGGCATGGACGAGATCGGGTTCGGGCTGATGACCTCGGCGATCGCGGTCGGCGGGATCATCGGGTCACTCTCCTACGGCCGGCTCGAAGGACGCTTCTCGCTCGGCGACATCATGCGCGTCGGCCTCTTGATCGAGACCGCGACGCACCTCGTGCTGGCGCTGACGACCTCCGCGCCCGTCGCGCTCGCGATGCTGGTCGTATTCGGCATTCACGGATTCGTATGGGGGACGACGGCCACGGTCATCCGGCAACGCGCGGTGCCGGACGAGCTGCTCGGTCGCGTTGGCGGCGTGACCCGGCTGGCAGTGATCGGCGGTTTGGTGATCGGCACCCCGCTCGGCGGGCTGATCGCAAGCGGCTACGGCATCACGGCTCCGTTCTGGTTCGGCTTCATCGGTTCGGCATTGCTCGTCGCGGTCCTCTGGCGCCAGTTCTCCCACATCGCACACGACGGCGATCGCGCGGCGACAATTCCAGCGAAATGAAGGCCGCAGTCTGCGAGCGCTACGGGCCGCCTGGGAACGTGGTCGAGCTGCGCGAGGTGGACAAGCCGGAGCCCACGGGGGATCAGATCCTGCTGCGCGTGCATGCCGCGTCGGTGAACCGGGCGGATCTCGACGGCCTCGGGCCACGCCCGCAGATGATCCGGTTGTTCGTGGGCCTGCGGGCGCCCCGCAACCAGCGGATGGGCATCGATGTCGCGGGCGTCGTCGAGGCAACCGGGCCCAACGCGGTCGGGTTCAAGGCGGGGGCTCGCGCGTACGGCGACCTCTTCGCGTTCGGCGCCGGTGCGTTTGCGGAGTACGCGTGCGTTCCCGAGAAGGCGCTCCGACTGATCCCGGACACGATGACCTTTGAGGACGCGGCCACGCTGCCGCACTCCTCGGTGCTCGCGGTCCAGGGCCTGCGCCGCCGGGACGGCACGACGCCCAAGGCCGGTGACAAGGTGCTGATCGATGGGGCGTCGGGCAACGTCGGGCCGTTCGCAGTACAGCTGGCAAAGGCGCTGGGCGCCGAGGTGACCGGCGTGTGCAGCCCGGGCAAGATGGACTTCGTGCGCTCGCTCGGCGCTGACAACGTCATCGACTACACCACGACGGACTACACGAAGGAGCGCGAGCGCTACGACTGGATCGTCGACACGGATTCGCACCACGGGATCCTCGCCGTCCGCCGCGCCCTCGCACCGAACGGGGTGTACGTGACCCTGGGCGGCACGACCTGGCCGATCGTGCGCTCTCTGATCGCCGGACCATTGATCTCGCGGTTCAGCGATCGCTGGTCCGGGCTGCTGCTCTGGTGGAAGCCATTCAACCTCGTCGATATCGCGCACATCGAGGAGCTCATCGCGGCGGGCCTGGTCAAGCCGCGCATCGATCGTACGTACCCGCTGGAGCAGGCGGTCGACGCGCTCCGCCAGGTTGACGAGGGCCGCGCCAACGGCAAGGTCGTGATTACGATGCAGGACCCGTTAAGACCGAGGCCACCCATCCGCGCAGAGGTACCTTCGTCCGCGTGACAAGCAGCCCTTCGTCCATCGCGCGACTTGGGCAATCCCTTACCGGCGAGGTAATCGCACCGGGTGACGACGCGTACGAGCTCGCCCGCCGCGTCTGGAACGCGAGGTACAGCGATCGACGGCCGGCGATCATCGTCCGGCCTGCGAGCGGTGCGGATGTTGCGGCGTCGATCCGCTTCGCGCGTTACAGCGAGCTCGAGATCGCCGTGCGGTCGGGCGCGCACAGCAACTCAGGCCACTCGACCACCGACGGCGGCCTCGTCATCGACATGTCCGCGATGCGCGGCGTCACCGTGGATCCGTCGGCCCGCGTCGCGCGCGTGAACGGCGGCGCGCTCCTGGGCGAGCTGGACGTGGCGGCGCAGGCCCACGGGCTCGTTTGCCCGGTGGGGGTGATCGGCCACACGGGGGTCGCGGGGCTGACGCTCGGCGGTGGGATCGGGCGGCTGCAGCGCAACTTCGGGCTGACCATCGACAACCTGATCGCGGTCGAGCTCGTGACGGCCGACGGCCGGAAGGTTCGTGCGAGCGCGACCGAAGAGCCGGAGCTCTTCTGGGGGATGCGTGGCGCAGGCCACAACTTCGGCGTCGCGACCGCCTTCGAATTCGGGCTCCACCCGTTCGACGGCATCCTCCATCGCGGCGTCCAGATCTATCCGGCGTCGCAGGCCCACGAGGTCTGGTCGATGGTTCGTGACGCGGCTCCCAGGCTCGCCGACGCTGTCTCGATGGGGATGGTCATCGGGCGTGGTGTGCCCGCGGCGGACTATCCGGCCGCGGTGGCGGGCCGGCCGATCGTGATCGTGGGGTACAGCCACAGTGGCGCTTCAGATGCGGTGGAGCGCGATACGGCGCCACTCCGAGCCGGCCCCAAGCCGGTCTTTGCATCGGAGAAGGGGGCCGAGTATCTCGAGGTCCAGACCGCCAACGACCTGGCCATGGGCTGGGGTCACCGGTCCATCATCGAGAGCGCATATGCGGATGACTTGCGTCCCGCGACCATCGATGCGCTCGTGGAACTCGCCGCACGCGCGCCCGATGGCGCCACCTTCTCCGCAACGGTTCACGGGGGCGCGATCGCGCGGGTGGCGGACGACGCGATGGCCTACACGGGCCGGAACGCCGGCTTCGATCTGAGCGCGGACAGCGATTGGGACGACGCCGGACAGGACGAACTGAACGTGGGTTGGGTTCGCGAGGTCATGGCCACGGTTGCACCGGACCTGACCCTCGGGCGGTACCTCAATGGGCTGTGCGAGTACGGCCCGGAGCAGACGCGCCAGATCTACGGCGACGCGAAGCTGCCGCGCCTCGCGGCCCTCAAGCGGGCCTGGGATCCGGACAATGTGTTCCGCCGCAACCACAACATCGCGACGTAGGGCCGCGCGCCCGCAGCCGGCTGCCCGTCGTGTACCCTTCGGCCGCGATGAACCACTACCTCGCCCGGCGTCCGATCGACGCGTGGGCTGCCACGATCTTCCACCAGGCAGGCTGATCGGCCCCTTCCACATCCAGCGTCGGAGGAAGGGGCGGGACGGACGCGAGCCGCTGCCGCAGCGATGGCTGCGCGCGCCGCGTCGTCTCCATTGATCAACGGGAGATCGACATGCCGATGCCGCATCGAACCTTCGCCCAGGTGGCGAAGCGACGGCTCGTAGGAAAAGAAGGACGAGAACGGATCCGCGAGGTGAATAGCTTGCTCGCGGAGCTGCCGGACTACAAGAACGGTCCCTACGCGGACCTTCGCAAGTCCCTGCTGGCGGAGATCGACGACACGCGCGTTCGCTCCAGCGCGGTGCATCGCGATTCGATCGCGGTCCGGCGCGAGGGGGCCGCGCAGATCGCGCTCGTTGGGCCACCCAACGTCGGCAAGAGCTCGCTGCTCCAGGCGCTCAGCGAGATCCAGATCAAGACGGGCGACTACCCGTTCACCACGCTCCGGCCGATTCCGGCACTAACGCGAATTGGCGGCGTGCTTGTGCAGCTCGTGGAGATTCCCGGGCTGATCGAGGGCGCCACCGAGGACCGGGGTGGGGGACGGGCGCTCCTCGGGGTGCTCAGATCCGCCGACGCGATCATCTATTGCGCCCGACCCGACGCCGACCCGCGCGAGCTCCAGGCGGTGGTGGCCGAGGTCGCCCTGGCGGGCATCGAGAAGCCCTCGTTCCTGGCATCGACCCGTTCCGATGAGGCGTCGCGCGAGGAAATCGAGCGGCTGCGGGCCGCCTTTCCGGACCTGGAGATGGTGGTCGTATCGGTCATCGACGAGGCCAGCCTCGATGCCTTCCGGGAAGCTGCTTGGCGCCTCACCGGCCTCATCCGGGTGCGGCTCCGGACGAACGGCGAGACCGACGAGGAGCCGCTCGCGCTCACGCCGGGAGCGACCGTGGAGGACGTCGCCACGTGGATCCACCAGGACATCGCGGCAAGCTTCGTGGGCGCGCGGATCTGGGGCCCGTCAGCGCGATTCGAGGGTCAGCGCGTGGGTCGCGATCACCAGGTTCAAGATGGCGACGTCGTGGAGATCCTGCGCTGAGATGCGACAACTGCGCATCAGGAGCTGGGGCCCGTCGCTTGTCCTAGGGCTGCCGCGTGGCGGTCACGTCCCAGGCCACGACGTGGCTACCGCCCTCGCATGCCGTCCCGACGCCGCCCGCATCGCCATCGATGAACTGGACGACGGTCGGTACCTCCTGCCCGGACACGAGACCCGTCGATACGACGGTCACCGTGCCGCCGCCGGGAAGATCCTGCCAGCCAGGACAACCGTCACCGAAAGTTCCGAGTGGCGTGAGCGTTCCCGCGTTCAGGATGGCCAGCTCGCCGTCCACGAGGAAGAGCTGGTGGATTGGCACGCCCTCGAAGCTGCACGAGGATGTCTTGCAGGTGACGTCCTTCGTCCCCTCGAAGTCGATCGGTCCCTCGGAGCTGCCGACATTCAGCCCGGACCCGTACGAGAATTTATACCGATCGCCGTTGATGACGACGGTCCCACCCACTTGATCGCCCGTCGCCGCAAGGACGCGCGGGTTGCTCGGCACGAAGGTCCAGGTCCCGCCGAGGTCCGCCAGCGAAAGGGCCGCAGCGGCCGTGGGAGCGGCGGCGGTGGGAGCGGCGCCGGTCGCGGCCGGTCCGACTGAGGCCGATGTCACCGGTGGGTTGCCGCTCGACGTTGCCGCCGGCGCCGAACAGGCGGCGATCAGCAAGACCAGGACGACGATGGGCGCAGCGCGACGTAGCAACAGCATGGTTGGCGCTCCCGGGGATGGGAGGCAGATTGAACGGAGCGGCTCCCGACGCGCTGTCATCTTCGCACAGAGGCAGGGTGTCGCCCGTCCGGATGCCCGCTACCCCGAGCAGATGGACTGCCGCGATCCGGGCTGACAGCGGTGCCCGCCCGGCTAGCGTTCAGGTCTCGTGGGCAGGCGGTGAGACCGACGGCAGCGCATTGCGCATGCCGGCGTTGATCGCGTAGGCATTCGTGATCGCCGACTCGATGGCGCCCTCGATCCAGCGGCGGGCGAGCCGGCTGGAGGCGTCGTTGGCGAACCACAAGCGCCCGACTGGCCGGACGATGTCGTCGTAGAAGCGACTCGACATCTCCAGCGGCCGGAATAGCGGGCCGATGCCACCCCCGTGACGGTCGAGCGCCCAGTCGTGCGAGATCCCGAACTCGAACGTATCGGCCGCCTCGGGGTGGATCTTGGCCAGGTCCTGGAGTGCCTGGGCGATGCGCTCCGGCTCGTCCAGCATCGAGTACGCCATGGAGTCCTGCTCCCAGGCGTAGGACGCGATGATCACGCCCTTGTCGATCGAGGGATCCTGCCCCGCTGGGGTATAGACCACGTTCCGGATCGCGAGATCCGTGACCGTGATGCCATGGGTGATCGCGTAGTCGTCGACCCACCAGCGCCGGCTGAACTGCATGAAGATCTTGTGCGCCCGGCCGTAGTACACGTTGCGGATCGTGAACCACTTCTCGACGTCGAGGCCGCTGATCTCCATGTGCCGCAGGAGAACCAGTGGAACGGTGAGGATGCACTCGTCCGCCGTCACCGATCCCTGCGTCCCCACGGAATCCTTGAAGTGGACCGTGACGTCGTCGGCTCGCTGCTCGATGGCATGGACCTCGGCGCCCAGGCGGGTGTCCGACATGAGGGCTGGGGAGAACGCGTCGGACAGGGTGTCCGCACCGGCGTCGATGTACTCGAGGTCGCCGAAGATGTCATCGTGCCAATGGGCAAACCACTCGACGAGCGAGAAGTGGAAGCGCCCCTCGATGTTGAACAGCGGCCCCAGCAGCCAAAGTGCCGCCTCGCTGACGCCGCGCTCGTTGAGGTAGCCGAGGAGGGAGTACCTGTCGTAGCGCTCGATGATCTGGTTCCAGCCGTCCGGCTGCTCTGCCAACTCGATGAGTGGGGCCATCGCCGCTTTGAGGATCTCGGCGGGGGCCTTGCCCTGCTCCGTTGGCGCCAGCGGGACGTCGAAGCTGCCGGCTCCGAAGTCGCTCCGGCGGATCGCCTTCCCGTGCAGGTAGATGAACGTGTCCTGGTCGTCCATGCCGAATGGCTTGGTTGGCAGCTTGAAGCGATCGTGGATGAGGTGCTGCCCCAGCCGGTGCTGGCGGGGGAAGCGCATCGCCCCGAACTCGCCGTACATCTTCCCGGCGAAGCCGCGGTAGGTATAGATCCGGCCGCCGAGGCGGTTGCGCGCTTCCAGGATGGTGACCTTGTGCCCCGCCTCCTTGAGCAGCAGGCCGGCGGTGAGGCCGGCGATCCCGGCACCCACGATGACCACGTGGCGGGATGCGGCACCGTCAGTGCGCGGGAGGCCGCCGCGCAGGACGTCCAAAAGGTCGATGGAAGTGGTCACGGGGCCACAGGGTACGGCGCGCCGGGGTCAGAGGTTTTAGACAGGGCGGACGTTCCGTTCGGCACCATCGGCGAGCTTGCGGATCCGCGCCAGGCGCGTCTCGGGGCGTTTGGCGTACGCGAGTGAGGTCAGGGCCTGCTTTCGAACGCTCGGGGGCCACGCGGCGAAATTCGCGGCGGCCGGTGGTTGGTCAGCCAGCGCCTCCGCGAGATCCGCCGGTATCTCCAGGCGCTCCACGCTGTCCAGCAGCGCCCACGAGCCATTCGCCTTCGCCCGCTCGATCGCGGCAAGTCCCGCCGGCGCCATCCGGCCCTCCGCAAGCAACCGCTGGAGTCGTGCCTTGTTCGTGGCCGCCCAGCCACTGCCGGCCTTGCGCGGCGCGAAGTACAGCTTGCCGCGCTCGTCATCCACGCGGCCGGCCGTGCTGTCGATCCAGCCGAAGCACAGGGCTTCCTCGACCGCGGACTCGTACAGGCTCGCCCGGGCATCCCGCCGGTTCATCACGAGCCACGCGCCCGTCGAGGACGCGTGATTGGCCTCCAGCCACGCGCGCCACGCGGTGCGATCCTGCCACTCCACCAGGGGCGCGTCGGAGAGGGCTGACATCAGGCGAGGCCCGCCGTCAGGTCGGCGACATGGACTGTTACGCGCCCGCCTTCACCGACGTCGTCATCGGAGTCTCGTCCACCCTCGTGATGTAGCAGGTGATCGTCCGATCGCCGCTCTGCCAGCTCTCTACCGTCGGGTAGAACCAGCCGAAGTTCAGGTCCGGCGCGTTGTCGAATTCGATGCCGGTGTAGGTCGCGAACACCGGGGTGCAGGTCGCGTCCGCGAAACTCTCGATCACGAACGTGAGCGGCGTGGTCATGTCGCTGCCGCTGAACTCGACGACGTGAAACACCTCCGCCCCGTGCGGTTCCGTGCAGGGGTGATGCGTGACCGTCTTGATGGTGGATGCGGTCGGAATGTCGAAGCAGTCGCCGACCTTGAGATCGTCCGCCGCGCCACTGTCCTTGACCACGTACAGCACGACGGCCAGGAAGGCGACGATGAGCCCGACGATGATCACGGCCCGCATGCCACCGGGCTTGGCTGGGGCAGCAGCGGGTGGTGGAACGTAGGCCGGTGGCGGCGCCGGCATGTCGATCGCCGCGGGCGGGGCCATCGGCGGGGGCTCCGCAGACATTGATGGATCCGCGGTCATCGAGGGGTCCGCGGTCATGGGTGGCGGCTCCGGCGTCCGAGGTGTGGGCTGGTCCGTCATGGATCCTCCTGGGCTGGCGGGGTGGCGCCGAACGAAGTCGCCCAATGGTGCCCGATCTGGGTACTCCCGCGTATCGGGTCTACGATGGGCGCATGAATGAAGATGACGTCCGAGCCGCGGCCGAGCAGGTATGCGCCGCACTTGTCGCAGGCAATGTCGATGGGGCCATCGAGTACCTGAGCGACGAGCTCAAGCGCAACCTCGGCGAGGTCGTTGCCATGCTCCCGCTCCCGGCGACGGAGGCGACGATCTCCTCCATGGAGCGTGGCGCGTCAGCCATCGTGGTGGTCCTGCGCGTCGTCGGTGAGGCGAACGAGACGGAACTCCAGACCCGCTGGAAGGATCGCGACGGCGACCCACGCATCGTGGAAGTCAGCCACCTCAGCCAGGTCGAGCACGAGGCGCCCGCAGCAGCGGATGAGGATGTCGAGGCGGGCGAGGCGACGACCTAGCGCCAACTCGCGCCCGTTTGCGCGGGCTAGACGGAGTGGCTCACCGTCGACAGGACCTCGCTGACCTGGCTCTGCAAAAGCGCCAGCGCAGCGAGCGAGACCAGGGCGATCAGGACGAGGATCGCGACGACCTCCCAGAGCCCGCGATCGAGCACATTTCTGACGCGTTGGATGAGGGATAGGGATCGCTCCGACATCGACGTTCTCCGATGGGTAGGCCCGGCCAGGGTGGGCCCGGCCAAGGTGGGCCACTAGCCCGCAGGATCAGGCAGGGGAGCGGCCTGGGCGAGCCGGAGAACCACCCGATCCCATTGCGTGGTCTCCCGCAACGGACCACGTCAGCTCGATCTCCGTGCCGCGCTCGGATGATGACGCGCTGACATGGGCGCCGATCTCGGCGGCGGCCGATCGCATATCGGTCAGGCCCCGACCGCCGCGGGCGGCGACACCGGGATCGAAGCCGCGACCGTCGTCCGAGACCGTCAGCCACAGCCGGCCCGCGTCGACCATGAGTCGCAGCGCCGCCCGGGACGCGGCGGCGTGGCGGACCACGTTGTCGAGTGCGAGCAGCGCCACACGAAAGGCGGCACGGGCTACCGGCTTGGGGACGCTCGCAGGATCATCGATCGTGGAGCCGTCCAGCTCGAGATCGACCACCAGGGGTGGCCGGCCCCCATTGCCGCCCTCATTGCGGCCCTGCGTGCGCTCGGCGAGCCACTCCAGCGCCGCAACAAGCCCGTACTCCTCAAGCACCACGGACTGCCGCGCATGCATCAGCTGCTCCACGTTCTCGAGCGTCTGGCGCAAGCCGCTGCCAACAGAATCCGAGGCCGCTCGGTTCGCCTCGACGGCCCCCGCTGCATCTGCGGCGTCCGCGGCGTCGGCGGCGCGGCGCAGGTCCGGCAGGACGCGCGCGTGCAGGTCCGCGGCGAGCTGGGCGCGCTCCTCCTCGCGAAGCCGCCTACGCATGTCCTCCGATCCGGGCAGCAGCTCCTCCAGCAGGAGGCGCGGCAATTCCAAGAGGTTGGTTGTACGGGCGCGGGCGCGGTGAATCGGCGCCGCGAGATCGCCCCGCAGGCCGATGAGCCCGGCGATTGCCACGAAGCCTGCGGCGAGGCGCCCACTGACGCGCAGTGGCGATGGATCCCCGGCCAGCGGCATCGGGATCGCCCACACCGCGACCGCCACGACGGCGACCCAGCCGGCGACAATCGCGGACCTCGCCCACCTGGCCCAAGGGGCGCCGGGGGTGCCGAAGCCGCTGAGAGCTCGGATCGCGTATGCGCCGGCAATTGACGCGGCGCCAACGAGGCCCGCCTCGGCGAGAAGGACCAGCCACGAGGACAGCTCCGTGCCCGCGCTCGGCAGCCAGCCTCGGACGACGCCCACGACCTCGAGCGCTGCGAGGCCCCCAGCACCGACGGTTGCCAGCCACGCGCCGGCCGGCGCACGCCGCCGGAGCAATGCCGCGATGCACAGGCTCGCGCCAACGATGAGAAGTCGAAGTAGGTCCGTCGCCTCCGCGCCCGTGCCGTCGCCGGGGGAGAGCAGCCGCAGCCCCAGTGCCGCAGCACCCAGCGCCACGGCGACCAGCACGGCCGGCAGGAAGCGCGCTCGCGGCATCACCCGGGGCCGGACTCGATCCAGCCCTCACGGAGGGCGAGCACCGCAAGTTCCGTGCGGGAGACGACGCCGTACCGGTCGAACAGCCGACGCAGGTGGCTCTCTACCGTTCGCGCGGAAATCCCCAGTCGCGCACCGATTTCGTCGCTGGTCGCGCCCTTGTGCAGCTCGGTGAGCACGCCGATCTCGCGATCCGATGGCGACCGTGGGCCAAAGCGGGCGGCGTCGAGCGCCGCAGCAGAGAACGCTGTGCCGCCGTCCGCGACCGTGCGGACCGCAGCGAGGATCGCCGCCATCTCCACGCCCTTGTCCAGAAAGCCAGATGCGCCACGCTCGAATGCGGCGCGCATCAGCGAGGATCGATCGAAGGACGTGAACACGATCGCGCGGCAGCCCGCGACGCCGGCCGCTTCAATCACGCGCAGCCCGTCCGTCCCGGCGCGCAGCTGGATGTCGCACAGGACGACGTCCGGCCGGTCCTCGCTCTCGCGCTGCACGAGCGCGATGCCGTCCTCGGGCGTCCGCGCGGTCCCGATGATCCGGATCTCGCGCTCCTTATCCGCGGTCGAGCCCTCGAGGGTTGCCACAGCGACCGCGGCCTGGAGGGCCAGTCCGATCGCCGGATGATCGTCCACGATCGCGAGCCGTATGGGATTCACGCCGGCATCATCGCAGCCCGACCCTGCCGTGCCATTGCGGGTTTTCACCCTATGGGCGCCACTCGTAGCGGACGTCGGGCTGGCGCTCCTCGTTGTCGTCGTCGGTGAACTCGACGGCCGCGAAGCCGTTGCGCTCGTAGAAGCGGCGGGCTCGGTGGTTGACCTGGAAGGTCCACAGGCTCAACCCGGCGGGGGAACGCTCCTTGGCGAGCTCCAGGAGCCGCCGCCCGATGCCGCCACCCAACCGATCCGGCGCCACGTACAGCTGCTCCAGGTGGCCCGGCGCCACGACCATCAGCGCCACAACCTGGCCGAGGGCGCCGAGGGCGCCGAGCGCGCGGGCGTCGGCTGGGTCAGCCGCATCGTCGACCGCGATCCAGGTTTCCATCGTCGGCACGACGCGGTCGCGCCACCAGCCGCGCACCTCGTCATCGGTATGAGCGAGCGGGAAGTCATACGTCGCGCGAAAGGAGCCGAGGAACACTTCGGCAATCGCAGCTGCATCCAGAGCGGTCGCTCGCCGAACTGTGATCACGGGCTCACCTGATGCGCGAGTTCGGTGGTGGCCATCTCCCACACGGTACTTGGCTAGGGATCGGCCGTGTGGAGCCACTCGACCTCGCGGTGATCGGCGGCGGCGCGGCGGGCCGGAAACGGTCGCGGAGCGGCTACTCGCCTGAGGGAGTGGAATCCGGGCTTCGAGCCTGCCATGATGGGGCCGTGCCCGTGCCTGCGGTAGCCGAGCGTCCCGGGGCCCAGCGTCTCTTCCGTGAGCCCCACCGCGCGATGCGGACGCCCGCCAACTCGTCGACGACGAACCGGATCCTGGACCTTCAGCGCACCGCGGGGAACCGCGCCGTTGCCCAGGCGATCGCCTCTGTTCAGCGTGACGAGAAGAAGCCGAGCGACAAGCCCGACGCCACCAAGCCCGACATGATCACCGGCGCGGACAAGGCGGCGCCGCGCAAGACCACCGGTTTCGTCGGGCTGAACCCGGGTGCGGACAAGGAAGCCGCGAAGCTGAAGAAGTCGACCCGCGACGATGTCCTGGAGTCGTACAACGACCCGGTCGCGGAGGCTCGCTTCCAGAAGGACCCGGAGATCATGACTTTCGTCTGGGACGAACTGGGGATCAGCGTCGGGGACTTCGCGCGGTGGGACGCGGCGAGCGACGTCCTGCTCAAGGCCAACGTGCACATGCGCGAGCAGCTCGTGGACATGATGCGCTGGTTCAACAAGGCCGAGAAGGGCGACATGATCCTCAACCGTCTCGTCCTGTCCGGCCACAGCAACGGCGTGGAGCTGTGGGGCGAGTCGCAGGCCGGCCAGGAGAGTCAGCCGGGCAAGATGGTCATCGACCGCGACCTCCAGGCCATCGCCGACGTCTTTCCGCTTGCCGCCGGGCAGGTGGAGGACATCATGTTCTCGGCCTGCTTCTCGATCGCCGCCGTGGAACTCGTGGTGAAGGTCTTCCCGAACCTCCAGAACGCGTGGTCGTATACGTCGTTCTCGCCGAGCATCAAGCAGGGATCCGCAGATCACGTCGCGGGCTTCGCGGAGGCGACCGAGGGGGCCGGCAACCTCACTCGATCGGATCGTCGCGGGTCGAGCGCCTTGTGGACTCGGAAGAAGGGCTACATCGTGGGCGACCCGAGCCTCGCGGCAGCGGGTCCCCTGTACGCACAGGCGCTTGGCATGTGGCGCGACGTCGCCGGGGCTATGTACGGCGGGACCGGGCCTGACCTCACGTCGGACCAGCTCATGCCGGTGTACCTGCCCATCCAGCAGATGATCGCCCACCCGGGGACGCCAGCGGACCGCAAGGACCGCGGCAAGAAGGTCATGCAGCTTCTCCTGCGCCTCCGCTTCTGGCCCGTTGTCCGCACCCGCTTTGGCGCGGACTACAGGGCGAAGCTCCAGCCGGCCTACGACGCCCTGGGCATCGCGCAGCCGGAGTGGGCGTCGATGACTCGCAAGGCGGTCAAGCTCCACATCGACACAGTGATGAAGGCAGTCGAGGACAAGCCCGAAGGCAAGGCGCACAAGGACCTGCTGGAGAAGTACCTCACCAACGGCATCTTCTTGATGAAGGACGAGGACGTCATCCGCACGGACTGGATCTGACGGGCCAGTTGGATCTGAGCGGGACGATCTCAGGGGCACGATCTCAGGCGGACGATCTGAGCGGCACGATCTGGCGCAGGACGATATGGCGCAGGACGATCGGGCGCAGGACATCCTGCGGCTCGCGCCGGGGCTGGCGAAGGCGGGCGCGGATGCCTCGGCACGGGGGGCGGGGGCGGGGGCAGACAGGTCTATCGCGACCAAATGTCGCTGGCGGTATACCAACTCGACGAGGTGTAGGCCGTTGGGCCACGCCAGACCCGCCGGGGTCGTCGAAATGCGCACCGTCAAGAGCCGTTTCGACCGGGTCCACGGCGATTGGCAGCGTTCATACGCCTGATTCGGGCGCCTGCCGGCCTACCCTGGTCAAGTTGGTACATGGCCACGTACATTTGGTCCGGCGCTGGTCGGGTTGGGCCCCGGGTGGGCGGCGGGCCTACCGGCTCCGGGTGGGCGGCAGGCCTAACGGCGGCGAGCGAAGAACCAGTGGCCGGCAGTGCCCCAATCGCGCTCGCCGAAGACCTCGAGGTCCGCGCCTCGAAGCCGGTCCCAGACCCATCCCGGCTCTCGCCGGACGCTGCGCACGCCGCGGCGCGCACCCTGCGAGAGCAGGCCGTCGGGCAGGTGCCGGCCTGCGCGATGGGAGGCGGTCCGTGGCCGCGTATCGAACTGGAGTTGCGCGACCCCGTTGCGCCGCAGGACGCTGCTGATCCGCTGGACGTACGTGGCGACCTCGACGCGGTCCTCAAGGAACTGGAAGACCCCAGCGGAGTAGACGAAGTCCGCCCTGCCCGTCGGCCAGTCCCATGGCTCCTCCGGCAGGAACGTCTGGACGTTGGCGATGCCGGCTTGTGCCGCCCGCCTTTCGAGCAGCGCGAGGTTCCCGGGCGCAGAGTCGACGCCGCGGACATGGTCGAAGCTGCCGGCATGCCCGAGGAGCACCTGCCCGGCGCCGCACCCGATCTCGATCGCCAGCGACCGGCCCCGGAACATCGGCCCCACTTCGCTGAGCATCGCCGCCGCCGTCTCGCGGCCCACGGCGTACCGCCGATCGATCGAATCCGGCTCATCCTGCGTCACCACGGGCGGGATGCTACGAGGTCCGGCGCCGTTCTAGCGAGCCGGCGGGGCGCCCGTGGCGCCTCGGCGTCGCATGAACCATGCGAGACCGCCAACGACCAGCACGACCACGACGACAAGACTGACGAGCACGACGACGGGGATTGCCGAGCCGTCAGACGGCGCAGGTGTGCCGGGTACCGCGGCGCCGGACGGCAGGGGCTCGGAACCGGCGGCCAACACTGTGAGCGCGACACCGCCCTTGGCCGCCCGGACGAGGTGGGCGTACGCGCAGGCATCCACGGACTCGTTGGACACGCCTGGCCCGGAGACCGCGAGGGTGGCCACCCGCGCGGTCTCGGCGCCGCATGCCGGGAGCCCGGCGCCGGCAGCCAGGGGCTGGGTCCAGTAGGGTCCAAGCGACAGCGGAAGGTTCAGGCTTGCGCCTGGAGCCACGCGAACCGTAAATGAGCGGGATCCGCTCTCCGACGTGATCCCGATCGTGAAGGTGGCTCTGCCGGTGCCGGTGTTGACGAGTTGAACGACCGCGCCGGGCAACGGCACGGTCTTCCGTCGATCGGTCAGGTTCCCGGCCCCCGGCGGCGTGTGGCCCAGCTGGCTGCCGACCTCGTACGTCCCGGTGCTGCCGAGCGGGCGGACATCGTGCATGAGAAAGATCTCGTCGATGGCTGAGAGATCCGCGGATCCGTCGCCGTCGATCTCGGCGGTCGGCGTGCGGACGGAGGGGTCGATAGCCGCGTTTGTGGTCACGAACTCGTAGAGGTCTGCGACTGTTTCGGGCTGCAGGGTTGCGAGGAGATTGAGGAGGTTCGTGCCGCCCAGAGCGACCCGATCGTGCGCCGACACGGCGATAACCGAACTCCCGGAGCGAGGTCGCGCGATGGTGATTGCCGTCTCGGCCGGGGTGTCGTCCGCGAGGTCCCACAGCAGCTGGAGTACGCCGAGGTCCTCGCGGTAGTAGAGCTCGCCGGTCGAGGCTTCCTCGGACGTCCACGGTCGATAGTTGTTGTCGTCTGCGCTGCCGAACAGCGAGTAGTCGGGCGTCGCATAACCGCCCTCACGGCCAGCGTCGAGATCGAGCGAGGCGACGACCGGGACCAGCATCGCGTACGCCTCTCCGAGCGAATCGCAGGTCGAGGGGTTCGTCCAGCCGCCATGGCTCGTCCGGCCTCGGCACGCGGCGGCCCTGCCGAATGGGGCAATTCCCAGCAAGATGCCGAGGTGGTGGGAGATCTCGTGCCACTCGCCGTTCTCCGGGTTTTCCGAAGCCGCGTTGCTGCGCGTATCGAACGGCGAATCGTCGGCGGAAAGGTGGGCCACCTTGTCTTCCACCGAATAGAACGTCCCATCAGGATCGTACGCCCGGACCTTGAGACCGGCGAGGTCCGCTGGCGGGATCAGCAGCGTCTCGATGATCCAGTTGACGAACCGCGAGGACTGCCAGTGGATGTTCGCGACGTCCGACAGCCACGGCTTCTCGTCGGTATTCGCAAAGGGCAGCTCTACCGCCGCGACGCCCCAATCGCCTGCGTCAACGTCGAAGAGCGCGGAGATTGGCTGCTGGAGGTCCTGGTGCTCCGTGTGGAATACCGGAGGCTCGTGGGCGGCGTCGATCAAAGTGGCACGCAGCTCGTAGGACCCGGGCTCGGGGGTGTGCGGGCCGGGCTGCGGCACGATCGACCACGGAATGCAGTACCGACCGTCCGCGCCGGTGGCCGCCGGGCTGCCAATGACCGCGCCGTTCCGCAGCAGCTCCACGCGAATGTCGGCGAGCGGGTTCTCATGGTCGACGAGCACAACGTCGCCGTCGCGGACGATGCCGGACAGGGCACACTCGCCTGGATCCGGGCTTGCGCTTGGAGCCGCGGCGCCGCCGGCCAGGATCGTGAGGCTGATCTCTGCCTTGCCGGATCCATGCTCGCTGCCCGGGTTCGCCCGGTTGGTGCCGGCGGTTCCGTCGAGGAAGACCCGGACGGAGCAGAAGCGCACGCCGTTCGATTGCGCCTCGGCCGTGATCGTCTGATTGATCGACTGGGATTTGGCGTCGTCGTTGAGGCGGCCAGCCTCACCGCCGTGGGCACCGCCGAGGACCTGTAGCTTCAGCTCGAGGGCGGGCTCCTCCGCACAGCCCACCGTCACGTTGATGTCGCCGGACCCGCCGATGATCGCGGTCCCGTGGCCCTCCACGCTCGCCGTCCCGACCACGCTGATGGATTCGCTGGCGACAGGGAAGTTCGCCGTGAATTCGATCCGTGCCACGCCGTTGCCGCCGCCCGTGAGGGTCCCCTCCATGGTCGCCGTGAACGTGAGCGATCCAAGCGTCCCGTCGGCGTTGTCCAGCTCAACCGCATGCGCCACGCCCTTGGCCGCCATCGAGCCGCCACTGACCGTGAGGCCCACCTCCCTGTCGAGCTCCCAAGTACTCGCGGCGCCTGTTGCGAGGGTGTCCTCCCAGTCGCGGCAGTCGCCCGGGCCGAGGGGCGGGTTCCCTGAGCAGCCGGCCTCGCCCGTGCTGAATGCGCTCATGAACGGCCCGCCCGCCTCGCCACCGCCCCGCGCTGGCTCGCCAAGCGCGACCCAGCTCGCGAACAGGACGGCCCCCAATGAGAAGCGCCACGCCCGATCGATCTGACTGACTGGCCTCATCGTTCCCCTGCATCGTGGCTGCGCCTTGGCGCGAAAGGTACTCCGGCATCGAGGTCGGCATGCCATCCGGGCCGCGGAGCCGGCGGCTCCAGCGTCATCATCGCCGCGGAGTAGCCACGCGCCACGCCGGCCAACGCGTCGGGCGCGACTACCATCCGGGCATGAGTGAGTTCCTCAAGGCAGCGCAGGCGGTCATGCCGCAGATGGTGGCAATCCGGCGGCGCCTGCACCGGCATCCCGAGCAGGGATTGCACCTCCCGCAGACCCAGCAGACGATCATCGATGAGCTGGAGCGGCTCGGGCTGGAGCCGAAGCGCGGTACGAATTTGAGCAGCGTCACTGCACTGATCGGGGCGGATCGGCCTGGGAGGACGGTGATCCTTCGGGCCGACATGGACGCGCTGCCCCTGACCGAGTCGACGGGCTTGGAATTCGCATCGGAGATTCCCGAAGCGATGCATGCCTGCGGGCACGACACGCATGTCGCGCAGCTCCTCGGTGCCGCAAGCCTGCTCGTCGACGCCTGGAACGCCGACCCGGAGGCGCTGCCAGGGCCGGTGCTCCTGATGTTCCAGCCGGGCGAAGAGGGCTATTTCGGCGCGCGGGTGATGTTCGAGGAGGGCCTGCTCGATGGCCTCGATCCCGTGGCGACGCGCGGATTCGCGATCCACACCAGCGCCAAATATCCGACCGGCGAGGTGGACCTCCGACCGGGATCACTCCTCGCCTCCGCGGACAACGTCTCCGTGACGGTCAGGGGGAGTGGCGGACACGCTTCCTCACCACACCTCGCCCACGATCCGATCGTCGTCGCCGCCGAAATCGTGCTGGCGCTTCAGACCGCTGTCACGCGATCGGTTGATGTCTTCGATCCGGCGGTGCTCACGATCGCCCACATCGAAGGCGGGACGACCACCAACGTCATTCCAGAAACCGTGCGGCTGTCCGGCACGTACCGCACGGTGTCCGACGAGGGCCGCGCAGCGATGGCGCCCCTGGTTCAGCGAGTGGTCGACGGCATCTGCGCGGCTCACGGCGTCAGCGCCGAGGTCGAGTTCCAGCCGCTGTACCCCGTCACGGTTAACGACGAGGGAGTGTTCGAGCAGGTCCGCACGATTGCAGCCGCGCTCGTCGGCGACGACGGGGTCGTAACCATGAAAGCACCCATCATGGGTGCCGAGGACTGGTCCTACGTGCTCCAGCAGATTCCAGGCGTCATGGCGTTCGTCGGGGCTCGGCCACCGGATCGACCGCTCCAGGGCTTCCCGCAGAACCACTCCAACCAGGTTGTCTTCGACGAGGGCTGCATGCCCGTGGCCGCGGCGCTCTACGCGAACGTCGCGCTCGACCTTGTATAGCCCGCTGACCAGCATGTTCACGGCGATCTCGAGCGACCCGCGCTGTCGGCTGTGCACCGCGCCGTTCAAAGTCGGATGACCGAGCCGAGGCACCTGGACCTTGCGATCATCGGGGCAGGCGTCGCAGGCACGTACATCGCCGACGCCGTCAAGCAAGCCCAACCTGACTGGTCGATCGCCCTGTTCGAGCGCAGGGACAAGATCGGTGGGCGGTTACGGTCGGTCGCCGTCCCGGGTGTCGATCACAAGATCGAGCTCGGCGGAATGCGCTACCTCACGACCCAGCGGCGTGTCCAGTCGATCATCGACGCCTTCGATATCCCGACGCACCTGTTCGACCGAACCGACGGCACGCAGCGTTCGTATCTGCGCGGTCGGTTCGGGGACGGGCCTGCGGACCCAAGGGCGGGCGACGGCTACGACCTGACTGACCACGAGCGCGGCCGGAGCGCCGATGACCTGATCATGAGGGCGTTCCAACAGATCCTTCCCGGGGCGGGCAGTCTGTCGGCCGAGGCCTACGTGCTGGCCCGGGCGTCCGCCACGTACCGCGACCGGCGGCTCATCGATTGGACGGTCGGGGAGGCCCTCAGCACCCTCCTGAGCCCCGAGGGCGTCCGGTTCGCGACGGACGCCTTCGGCTACGACTCCGGGGGTCGGCTCTTCAACGTCGGTGACCACATTCCGTTCCGACTCGGGGGCAACGACCCGAACGAGGAGGCGCGGACGCCCGACGATGGCATGGATGCCATCCCCAGGGCGCTCACTGCGCGCTTTGAAGGCCGCGGCGGCTTCGTCCACCTCCGGAGCGAGCTGCAGGCGATCCACATCGACGGCGACCTGCAGCGTCTGCAATTCGCCGACGGGGTGAGCGTCGAGGTGAAACGGACTGTCATCACCGCACCTATCCCCGCACTTCGGCGACTCGCGGCAGCCTCGCCGGTCCTCCGGGCGCCCGAGTTTGCGGACGTCCTCGATTCGGTCGAGGGCTTCGCCGCGATGAAGCTCTACCTCTGGTATGAGCGACCCTGGTGGCGACCCGAGGTGAGCGGCATCCGGACGACCACGGACCTGCCCCTCAGCAAGGTCTTCTACGTCGACACGGCCCGTGACGCGCCAGCCACGCTGCTCGCGATGTACTCGGATCATCGCAACGTCGATCCCTGGCTCGAGCTTGCCGGGTCTGCGAGCGACGGCATGGCCGCCCCGGAGGCGATGCTCGCGGAGGTCCAGCGGGAGCTCCGTACGCTCCATCCGGAAGGGCGTGACATTCCTGCACCCGCCGGATCGGCACTCATGCACTGGGGCGCTGACCCGCTCGAGGTCGCGTGGACTTTCTGGCGGCCCGGCTACATCTCGGACGAGATCATGGCCGTGGCGCCGCAGCCTGATCCGGCCGTCGGCATCCACCTGGCGGGCGAGACCTTCTCGCACGCGCAGTCCTGGATCGAGGGCGCTCTCGAGTCAGCCGACCCCGTGATCGAGCGACTGAGCGCCGGCTGACCGTCGGCAGCGACTAAGCTCGGCCCAATGATCCGGCCCGTCCTGCGACCAGAGGACTCCGTACCATCGTCTGGTACGCGGGCTGTCGCCGCGCAAGGTCGTGAGGAGCAGGTGACCGGATGATCGGAGCGAAACTGGGCCAGGTGCTGATCGGGGTCGTGGGCCTGTTCGACGCAGGCGCTGGCGTTGCGTTGCTCGTCGCGCCCGATTGGTTCTACGCGAACATCGGCGAGTTTCCGCCATTCAATCGTCACTACGCCGGCGACGCCGGGGCATTTCTGCTGCCCATCGGCGTCGGGCTGCTGATTGCAGCCGGGAACCCTCAACGCTTCGGGTCGATCATCGGTCTGGGACTCGCCGCGACCTGGCTCCACGCGCTCAACCACACCTACGACGCTGTGTTCAACGCGGGTCAGGGCCAGGCGTCGCTGCTCGATGCCGGGATGATCCTCGGCATGGCCCTGGCGCTGACGCTCGGGACGATGCTCAGCCGAACCGCGACCAACGCACGGATCGCCAGATGACGTTGATCGTCGTGTTCGGCGCTACCGGCGGGATTGGCCGTCATGCCGTAGCCGCGGCTCGGCGGCGCAACCTGGACATTCGCACCGTGGTCCGCCCCGGTAGCGAGGCGGCGGCGGACGCGGGCTCCGAAGTCGCGGTTGCAGACATCACGGATGCCGACGCAGTGGGCCGCGCGGTTGCCGGTGCCAACGCGGTGGTTTGGGCAGTCGGTGCTACCCGCAACACCGCCGACCAGGTGGCCGTGTTCGAGGCTGGGGCGCGGAACCTGGTGCTGGCCATGAAGGCGAACGGCGTCCGTCGCCTCGTTGCGCTGTCCGGCGCGGCGATCACCCTCGACGGCGAGCGCAAGCCACTCGGCGGCCGCGTGATGGAGCTCATCGTGAAGGTTGCCGCGCGGCATGTGTACGAGGCCAAGCTGCGCGAGTTCCGCGCCTTCACAGCGTCCGAACTCGACTGGACGCTCGTCCGGCCGCCTCGCGTCATCGACGGCGAGCCAACGGGAACGATGGCGCTCGGCCCGAAGCTCGGCGCCTCCTCGGTCACCCAGGGCGACGTTGGCGAGGCGCTGGCGAGCCAGGTCGAGGACCGAAC
>JBDSZH010000060.1:0-5875 GCA_039925225.1 Candidatus Limnocylindrales bacterium | reverse complement strand
CCCAGTACCAGATGGTCTGGTCATCGTTGTTTTCATCGCTGGCGGTGACGACGACCTCGAAATTGAAGGTCAGAAACGTGTGCCCGTCACGAACGCGATCGTCACGGTTGGCAAGTTATGCCCGGCTCGCCGAAGTAGCCACCGCGAAGGTGAACGACCATCGCTTGCCCCCAGTTACGCTCCCCGAAGGCCTCGCCCCTCGCCTCATCGGCCACGAGATGGCCCCAGTCGGAACGGAGTTCACGCGCCCAGGCACCCATGTCCTTGCCCATGCAGTTGGCGTAGTCGGGCACGTTGTCCCGCGCCAGCACAGATCCGACGCCGACCGAAAGAACCCAGAGCGTACCCAGAGCCAGACCAATGCTGCGCCTGTGCTTGATCATGATGACCTCCTCTCGAATGCCGGCAGCGACACCGCGACCTGCTCGATCTCACGAAAGAGGCGGACGGCATCGCTCCGCTCCGGGAACACCGCCCGGACGGCTTCATCGATTCGGGCGGGGTCGAATGCCCAGCCCTCCAGCACGACCCCGAAGCCCGATTGATCGCCGAGGAGCGAGATGCGGGTGATCCCGAGGGCAGCGAGGCGACCCACCGCCATCGGGCCGACGACGGGCTGACCGATGTCCCTGCCCCCGATGAGCATCGCCATCGCCATCGCCGACCTCCCGCGCTTCTCGACCCAACTCTGAGGTCGTTCCAGCGACGCTATGGCAGGTGGCGACCCTCAATCATCGGGAGAACCCCGTACCAAACCGGTGTGCACGAGTGCGGCCAGCTCCGTGCGATTGCGAGCCCCGAGCTTGGCGAGACTGTTCGTCAGGTGGCGCTCCACCGTTTTCGGGGAGACTGCGAGCAGGTCCGCGATCTCGCGGTTGCTCGAGCCTTCGGCTACGAGGCGCGCGACCTCGAGCTCTCGAGCGCTCAGGTCGCGCAGCGCACCGGCGCCGGCCTGACGTGCGCTGCGGCGCCACGCACGAACGCCAAGCTCACGCAGCGCCCGGCTTGCCATGCGCCCAGCGCCCACTGCTCCGAGCTCTCGTGCTCGGGCCGCTGCCTGCGCGTACGCCGAGACGGCACCCTGCCGATCACCCGACGCGCGCAGGACACGGCCGAGGTCCAGCCGAGCCCACACCGCGTCTTCGGCCTCGCCCATGGCATCCGAAGCCATCGCGACCTCGGCGAGCAGGTCAGGTGCCGCGGGGTCGCCAGATGCGACCGCGATGGCCGACCGCGCGCGGGCGCGCCATGCGCGCAGGGCGGTGTAGCCGGGACCGTGGTACGTCGACTCCCACTCGGCCAGCTCGCGCCGGGCCTGGTCCACTCGACCGTGACGGGCATGGAGCTCTGCGGATACGACGAGGAGCTCGCGGTCGCACCGAGGGCATCGGGCCTCGGCAGAGCAAGCTCGCGCCGCCTCGAGCTCGAGCTCGACGTCCCGAGCTGCCGACCGTTCCGCGAAGCGCGAGAGCCAGACTGCCGCGAGCTGGTGGACGGCGACGCCGAAGTGCGGGTCCACCCGTCGCGCGTCGTCGCGCAGGCGACCGATCGCGCCAGGCTCCCCGAGGGAGAGCTCGATCACGTGGAGCACAGCCTGGCTCGTGTCCCAGCTCAGCCATGGCCGTATCCGAGCTTCCAGCGCGTTGGTCTCCGTCGCGATTGCCCGTGCCTCATCGATGCGCCCGAGACTGTGGAGCACACGCGCAAGCCCCAGGCCGGCCTCGATCATGGAGATGGGCAGGATGAGCCGGTGGGAGATGGCCCATGCTTCTTGGTAGCGCTCCTCGGCCTCGCGCCACATGCCGAGCGTCCGGGCCGGGAAGGCCGTTCGAATGAGGGCCGCCAGTCGGGCCTCCTCGCCGAGGCCATCGGCAATCTCGAGCGCCTCTCGGCTCAGCTGGACGATGTCTGCAGCGCGCTCCTCCTGGAGTGCAGCGTCATTGGCGGCGCCGAGGGCAGCCAGGAGGGCAGCTCGGGTCCCTCGCGGCAAGCCGCCGATCCCTCCCGCCGATGCCGCCAACTCCCGGCCGCGCGACATCGCTCGCTGCGCTGCCTCTGCGCCCCGCGCCGTCTGGTGCTCCACCCACAGCAAGGTTTCCGCCTCGACCGTGTCGAGCTGGATCGCCGTGATGGCGTCGAGTGGATATGACCGAGCCCGCTCCAGGTGGGCGATGACGTCAGCTGCTCGCCCGGCGGCGTATGCCGCCCGCGCTGCCTCGAGGTCGGCATGCTGCCGCTCGCGCACGTCTTCGGCCGTCATCGCGACGCGGCTCCAATGCCGGATCGCGAGGTCTTGCTGCCCTTGTTCACTCGCGAGCTTCCCCAGCCCCGCGTCGAGCTCGAGCTGGTCGGCGGTGCCCGCCAATTGCGCGTCCGCGATCACCGACAGGCGACGAAACAGGTCCGGGCCGATCAGTCGACGGCCGGGCGACGCGACGAGTCGCTTCCCGAGCGGCAGGGTTGGAAGTCCTGCGGCCGTGCGATGGTCGAGCGCTTCCGCCAGCAGCGCGAGGTCATCGCCGGCGTTGGCCTCGATTACGTCGACGATTCGGGTATGCAGGCGCCGAGCTGTTGCGGCCGGCACCGTCGCGCTTGCGGCCTCTCGGACGAGGTCGTGGGCCAGCCGGACCGCTCCCGGCAGCTCTGACACGAGACCGCAGGCGACGAGCTCGTGGATCGCCTGATCGAGCCGGAGGGTCGGCCATGCGTTGAGTGCGCCAAGCTCTTCGCGCGCCGCGGGACGGGCCACCACGGCGAGTGCGCTCACGAGGTCGGCGGCATCGGCGGAGATGGACCGCAAGCGCTCGCCGACAAGGTCGAGGGCATCGGCAGCGTCGTGCGCTCGGGCCAGCGCCTCGAGCCAGAACGGAGATCCGGCTGCTCGGCGCCACACCTCCTCGGCGGCCGATTCACTGAGTCCTGCATCGATCGCCAGGGCCAGGGCGACCCCATCGTCGCGCGGGAGGCCGCCGAGATCGAAGGTGCGCCGTCGCGCGTCGGGCAGCATCCCGTCGATCCCCTTGGCGAAGGTCGCGGCCGCCGCAGAATGCCGGGAAGCGGCGAGCACGACAAGCGGACGCGCCGACGACTCCGCGGCTCGGACTAGATAGTGCAGGAGCGCCATTGACTGGGCGTCGATCCACTGGAGATCGTCGACTGCGAGGACGAGCGGGCCAAATGCCATCACCGCACGGTGCGTAGCCTCGAAGACCGGGAGTGCCGTCGCACCCCGGCGCTCATCGGACCCGAACACCAGCGACGCAAGCCGCGGGCCATCGCCGGGAACCGTGGCCAGACGCCGAACGAGGTCCCCGAGTGCCGCCAAGGGGATCGGCTCGATGGGCTCAAAACCCGCCACCACGACGGTCCTGTCAGGATCTGCTCCACGCAGGGATTCGCGGAGGAGCCTCGACTTCCCGGTCCCCGGCTCGCCGGTTATCAGACCAGCCGTCGGAGCCCCGCCACGCCGCGCGGTCGATATCAGCGCGCGCAGTGCCCGCAACTCGTCCTCGCGACCGACGAACGGGACCGCCATCGTCCAGAGCCTACGCCCCCGGCAGACTGATCGAGCGGTCCCGGACTCAGCCGCAGCCACGTGAGTCGTCGACCGAGGCGGCGGGGCGGCGACTGCGGATCGACCGTCCGCGGTGGAGCCTCCTGGCCGGGGACGCCGTAATGGGCAGCGCAGCGCTGGCCAGAGGACCACAATGCGGCCCATGCACCTCCTTGCCGTCGGGGCCGCCGCCGTGGCCGCGCTGATTCACGTCTACTTCTTCGTGCTGGAGAGTCTCTGGTTCATGCGGCCGGCGGTCTGGGGCCGATTCGGGCTCGAGTCCGCGGCCGACGCGGAGACCACCCGATCTTTTGCCTACAACCAGGGCTTCTACAACCTGTTCCTCGCCGCGGGCGTGGTGATCGGAATCACGCTGGTCGCCACCGGCGATCTCGCCGGCGGCCGCGCCGTGACGCTGTTCGCCTGCGGCTCGATGATCGCCGCGGGCGTAGTCCTGTTCCTCAACAATCCGAAATTCCTGCGCGCGGCCACGATCCAGGCTGTGCCGCCGCTCGTCGCGGTGCTCGCGATCCTGTTCCTGGGTTAGGTCGGCGTCAGCCCGAGATCTCGAGCGGCCCCGGACCGAGCAGGAGCCACGTCAGTCGCCGGCGCAGTCTTCGGGGGCGCGACGGTGGGTCGACCGTCAGCGGGTAGAGCGCCTCGACCACAGGCCCGATGCGGGCCGCCAGCACCTCGGTGGCTCGACGGGCGAGATCCAGCTCGGCTCGGGAATCCGGCTCGGGCAGCACCCCGTCCCAGCCCTCGCCGATCAGCTCCCGCGCGGTGGTCGGCGGCAGCAGCTGCGACGCCATGCGCTTGCCGACGTACAGCTCCTCGGTCCCGGCGATCGCGAGGGGCACGATCGGCGCACCGGTTCGCAGCGCGATCAGGGCCGCGCCCGGTCGGAATGACCCCAGCCGCCCGGCCGGGCCGTTGATGTTGCCCTCGGGCATCTGTACGAACACGGCGCCGGCGTCCACGACGGCCCGCGCGGATCGGACGTGGCCCGCGATCCCGAGGCCTCCGCGCCAGACCGGCAATAGGCCGCCGAGCCGGTGGATGAGCCACTCCCGCCAGCGCGCCGTGAACGTCGACGGCCCGCTGCCGAGGAACCAGCAGCGCGGCTCCGGCGGGACGGCATGCATCGCGACGAATGGGTCCATCCAGCCGCGGTGGGCGCCGGCGATCAGGAGGTAACCGCCTTCCGGCAGGTGCTCCTGGCCTGACGTTTCGATGCGGAACCGCAGCACGCCGAAGAGCACGAAGCGGACGACGAGACGGAACAGCCGGTACAGCAGCGAGGCGCGGGCCTCGGGCGCGCGGCCCAGCCAGTCGAGACCCTCACGAGCGCCCCCGCGGGCAGCGGCGAGGGCTTCGGGTTTGAGCCGGGCGCGGGGTCGGCGGGTCTTCGGGAGTGGCTGGTCGGGCATCGCCGGGTCAGCCGCGGGCCTTGATGGCCTCGTCGAAGTCCTTGAAGTCATCATCACCAGAGTTGGGCGAGTCGGACCCGTCGCCACGGGGACCACCGTCCTCGTCGTCCGGACGAGGCGGCGCAGGTTCGAGGATCGGCGCTTCCTGTCGGTGGCGAATGATGAGCATCGCGATGCCGACCACGACGAAACCGACGCCGAAGATCTGCGCCGTCGGGATATCGCCGATCCGCCAGTTGCCGATGCGCAGGAATTCCAGAAGGAACCGCACGGTCCCGATCCAGATGAACATGATCGAGAGCAGATCGCCGGACCGGAGCCACGGCCGCGGTCGCGTCGAGAGCCAGATGAGCACGGCCGCGCCGATCAGCCCGGACAGCGATTAGTACATGAACAGCGGGTGGAAGTGAGTCGTCGCGAGGGGAAAGGTCGTGCACGGGTACTCGACGACGCGATGGGCGCAATCGATGGCGATGCCCCACGGGAGCGAGGTCGGTGGCCCGTACAGCTCCTGGTTGAAGAAGTTGCCGATCCGGCCCACGAACTGCATGAACAGGATGCCCGGCGCGATGATGTCGCCCCAGCGCCACGCTGACACGCGGTAATACCGGACGAGCACGAGGAAGGCAATCGCGCCGGTTACGATCCCGCCGAAGACACCGAGGCCACTGTACGGCGGCAGGACGATCTTGAGCAGGTCGTCCTTGTACAGCTGCCACTGATCGATGACGTGGTAGAGCCGGCCGCCGACGAGTGCAGCGATGGCGATCACGATCAGGCTGTTGCCGATGATCGCGGGGCTCTGGCCGAAACGCCGGGCCTGGCGAACCATGATCGTGTAGGCGCCCGCGAGCCCAACCGCGTAGGCGATGCCGTACCAGTACAGCGAGAA
>JBDSZH010000059.1:0-10264 GCA_039925225.1 Candidatus Limnocylindrales bacterium | reverse complement strand
GGAGGCGGATCGCCTGGCTCGGGAGCGCGCCGAGGTCGACCGAATTGCTGCCGAGCAGGCAGCTGTCGAACAAGCCGAGGCGGACGCAAAGGCCGCTGCGGAACAGGCTGAGGCGGATCGAATCGCCGAGCAGGCCGCCGCGGATGAGGAGTCCCTGCGCCTCGCACGGATCGAGGCGCGTCGGACGGCACGCGAGGCGGAACGCGCCGCGGCTGCGAAAGCCGCCCGGGAGGCTTATCGAGCCTCCCTCCGAGCGGCTGGTCGAGGCGTCACCTCAACGCCGGGTCAGGCGGATACAGCGTCGGAAGTGGCGGAATCGGAAGCGGCCGGGCAGGACGGCACGACTGCGACACCGGCGTCAGGCTCGGGCGACGACGAGGTCGTCCCGGGCACTGCGCCGGTCAAGTCGGCCGAGGCGGCACCCGAGTTGCTGCGCATCTGCGCGAATTGCGGCACCGGGAACAAGGCGGAGCGTCGGTTCTGCATGAGGTGCGGGCAGAAGATGCCGGAAGGTGAGGTCATCCCGCCGCGGATCTGTCCCAACTGCTCGACGCCGAACAACCCCGCGCGTCGGTTCTGCATGAAGTGCGGCACGGCGCTGATGGAATCGACGACGGAGCCCGAAGCGAAGAACCCCTGGTGGCGCGGCTCCTGATCCAGGTTCCCGTCAGGCGGAGTGGACTGCCAGATCCGGGCTGAGGCCAAGGCCCTCGAGAATCGAGGCGTATTCCCGTCGATCGCGACTCGCCGCGCCCGGGTCGCCTGCCTTGTCGCGCGCGGCGATCAGCACTCGCCATAGCGGATCATGGAACCGATCGAGCTCCAGGCCGCGCCGGCAGATCCGGATCGCCTCGTCGAGATCGCCCGATCCGAGCGCATCCTCGGCAACGATCGTCGCCGCCTCGACGGCTTCGCGCCGGAAGTGTTCGCGCCGCTCCACGGCCCACTCGGCAGGCCCGTCCTGTGGCAGGAGGTCGCCGCGATACAGCGCAAGCGCAGCCGCGAAGTCGGCGACGCCCATACCCGGCTTGGCCGTCCCGTTCCGACCGGCTCGCCCCCGCGACATGTGCCGCTCGAACCGGCCCACGTCCACCTGTCCGGGGTCAACCGCAAGCCGGTACGCGTCGCCTTCGCGGGCGATGAGCCGCGTCGAGTCGACCGAGAGCGCCTCTGCGAACAGGCCTCGCAGGGCCGACACCGCCACGTGCAGGCTCCGAGCTCCCGTCGGCGAATCGACGTCCGGCCAGAGGGCCTCCTGGATCACCTCGCGGTGGATGGCGACCCCAGGCCGCACGGCCAGGAATCGCAGGACCGCACGAGCCCGGGGCTTGACCGGGTCCAGCGCGACGGAGCGCGAGCCGACCTCGACCGTGAACGCGCCGAACGCGCGAATCTCGAGGCCCTCCGGACGCGCGAGCGGCGGGAGCGTGATTCGTCCGTCCGCTGCGATGGACCCCGCCGTCGGCGGAGGTGCCGCCGCCCCGATCGCCGAGCCGCGGATCGCTACGGACCCAGGCCCGCGAGCCGGCACCGGAAGCCGGAGGCCGGTCTCGCGCTGGACGTTGTCCGCGAGGAGCTGGTACTCGGGGCCGCGGCTGGGATTTGCGTCCACGAGCGCTGCGTAGGCGAGCAGGCGCGGGCCGGCCGTGCCCGTGGCCCGAGCGAGCGTCTCGACCGCGAGTGCGGCATCGCGCGCCTCGGGATTGCCGGTCTCCGCCATGCCGTACGCGGCCAGGCCGCGGGCGAGCGCCTCAAGCACGCCGGCACCCAGCCGACGCGCGAGCGATGCGGCGCGCTCCGCCGCGGACACGCGAAACTCGCCGGCGGCCTCGGAACGCACGGGTTCCGCGACCCAGGCCTCGACGAGGGCCGCGAAGAGAGCGCCCCACGGGTCGGCCTCGGCGCTGACGGCATCCGCGGCGACGGTGTCGCCCGATGGCAACCGCTCGATCTCGGTCCTGCCGATGCCCGCGGCGAGCCGGCCCATGCGGGCAAGCCAGGGCAGGCCGGTGCGCTCCGCGATGTCGATCGCGTCGGCCAGCTGCCTGGCGGCGCCCGCCTCTCCAGCGAGCAAGGCGGCCACTGCCGAGCCAACGGCGGCCGCGGCGCCCAGCGACGGGTCCAGCTCCTCAAGCTGGGATGCCTCCGTCAATGCCCGCCGCGCCTCCGAGACTTCGCCGGCCGCAAGAAGCAGGAGCCCCCGGACCAGCTCGCGATGCTCCGGGTCCAGGCGCGAATCTCGCGCCGCGGCGAGCGGCTCGCGAACGAGACCGGATCGGAGCACGCCGGTCCAATCCGCAGGCGGGATCGCCACCGGGTCGAGCCACGCGGCAAGGGCGAGGCGTTCCCGGCGGCACGTAGATCCGGCGATCGAGGCGCCGAACGCGGCCTCGGCGCGCGCGTACGACTCCAGGGCGGCGGCCCAGCGACCCTCGGCCCGCGCGCGCCGGGCGGCGGCGAGCGCGAGCCACGGACTGTCACGCACGAGGGCGGGCGGCAGGAGCTCCAGCCGCAGGCCCGGGCCGTCGGCGACCTGCTCTCCTCGGTTGCCGACAAGGCTCGCGACCGCGGGCCAGTCCTCGGCTCGGCAGTAGCCGACGAGCGCCTCGGGCAGGGCCCCGCTCCGCTCGAGGAGGCTCGCGGCTCGGAGGTGGCGGCGCCGCGCTTCCGACTCGCCGACCTCTTCCACGAGCATGCGATCGAGATGCGACCGGAGCACCTCGTGGTAGCGATACGACCCCTCGCTCTCGTCGACCACGACCGTGAACAGCTGGCGGCGTGCGAGCTCCTCGAGCAGCAGCGCGCTCCCTCGTCGGTCCAGCAGCTCGTCGCAGAGGTCGCCGGTGAGCCGCACGAGGACGCACGTATCGACGAGGAAGCGCCGCAGCTCTTCGGGCAGCTCAGCGAGGACGTTCCGGGCAAGATAGTCACGGAGCAGCCGCGTGCTCGAGCCGACTCCGCCCAGAATTTGACGGCGCTCGTCAGCCGACTTGCCACGGGTCGCCAGGTGGAACAACTGGAGCCCGGCGGCCCAGCCCTCCGTCCGCCGGGCGAGCACTGCCAGCTCCCCGGGCGGTACCGGATCTCCGTAGAAGTCACGGAACAGCCGCTCGACCTCCCACGACCGGAAGCGAAGGTCGTCACCCTCTATCTGGAGCAGGTCGCCTGAGACCTGCAGGCGTGGCAGGTTGAAGTCCGGGCGCCGGCGCGAGGCGGCGACGATCCGAAGCCAGGGTGGTGCGTAATCCACCAGGCGGCTGAGCACCGCCTCGGCGGCCGTGCCCTCGAGCGCATGGAGGTCGTCGATGACCAACGCGGCCGGCCCGCCGGACCACTCCTCCAGCCCGCGAGCGGCATCCTCGATGTCCTCCCAGCCGGAGGGAAGGCCGGGCAGCACGGACCCGAGAGCGGCCTCGAGATGACGGAGCATCCTCGTCGGGTCGTCGTCCCACGTCTCCGCCCGATACCAGGCCACGGGGAGTCGCGTCGATGCGGCGAAGCGCGACAGCAGCGTCGTCTTGCCTGCGCCCGCAGGCGCGATGACCAGCGTCAGCCGGTGCCGCTCCACCGCCGCCGCGAGCTGGGCTTCGAGGCGCTCGCGCGGGAGCGCCTCTGCCGTCGGGACGCGGACCTTCGCGGGCACGACCGAGGACGGCTGGGCACCCGGCGACACCGGGCGCTGGGCACGATTGTCGTGCCGCTCCTCTGGCAACGTGTGACCCCCTGACGGTCTCGAACCGGTCGACGGGAAGGGTTTCGTATGGTGCCACTCTGGAACCCGCCGGGTCCAGCGCTTTCTACGTGATCGAGACCCCGTGCGGGTTCCTGCTCAGCGCCAGGATGGCCCGAGGTCGCGGCCGCTCGCACTTGTGAACGGAGTCACGCTGCTGTCCGACCGATCGAGGATGAACAGGTCCTCGCTGCCTTCAGGGCCGCCGGAAAACACGATGTATCGGCCACCGGGCGACCACGATGGGTCCAGTTCGTCACCGGGCATCGGCGGCATCAGGGCGGTGATCTCCAGGGTCGCGATGTTCAGCACGTACAGGTTGAACCCGTCGGTCCCTCCGCGCTGGCTGGTAAAGGCGACTTCGGTTCCGTCCGGCGAGACTGCGGGATCCTCGTCGGAGAAGGAGTCGTTCGTCAGGGCCCTGACGACGCCCGTCTCGATGTTGAAGAGCACGAGCTCGCGCTCATCGCCGTCGCCGGCGACATAGACGATCGACTTGCCATCGGGCGTGAACACAGGGTCGTTATCGAGGAAATCGTTGTCGGTGACGGCAACGGAAGCGACGCATGGCGTGGTCACATCGGTGCGGATCTCGAAATCGCCCCCACTGCTGGCGCGGCGGCCGGCGAACGTGATCACCGTGTCGCCTATAGCCCAGTCCGGGTTCTTGTCACCGGATCCCTTCGACTGCTCCACCCATTTCTGGGTGGCGATCGTGACGATCCGAAGGCCGGATGGCACCGCGTACAGGATCTTTTTCCCGTCGTGGGAGAGCGTCGGGTCCAACGCGTCCACGCCAGTTACACCAATGATCCGACGGGCGTCCGCGGATGAATCGGCCGGTCGGAGATAGATCGCGCAGTCCTTGTTCTTCGGGCAATACGCGAAGGCGATCTCGCCGCTGAGCTCGCCCTCGGAGAACGTTCGGGCGGTCGGGCCCGGAATGGCAGTAGCTCCATCGGTCGGCCCGACGACGGGTTGGCTCGGGGCGAGCGATCCATTCGCAGTCGGACCGAGCGTGGCGCCAGGGGTGACGCCGCCGAGCAGAACCACGCCGACCAGGGCGATGGCGACGACGACCGCACTGGCGCCGAGCGCAAGCGCGAGCGGCGAGATGCGACGCGCGGGTGGTGGCGGTGGCGGTGGTGGTGGTGGCGGTGGAGCAGGCTTGAGATCGTTCGCGCACTTGCGGCAGTACTGGCGGCTCGCGTCATTCACGGTGCCGCACACGCCGCAGGTGATGGTCAGGCCGCCGGGCGTCGTCTCGACGTCCGCGATCACCTCGGTCTCGGTCCCCTTGGGTGGGCCGTCGAGCACGGTCGGGGTGCCGCCGCCGACGCCGAGGTCTCGTCGCGCGCCGCCCTTGCCTGGAACGACGGATTCGTCCGGTTCCACCCGCTCGGTGACGACGGCAGTCGTTTCATCGCTGATGATCGCCTGTGCCTCGCCGGGAGTGAGCGGACTCCCGCACGTACCGCAGAACAGCGCGGCTGCCTCGTTCTCCGATCCGCAAACGCCGCATTTGGTCACGACTCGGGGGTCCCCTTTGTCTCATGCCGGAGCGCCGACCGGGGGAGTGTAAGTCTCCGGAAACCCCGGTGTAGACTCCGGCACATGAGCGTCCTCGCCACCATCGAACCCGCAAATCTGCAAGTCGACCCCGGCGCAGAGGCCTCGCTGGTCGTGCGGGTCCGGAACCGGGGCTCGATCGTCGACCAGTTCGACATCAGCGTCGTCGGTCCTACGTCGCCATGGGTGTCGGTCGATCCGCCCTCCCTCCGGTTGTTCCCGGACAAGGAGGGCGAGGCGCGAATCACATTCCGACCGCCGCGCGCGCCCGATCCCGCCGCCGACACCTATCCGTTCGGGGTCGCCGTTCGTGCTGCCTCGGACGCAAGCGCCTCCACGGTTGAGGAGGGGCACATCGTCGTCGCGCCGTTCGTGCAGCTGGCGTCCGAGATCGTCCCGCAGACGTCGCGGGGCAGCCGCTCGGCGAGCCACGACCTGACGATCCAGAACGTCGGCAACTCCGTCGCCGAGGTCTCCGTCAAGGCGAGCGACCCGGATCGGCTCCTCAACTTCGAGGTCCTGCCAGCGCGCGCGGGTTTGCGGCCCGGTGGGTCGGCAACGATCCGTGCCAAGGTCAAGCCGAAGACGACGTTCTGGCTGGGATCGGCCAAGCGCGTTCCGTTCGCGGTCCAGATCGATGAGCCGACCGCGGGCTCGTATCAGCTCCCCGCCACGCTGGAGCAGCGCGCAATCATCCCAACCTGGGTAAAGCCGGCGAGCGGCCTGCTCGTTGCCGCGATCGCTGCCGTCCTCGTGCTCCCCCGCATGCTCGGCTTCGATCCCGCAGGTGCCACTCAGTCACCGGTGGCTGTCGTTTCGCCGAGCGTCCCGCCGATCACCGAGCCGCCGCTCACCCTGACGCCCGTGACCGAGCCGCCGACGCCCACCGAAGGTCCGACCCCGACACCCAAGCTCGGCGCGCCGGACTCGCTCGTCGTCGCGGGCGATACGAACGGCTTCGAGACGGCGATGGTGACCTTCAAGTGCGGGCCGAACGACCCATGCCGAGAGGACGTCAAGGCTCGAATTCTTACGATGCTGGCGGGCTTCCAGGGCAAGGCGCAGGGCGCCCGACTGGTCTCGTTCACGAACACACCCACCGGTACGCTCCCGGTCACGGCGACGTGGACGGAATGGCACTACCCGTACAGCGCGGTGGACGGCTCGAAGGGCGACCTCACGGAGGTCCGCTTCGACCTCGCCCCGCTGCTCGTCGGCGGGCCTGCCTACGCCCTGGTGCAGGACGTCAGCGGCGCGCCATTCACGTTCGTCATCGCCGCCGCCGACGCCCAGGCCCTCTTCGACGACCTGTACAACCTGACGATCGTTACGCCAACGCCGCCGCCGGACGCCGGTGGCGGGGTGATCTTCTACGACGACCTGTACCTGCGCCCGATCGGCGACGTCTTGCTCCGCGACATCGTCCTGTTCAACCCGTAGCCGCGAATCGCGGCTGCTATGCTGCGCGGCCCGGTGGCCCGAACGGGCCCGGATCGGGAGTGCAGATCGCTCGATGACCGCGGGCCCAACCAGCGGCAGGATGTATCAGCTCGAGCTTGGCCTTGGCGTTCCACGCCTCGAGCTTGAGCCAGAGTGGAAGGCCCAGCCCCGCCTGTGGGGCCACTCGCTGCACCCGATGTGCTCGTATCTTGCGAGCTTCCCGGCAGCGCTTTCGCACGCGTTCATCGCCCGATATAGCCGGCCGGGTGACGTCGTCCTCGATCCCTTCTCCGGGCGCGGCACGGCGCCGCTCCAGGCGTCGGCGGAGGGCAGGATCGGCGTCGGCAACGACCTCAACCCGTTCGCGCACCTCCTGACCGCCTCCAAGGTGGAGGCGCCGAGCGCCGCGGAGGCCCGGACCCGCGCCACCGCGCTTCGGCTCGCGTGGGCCTCCGGTGCCGGCCACTGGCGCGACCTCGCCACCGCGATCAAGGCAGCGCCCGCGACCGGCGGGCCCGTCCCGGTCCCGGCCGAGGTCGCCCTCGCGTTCCACCCGCGGACCTTCGCGCAGGTGCTGTTCCTCCGGGAAGCGCTGGACCTGCGTGTGCCCGTCGATCGGTTCCTCGCGGCGGCGATCGCGGGCATCCTCCACGGGAAAAGCCCGTCCTACCTGTCAACGCTGATGCCGAACACGTTCAGCATGGCGCCGCGCTATGTCCGCGACTTCGCCGCGCGCACCTCGTTTTCCTCCCCGGAGCGCGACGCCTTCGACGGCCTGGACGCCAAGCTGAACCGCCTCTTCCGGGATCCGCTGCCGCGAGCGACCGGGCTCGCGCTCCTGGGCGACGCGCGGGATGCAGGTACGCGCGCAAGGCAGGCGTTGCGGGCGCGCGGGCTCCCCGATCGGGCGCGCCTCGTCGTGACCTCGCCGCCGTACCTGCGCGTGGTCAAGTACGGCTACTACAACTGGCTCCGGACGTGGTTCCTCGGCTTCGACTCGAAGGCGATCGACGCATCGCTCGACGACGCCCACCGGCGCGCTCCGTACCTCGACTTCATGCGCACGGTGCTCACGGACCTCCGGCCCGCCATGACCGATGACGGCATCGTGGTCCTCGTGGTCGGTGACGTCGCCACGGATCGCGGTCGCGATGTGACCGACGGCCACGACCTTGCCGAGCGGGTCTGGGAGTCGGCTGCGGCGCCGGCGGGCTTCCGGCTCGCCGGGATCGCCGCCGACGACGTCCACGCCCACCGCAAGATGACCAAGCTGTGGGGCGCCGAGGCGGGTCGTGCAACGCAAGTGGACCGGATCGTCATCCTCGGCGCATCGGAGGCTGGTCGCCGCCGAGCGCTCGGGGCAGCACACCTGCCGGTCGATTGGACGTGGCCGCCCCGGGGACCGCGCGCCGTCTGACCCCGGCTAGAATGCCGCCGTGAAGCAGATGTACCACCCGTCCGACCTGGCGGCGATGGATCCCCTCGTGCTCATGAAGAACCTTGATCACGTCCGGATGACCAGCCGGCGGCTCAGCTACATCCTCCAGCAGCAGGCTCACCTCTACACGCCCGAGGCCAACCAGCTGCGCGATCAGATCGACGGCTACGTCGAGGCGGAACGCCAGATCGAGGGTGAGATGGCGAGGCGCCAGATCCGGGCATAGCGCGCAGCCCTGGGCTAGGCGACTGCCGGCGCGAGCAGGTCTTCGGCCACGGGCGCATCGGCGACGATGGCAGCCTTCGCCCGGGCACGATCCTCGGCCACGATCTCGCACGCGCGGGAGGCCAGAACTGGCATCTCGAACAGGCCGAACCCGATGCCGTGGGTCGCGAGCTCGTCCGGGCCCCAGCCGCGGAAGAGGCCCCGGCTCGCCACGGCGCACATCTCGTCGTAGAGCTCCGGCCAGCCCACCCGGCGTCGGGCGTAGCAGAACCGGATGAACTCCACGGCGTCAGCCGTGATCGCGTGCGGGGTCGCTGGGCGCGCGACCATCGATACGATCCTCCTCATCCCGTCGGGGGCGCAGTGGGGCGAACCCGGGTCCACGGCGTGATCGACCGTGGCCCCTGGTGGGCATCTTCTTGACCGAATGACCCGCTTCCCGGGAGGGTCGTTCCAGTGCCGGGATGATACGGCGGGGGCCGGTTTTCCCGGTAGTGGGGTTCTCCACCTTTTCGTCCACGAACTTATCCACAGCCCCGATTCCGCGCCCAGATTTCGGCCCGCGCCGAGCCTTCAGGACCGGCGCGCGACCCCGAGACCAGGCGCTTCGGACAGCTGCCAGCGGTAGTCGTCGCCCAGGACGAGGCCCTCGAACGGCTCGTCGGCGAGGAGCAGGTTGCCGTCGAGGTCTACCCAGTCCGCGAGCGAGGCGACGGCAGCCGACGCGGCGATCGCGACCGACGTCTCCTCCATGCAGCCGAGGAACGTCCGGAACCCGAGCTCGTGGGCGCGAGCCAGCATCAGCGCGGCTGGGCCTGGCCCGCCGCACTTTGCGAGCTTCACATTGACGCCCGCCGTGACACCTACGAGCGCGTCGAGATCTTCGATCGTGACGCACGACTCGTCTGCCACGATCGGCAGCGGCGAGCCGGCCTGCAGCTCGCGAAGTGCGGCGGCGTCGGCCCCGCGCGGGCGATGCTGGCCCGCGCCCGGGAGCTCGGGTTCCGGACGTTCCTCGGCTGCATGGAGGAGACGTCGGTCGCGATCGCGGCCTCCGCGGCCGTCGCGTCGCTCGCGGACTGGATCGACCTCGATGGCAACCTCCTCCTCGCCGCCGATCCGTTCGTGGGGCTGGAGCTGGGTGAGGATTGCCGCTGGCGGCTGTCGGGCAAGCCGGGCCTGGGCGTTCACCGCCGCTCGGCGTGACGCGGGAGGCAGCGAGCCCGTCATCCCCCATTCGGATGAGGAGGCGTCCGAACGTCCGTTTCATGTGGACAAGTTGGTGGACGAGTTCGTGGACAAACCCCCTACTCGCCGACCGACGAGCGGCCTACGATACGAGTCCACCGCGACCGAGGGTCCTCCGAGAGGGACGGAATCTCGGGCGATGGGCCCCCGTGAGCGTTCGGGCCGACCGCATCCGTCGGCGCGCCGAACGAGGACCGCGGCTGGGCGTGCTCGAAACACGGACTGGAGGACCGGCTATCGATGGACCGAACGAACGCTGGCGAACGTGCGTTTGCCGCCTCGCCCGGGGCTGAATCGGAGGCCATCGACTTCGTCCGGTTCTGCCATCGTCGGCGCCGGGTCGGCTGGCCGGAGCTCTACGATGAGATGTGTGCGGTCGCGGGTCGCGGTCTCTATCGCGGCTATGGGGCCGAGGAGCTGTCGTCCATCGGGATCGGGCTCGGCCTGTTCCAGATGCCGGGACTCGCGATCCTCGTGGCCCGCGTCGTGGCCGAGGACGTGGACCGTCGGCGCCGCAGTGCCGAGGCGATCCGGGCCAGCCTTGCGGCCCGCGATTCCGACCTGGTGACGGTCGTCGTGGATGGCCCGACCGACTGCGTCGAGGAGACCGCGCA
>JBDSZH010000058.1:0-17300 GCA_039925225.1 Candidatus Limnocylindrales bacterium | reverse complement strand
CTCGTCGCCGTGCACGAGTGGTGCTATCACGGCTCCGTCGACGAAACCTTCGCTGTCCTCGCCGGCGACGGCACCGACCGGGTCGTCGCGCGCCGCGGCAACCTGGGACCGCAGGTCGATCCGTCGGTCACGACGCGGGTCGTGCCGTTCAACGACCTGGACGCGCTGGATCGTGCGCTCGCGGATCGGCAGGTTGCCGCACTGCTCATCGAGCCGGCGCTGACCAACGTCGGGATCGTCCTCCCGGATCCCGGCTACCTCGAGGGCGTCCGCGAGATCACCCGGCGCCACGGCACGATCCTCATCCACGACGAGACGCACACGATCTGTGCCGGTCCCGGTGGCGTCACGGGCGCCGGTGGGTACGAGCCGGACATGCTCGTGATCGGCAAGACGATCGGCGGCGGGATCCCCGTTGCGGCATATGGCATGACCACCGAGATCGCGGAGCGCGTACGCGCAACCATCCCCTTCGAAGACACCGACGTCGGGGGTGTGGGCGGGACGCTGGCCGGCTACGCGCTATCGATGGCCGCCGCGCGCGCGGCGCTCGGCGAGGTGCTCACCACATCGGCGTTCGAGCGGATGCTCCCGCTCGCAGAGCGCTGGGAGCGCGGCGTCAACGACTCGATCGCCCGGCACGGCGCGCCCTGGAACGTGACCCGCCTCGGTGCGCGCGCCGAGTACCACTTCATGCCCCAGCCCGCGCGGGATGGAGCGGACCAGATCGCCCATGCGGACCCGGACCTGGAGCGCCTCCTGCACCTGTGGGTTATGAACCGCGGCGTCCTGATGACGCCGTTCCACAACATGGCACTGATGTCGCCGGCTACGACCGAGGCGGACGTCGATCGCCATTCCGTCGCGTTCGACGAGGCACTCGCGGCGCTCTTCGCCTAACTCTCTTCGCCGAGCGCCGCCGTCGGGGGCAACGCTCCTATCATCCGCGGGATGTCCTTCATGGCCCACGAAGCCGCCCATCTCGACGAGCCGGCACTCGATCGGGCGCGCCGGCGAACCCGCTGGGCGCTGTTCGCAAGCGTCGCCCTGGGCAGCACCGGGCATCTCGCGGCCGTCACCGTGGCTGCGATCGTGGGCCAGGACCTGCTTGGCACCGCGACGCTCGCGGGGGCGCCAGGTGCCGCCGTGGTCTTCGGCGCCGCGATCGGGGCCATCGCCCTGTCGTCGATCATGGCGCGGCGTGGCCGCCGCCTCGGGCTGACGAGCGGCTACCTCATCGGCATCGTCGGCGCGCTGATCGCGACCGTCGCCGTCATCATCCGCTCCTTTCCCCTGCTCCTCATCGGCACGTTCGTGATCGGGTTCGGCAACTCATCGAACAACCTGTCCCGATACGCGGCCGCAGACCTGGTGGCACCCAAGGGCCGCGCGGTGGCGATCGGACTGGTTGTCTGGGGCTCGACCGTCGGCGGGATCGTGGGACCGTGGCTGGCCCCCATCGCGAGCGGGCTGGCGCTGAGCGTCGGGCTGCCGAAGTACGCCGGACCCTTCCTGGTCCCCGTGCTGTTCGTGGGCGCCGCCGCCGCGCTGACGTTCCTATTCCTCCGGCCCGATCCCTTTGCCCTGGCCCACGAGACCAACATCCGCCGATCAACCGACGCGCCCGCAGTGCCGGTGCGCGAGATCCTCGCCCGCCCGGCGGTGCTGGCCGCGATCGTCGCGCTGATGGCCGGCCAGGCGACGATGGTGCTGATCATGACCATGACGCCGCTCCATCTGACCTCGCATAACCACGGGCTCGAGACCGTCGGTTTCGTTATCAGCGGCCACGTGGCGGGGATGTTCGCGCTGGCGCCCCTGTCCGGCTGGATCTCGCAGCGGGTCGGCAACATCCGAACCATCTTCCTGGGCACAGCCGTGCTCATCGCCGCGTCACTGCTCGCCGGCCTCGCACCGCCCGAGCACGATGAGATCCTCTTCGTCGCCCTGTTCCTGCTCGGTTGGGGCTGGAACCTGGGCTTCGTGGCCGGCAGCGCGATGCTGTCCGCGGGCGTCGAGCTCGCGGCGCGGGCGCGCGTGCAGGGCCTTGCCGATGCGGTGATCTGGACGACCTCGGCCGTCGCGAGCCTCGGATCGGGCGTGGTCGTGGCCGCTGCCGGGTTCTCGACGCTGGGCTTCCTCGGCGTCGCGCTCGTGGTCGCGCCGGTATGGCTGCTGCTGACGCGGCGCCACGTCATCGCGGCGGGCACCGCCAACTAGCGGACGCCACCTCGCGACGCGCGAGCTAGGCGATCAGCTCCCGAACGAGCCACGCGGCAAGCGTCCTGGCGCAATCCGCGACTTCGTTCACGGAAACCCACTCGTCGGCGGAGTGCGCGACGCGCTTGTCGCCGGGTCCGTAGATCACTGTCGGTGTCTTGCCCTCGTTCACGAGCAGGCGCATGTCGGCGCCGTACGGCTCGCCGGCCATCTCCGGCTCGTGGCCGAGCACCGCGTGCGCGACCGCGGCCAGCCCGACCGGAAGCGGGTGATCCGCCGAAACCTGCGAGGACGAAAACTTCCCGCCGGTAAGCTCCACCGTCGCCGGGTGGTCGCGGAGGAAGGGATCGGATTCGTTGGCGTCATCGATGCAGCGCTGGAGGTCTAGCGCCGCGTCGCGCCACGTCTGGCCGAGCTTCACGCCATAGCGACCCTCAACCTCGAGCTTGTCGATCACCGATGACGCCCACACGCCGCCGGACACCTTGCCGATGATCGTCGCGTACGGCAGGCCGTGCACGGTCATGAGCGGGTCGGTCTCAGCGCTGTTGCGCGCGGTCTCGTCGGCCTCCAGCGCGCGGACGAGCACCTGCAGCTTGTCGAGCGCGGAGATCCCCTCGCGACGCACTGACGCGTGTGCGGCGCGGCCCGGGACGGTGAGCTTGAACGTGATCGCGCCCGCGTGGGCGATCACGACCTCGAGGCCCGTCGGCTCCGTGATGACCGCCATGTCGCCGGTGACGCCGGCGCGAATCGCGGCAAGCATCCCCTGCCCGCCATCCTCCTCGGACGGCACGCTGGCGACCAGAATCTCGCCCCCGAGCCGCTCGGCGAGGCCAGACGACACGAGTGCCCGCACCGCCCCCAGGATTGACGCGACGCCGCCCTTCATGTCCACGGCGCCACGCCCGTACACGCGATCACCAACGCGCTCCGCGGCCCACGGGTCGTGCGTCCACGTCGCGCGGTCGCCCACCGGCACGACATCGACGTGCCCGACCAGCACGATTCGGCGGCCCCCCGGCCGCCCGAGGCGACCCAGCACGATCGGCAGCCGATCGCGCGGCATCTCGTCGCCCGGCCAATCAGGGTCTGCACGCGCGGCGGCGGGGTCGACCTCAAGGCGCTCCACCCGCGCCCCCGCGTCTGCGAGCAGCGGGGCCACGAGGTCCTGGACCGCGCCCTCGTCGCCCGTGACACTCGGGATCCGGACGAGGCGGACGACGGCGTCGGCCGTCCACGCCGCATCGACGGCATCCGCCGCCATGCGCTCGATCTCGCGCAGCGGCGGGGCCGCGCTCAACCGCGCAGGATCGGGCGAGTCATGCAAGTGGGTCCGCCGGAGCCGTTCATGCCGATCTCGAACGCCGGGTACGTGTGCACCTCCACGCCATGCGCCGCCATCTTCGCTGCCGTGACCGGATTGCCTTCGGCGGCGATGACGACCCCCGGGCGCACGGCCAGCACATTGCAGCCGAGCGTGGAGTACTCCTCCTCGGGCACCTCGATCAGGCGATAGTCGAGGTCGCGCAGGAGTTGCCACAGCCCAACCGGCAGGAGCGGCATGAACACCACGGCGACGTCATCCGCGATCGGGCTGATCACGGACATGAGGTGCACTAGTTCGCCTGGTCCCTTCCAGTAGGGCACGTCGAACACGCGCACGTCGCCGCCCACCAGCGCGGCAAGCTGGTCCGCGCCAGCCTGGTTGGTTCGCAGCGTTCGCCCGATGCAGAACAGGTCCGGGCGAAGCCAGAACGTGTCGCCGCCCTCGATCGTCCCCGGCGCCTCGATGCTGCCGAACGTGGGAATGCCGTGGGCGAGCGTCCACTCCTCGAGCACGCCGGACTCCGGCACCCGGTTCGGCTTGCCGGGACGCAGCGGGATCGCCCCGCGGTCCGTGATGATCAACGGGTCGTACGGGTAGAGCAGGTCCGGGCTGTCGATCTCCACGTCCAGCTGGTGGACCGTCGTGCCAAGGGACTCGAGCAGCTCCGAGAACACGGCGTGCTCGCGCTTCGCGACCTCGAGGTTGCACGGGTGGAGAAACCCGTAGGCGGGATTCTCGAAAGCCCGCCCGAACGCGGGCCCCGGCCCCTTGAGCAGCGCCTCGCGCAACGGGGCGACATTGCTCTGCCCACCGAAGGTTCGAGTCCCGGTTGCTTGCGACGCCATGGCCAAAGGATAGGATGACGGCCGGTCACCTCGGGCCGCCGACACAACCTGGCCTCGTGCGCGTCCCATGGCGCGGAGGATCAGGTGGAGAGGTGGTCGCGTGAACGAGGGGTCTGACCCGGGTCGGGGATCGATCGATCGAAGGGCGGCGACGAGGCTCGTCGTAGGGGTTGGGATGGTCGTGGTCCTCGCGGCCCTGGTTGGGCCAACGCTCATCACGACCCGCCCGCCCGCGCCCGCTCCGTCCGCGACCGCAGCGGCCGTGAACCCCACATCGGGGCCAGCGAGCGCCCCGGTCGCCACCCTCGGTCCCTCGCCAACGCTGGAACCGTGGCCCGACCTCGCCGTCCCGGCGTTCGCGCCGCTCGCAGAGCTCGTCCCCACCGAAACCGACCGGGCAGGTGTCGCGACCGGCTCCTCGTTCGTGTTGCGGTCGCTGACCGCGACCCCGGCGATCGAGCTCGCCCGGGGTCTTCGCATCGATCCGCCAACCGGCTTCGACGTCGACGCGGGGGCTACGGCGGATATCGTGGTCATCAGACCCGTTGAACGGCTCATAGAAGGCCTTCGCTACCGATTCCGGCTGGAGACGCCCGACGGAGCGCTCGCTGGGACGTGGGCGTTCCACACCCGCGCACCACTGCGCGTGGTCGGCACGCTGCCTGGGCACCAGGCCGTCGAGGTGCCGCTGAACACGGGCATCGAGGTCACCTTCGACCAGGATGATTCAACGGGCGTGTCCGAGCATTTCACGATCGAACCGGCTGTGGCTGGCCGGTTGGAGGCACACGGACGAACCTGGGCCTTCATTCCGGCGCAACCGCTCGCCGAGGCCACGATCTATACCGTCACGATCGGAAGGGGCGTGGGCATCACCGGCTCCACCGAGATCCTGGCGGCGGACGAGGTCTTCCGGTTTGAGACCGGGAAATCCACTCCGCAGCGGCCTCGGATCCGGTTCAGCCGGGCGATGCTGGAGGTTCGACCAGACACGTTGCCCGTGGTGCTTGTCGACGGCCTCGAGGACAAGGAGGCGTCGGGCTCCACACCCGCCGCCATCGGAGTCACCATCCATCGCCTGCCGACGTTTGCGGCGGTGGTCAGCGCGGCAACCACGCTGGCCGGGCCGGACGGCTGGGCAATCGCCTCCGCGTCCGCCGTGGTGCCCACGGCTGGGCTCACGCTCGTTGCGGACGTGAACGGCACCCTCGTATCGTCCGATTTCGGCGGCGCCATCCAGATCCCGGTCCGACTCGCTCCCGGCAGCTACATCGCGACCATCACCCAGCTCGGCGCCCCTTCGCAGCTGTTGCTCCAGGTCACGAACCTGTCCGCCTACGCCCTGACGGCGACCGAGGACACGATCGTCTGGGTGAACGACCTCGCTAGCGACAAGTCGATCGCCAACGCCACGATCTCCACCGGGAGCGGTCGCTCCCTCGGCAAGACCAACGCCGACGGCCTGCTGCGCGTCGCGACGCCAGACCAGCTGACCGGCGCCATCGAAACCGACACCGATTTCGATCTCGGGCTGGAGCGCAGCGCGTTTCTGCTCAGCGTCTTCGCCCCGGATGGGCGTCGCCTGGTCGTTCCCATCGGTCTCACGGTCGGCTCGGCCTACCGCGAATCAGCCTCGTGGTACGAGGGCTACACGGGGAACCGGTGGTGGCAGCTCTTCCAGACCGATCGCACCGTCTACCGGCAGACGGACATCGTGCATGTGTTCGGAACGATTCGAGCTCGCGCGGATCGGTCCGTCCCGGAAGGAATCGAGATTCGGCTTCGCCCATCGCAAGGTTCGCCCGAAGCCCCGATCCTCCGAGTCCCGGTCAGCGCGACCGGTCGTGGCGTGTTCACGGCCGACCTGCGGCTCCAGGACCTCCCACGAGCCACCTACACCGTTGATCTGTTCGTCGGGCGTGAGCGCGTCTCGTCGACGTGGATCTCGGTTACCGAAATCCGCAAACCCGCCTATCGCATCGAGGTCGAGACGGATCGCCATGTCTACCTCGTCGGCGACCAGGTCCGCATCACCGCGCGCGCATCGTTCTACGACGGCACGCCCGTCCCGGACATGCAGCTCCGCTTCAGCCTGACGGAACAGAGCGACGAGACGGCCGAGGCGACGACAAACGCGATCGGCGAGGCGACAGTGGTGCTGCGTGTCGCGCTGACGCAGCCCGCATCGGCATGGTTCGCCGTTGACATCGATGTCGCTCCCGTCCATCCGGAGGAGGGCCAGGTCGCCGGCAGCGACTCCGCTGTTGGCTTTCCAGCCCGAACCTGGCTGAACGCTAAAGGAACGGTCAGTGGCGACCGGATCGTCCTGTCCGGAACCCTGTCGTTGGCGGATCTCGCCGGCTTCGAGGCCGCGCTGGCCGCGGGTACGAGCATCCCCGGAGACGGTGACGCGGAGGGCAAGGTCATCTCGGGCGGCTCGGTGGAGGCGTCCATTTCGCACCTTGTCCCGGTCCGCCGCCAGATCGGGACGACGTACGACTTCATCGAGAAGAAGGTCGTGCCGACGTACGAATATGACGTCAATGAGGTGGCCATGGGCTCGTCGACCCTGACCACGGCGACGGATGGCTCATTCAAGCTCTCGATGGCTGCGCCAGTGCCCGAGGACAGCTATCAGATCACGTTGACCGCGGTTGATCCCGAGGGCCGGAAATTCATCGCGAACGTGTACGCGTCGCGGCCAAGTGCGGACGGGGCGCAGCGGCAGCCATACCTCGCCCCTCGGAACCCCGCGAACGCGGACGGCGAGAACTGCGATGGCTCGGTGTCCGTTCGAGGCGGCCTCGACACTGACGTCACGCTGGCCCTGCACGAGGGCAACGGCGACATCGCCGCGGACGGCCGCTATCTGTTCCTCGTTGGCCGGCTCGGCTCCCTCGATGCGACACTGTTGCCTGCGTCGACCTTCAGCCGCGTCATGCGCGAAGCCGATCTCCCGAACATCACCGTGCGGGTCGTTCGCCTTTCGGGTTCGGGCTACGTCGTTGCCGATGCCCAGGTGCTCATCAACCCCGCGGACAAGACGATCTCGATCCGGCTGCAACCCGACCGGGCAAGCTACCGGCCGGGGGACCCCGTGAAGATGGACATCACGACGACGGACCCGGCCGGACGGCCCGTCAGCGCCGACGTGGTGGTCAAGGGCATCGACGAGAAGCTGTATGCGCTCGGGCACGTGCAGGACCTCGACCCGCTAGACGCACTCCTCGCGACGACGCAGTCGGGATTCCTTCAGGCCTACCGCTCGCATGCCATCCCGATTCGGGACTACGGTGGCTGCGGCGCCGAAGGCGGCGGAGAGCGAGACGACTTTCTGGACACCGTCACGTTCCAGCGGATCTCCACGGACGCCGCCGGACGCGGGGTGGTCGCGTTCGACCTGTCCGACGATGTGACGAGCTGGCACATGTCCGCGGTCGCGGTGTCTGGAAGGCTCGAAGCGGGCAGCGCCTCCGTGCTCATCCCGGTGGGCCTGCCGTTCTTCGTGGACGCGGTGCTCGCCCCGGAATTCCTCACCGGCGACCAGCCGATCCTCCGGCTCCGCGCCTACGGCGGTTTGCTGGCTGCGACGGACCGTGTGCAATTCGTCGTCGAGAGCCCCACGCTGGGTCTCGCCCCGACGAAGGTCGACGGCGCCGCATTCGCCGCGATACGGCTCGCGCTACCCGCGATGACCGCTGGCGAACATGCGATCCGGATCACGGCCACGGTCAGCCATGCGGGCACGACCCTCCGTGATTCGCTGATCCGAACCGTCCGCGTCGTGGACAGCCGCCTCGGCAGCCTCGCCGCGAGCTACGAGCTGGTGCAACCGGGTTTCGTCCCGCTCGGCGGCGAAGGCCTGACCACCTACGTCATCACCGACGCTGGTCGCGGGCGCTTGATCTCACTGCTGGATGAGCTGGCGTCCTCGCAGAGCGCGCGCTTCGACCGCTCCGCGGCCGCCGAGCTCGCCCGAAAGCTGCTGATCGAGGAGTACGTCTTCCCCGATGGGGCCCTTGCCGCGACCGGCTACGCCCCCGATCGGTACGAGCAGAACGGGATCACCCTCCTGCCATACGGATCGGCCGACCTGTTCCTGAGCGCGAAGGCGGCCCTCGTGGCGAGGTCCCTGGTCAACGTCGAGCTCCTGCGCGAAGGATTTGCCGCGTGGCTCGGAGACGAAAACGCCCAGCGCGAGCGACGGATCGCCGCCTATGCGGGCCTCGCCGCGATCGGCGACGACGTGCTCGAGGAGCTGCGCGGCTTCGACGTCGCCGCGCTGACCGTTCGCGAGCAGCTGTGGCTGGGCCTCGGCCTTGCTGCGGCCGGCGACGACGCCGCCGCGCGAGCGATCGAGCGGATTCTTCTGGACACGAGCGGCCAGCGCCTGGGGCCGTGGGTGCGCCTCGGAGTCGGGACCACGCTGGACGAGTCACTGGAGGCGTCTGGGCTCCTGCTGCTCCTCGCGGCACGCCTCGGCGACCCGCTGGCGCACGACGTATCGCGCTACCTCGTCGACCATCCGTCGAAGGAGTTCGTCTTCCCGCTGGAGCAGATGGGCTACGTCCAGTCGATGCTCGAGTGGCTGCCCCGTGTGCCCGGGCGATTTGCTTGGACGGTGGGCGGCGAGCGACACGAAATCGACCTGGCGCCGGGTGGCGCCTACTCGCTCGTGCTGACCAGGGCCCAGCGAGCCAGCCTGGCGCTGGAGCGCCTCGCCGGCGAGCTGGGGGTTGTCACGACCTACACGGCCACCGACGCGCCACTTCCGTCCGACTCCACGGTCACAGTGAAGCGAACGGTCACACCCGCGGGGGGCTCGCCCAGCGATGGATTGGTGCGAGTCCAGTTCGAGATCACATTCGGGCCTGCCGTGACGGGCGGGTGCTATCGCCTGACGGACATCCTGCCGTCAGGCCTTGCCCCGGTCGCTGCAACCGGCGGGTCGAGCGACAGCGAGGAACCGGCGACGCTGATCTACCCATACGAGAGCGATGGGCAGCGCGTCTCGTGGTGCGTCGAACCATCGGAACGGTCGGCGAAGTACGGCTACGCCGCGCGAGTCGTCTCGCCGGGCACCTATCGGTGGGAGCCCGCTGTCCTGCAGTCGGAGGCGGCGCCGTCCGTCGGGTCGTCGACGGCAGCCACGACGTACGTGATCCGCTAGCGGGCCATCTCCGTGAGCTCGGCAGCGAGGCGGTCAACCTCGGCGCGAGTGTTGTAGTGGGTGAGGCCGATGCGCACGACGCCGTCCGGTGCGAGACCTAGCCGCTCGATCAGTCCGGTCGCGTAAAAGTCGCCGTCCCAGACGGCGATGCCGCGCGCGCCGAGGCGCTCCGCCGCGGACCTTGGCGCGACGCCGTCGATCGTGATCGCGGCAGTCGGCGTCCGGCGATCCATGTCCGCGTCCGCGGTGAGCCCGACGATCTGCACGCCATCGATCGCGGTGAGCTTTGCCGCGAGGTATCGATACAGGTCCAGCTCGTAGGCGCGAATCGCGCGCATCCCGGCCCCGAGGGCCGTGCGCCGGTCGCTGTCCGGAGAGGCGCCGCCGTATTGCCGCCCGATATCGGCGAGGTACTCGACGGCCGCGAGCGCGCCGGCGTCACCCTCGAAATTGCCGGTCCCGGTCTCGAAGCGGTGCTCCGCCGGCCGGACCTTGTACGTCTGGAGTGTGTCGGTGATCTCGCGCTTGCCGTACACCGCGCCGACGTGCGGCCCGAAGAACTTGTAGACCGAGCAGGCGACGAAATCCGCGCCCACGGCGCGCGCATCAAGCGCGAGATGGGGCGCCGCATGGACCGCGTCCACGAACACCCACGCGCCCACCTTGTGCGCGCGCTTCACGACCTCCTCGATGGGATTGATCGTCCCCACCGCGTTCGACGCCCAGCCCACAGCGACGAGCTTCGTTCGCTCGTTCAAGACCGCGTCGAGGTCCTCGAGTCGGAGGGTGCAGTCGGCGAGATTCGGCTCCCAGGTGCGAACGATCACCTCGGCGTCACGCGCCGCGGCAATCCACGGATCGACGTTTGCCTGGTGATCAAGGCCGCTCACGACGATCTCGTCGCCCGGGCGCATCGAGGCGGCGATGGACCGCGAGATGTGGAACGTCAGGGTGGTCATGTTCGGGCCGAGGGTGATCTCGTCGGCATCGACGCCCAGCAGGTCCGCGATTGCCGTGTGTGCATCGTCGACGATCGCATCGGAACGCTCGGAGGTCGGAAACGGGCCGCCGTGGTTCGCATTGGACGTGCGGTAGTAATTCGAAACGGCATCGATCACGGATTGCGGCACCTGCGTCCCGCCAGGTCCATCGAAGAAGACCATGGGCCGACCCTCGTGGGTCAGGGACAGAGCCGGGAAGCGGGCGCGGATCGCATCGACGTCAAAGGTGGTCATATCGATCGGGATGCTAGCCGGTCGCGACGGCGTCCATCTCGCGCCGTCGTTGACCGTGCAAAGACTTCGGCCGTACGATGACGCGGTCATGCCATCGACCACCAGCACGCAGATCTCGCCGCTGACGTCGCGCGACGCTCGGCTCGCGCCGTGGCGCGCCTTCGTCACGGCGCAGGCGCACGTCTCGCGCCGGCTGGACGAGGACCTGCGCGCGGAGCATGGATTGTCGCTCCAGGAGTACGTGGCGCTGCTGATCCTGGTCGAGTCGCCGGAGCGCCGTCTCCGGATGGGCCGCCTGGCCGACGCGCTGACGCTGTCCAAGAGCGGCGCGACCCGGCTGATCGACCGGCTCGTCGACGACGGACTCGTGGCCCGAGTGAGCTGCTCCAGCGACCTTCGCGGCGCGGAGGCCGCACTCACCGACGCCGGCGTCGACCGACTGCGGACGGCCGCGCCGACGCACCTTCGCGGGATCGCGGAGTACTTCCTGTCGGCGATCGATGGCGGTGACATCGAGACGGTGGAGCGGACGATGAAGTCCGTCGCCGATCGAGCCTGCGGCTCGCGGGATCGAGCCTGACCGAACGGGGCGCGGGACGAGCGTGACAGGCCCGCAGCCAGCGGCGCCGCAGCACAGCCTGCAGCCCGGCCGCCTCCTCGTCGGCACCTCGGGGTTCTCTTACCCCGACTGGACGCCTCGCTTCTATCCCGCTGGGACGCGCCCCGCGGATCGCCTGGCAGTGTATGCCTCGCGATTTCCGGCGCTGGAGCTGAACGCGACGTTCCGGCGCCGGCCCACCGAATCCGCGATTGCGGGCTGGCTGCGCGCGACCCCGCCCGACTTTCGATTCGCGGTGAAGGCCCAGCGCGGCTCGGCGTTCCGTGCGCTGTCCGGCTCCCCCGAGGAGAGCGTCGCCTGGTTGACCGAACCACTCCCGGCGTTCGGGGAGCGGCTTGGCGCAGTCCTGTTCCGCGTTCCAGCCGAAATCCGGCGCGATGGCCCACGGGTCAGCAGAGATCCGGGCCTCGCGGATGCGCGCCTCGGGGCGCTCCTGGCAGCGTGGCCACCATCGATCCCGCTTGTGATCGAATTCCAGGATCCTTCCTGGCACGTCGACGAAACCTTCGCCGCGATGCGTGCAGCCAGTGCAGTCCTGTGCACGACGGACCTGCCGCCCGAAGGCGACGAGGGCGCAGAAGGGGCGACGGAGTCCGAGCCGCCGTTCATTCGTCGGACCGGCCCATTCCTGTATCTGCGCCTGCGTCGCGACGATTACGACGCGGTCGCGCTGGATGCGTGGGCCGCCAGGATCGAGCCGTTTCTCGCGGCCGGCGACGACGTGTTTGTGTTCTTCAGGCACGACCCTGTTGGCCGCGCTGCCGAGCTCGCGCTCTCCTTCGGCAGCCGCTACGGCTTCCCTCGCATCGAGCCCTAGGCCGAGGCGGTCGCGCCCGCCGTCCCGTTCCGGTTGGTTCGAGTCGGGCAGGTTCCGGGTCCGTTTGTGTCAGATGGTCACTGGGTGACCACTCGTCAAGGGCGCCGAAGCTTGGGCGTTACGATTCGTGCTCAGGATTCGCGACCGGGCCCGCCACTTCTTGTCACGTGGTCCCTCCATGACCGGATGACAGCGATCGCGTGACGAAGGGTCACTTGGTGACCATCTGCCTGAAGTTGCCGGAGCGAGGCACCCGGGAAGACCAGTCCTAGTCAAGAACGGCTGCGGCCGTCGCCGCGGCTGCGGTCGGCGTCGCGGCGGAGGGCCGGCGGTGCTGCGGTCTCTGCCGCTCGAGGTCTGGGCGTCGAGCGCTCAGCCGGCCGCAACTAGCCGGCGGCGACTCCGTGCGGACGGCCGCCCTGATGATCGGCGCGATGCGTGTACTCGGCCGGGCCGAACATGACCAGCACGACCAGCTCGTCTTCGATGTCGTGGAACCGATGCGGCACGTCGGCACCGACGAACACCACGGAACCCGCCTGGACCGCGCGATTCTCGTCGCCAACCTGGATCTCCGCCCGGCCGGAAACCACGTAGTAGACCTCGTCCTCGGTGTGCGGGCTCTGCGGATCCGTGCCTCCGGCTGGGAGCACGTACAGGCCGACAGAAAGATCGTGCGTGCGGACGAACTCGCGGTACAGGCGGCCGGATTCCGCGCGGTCGGCGAGCAGCGCGACAACCTCGAAGGCGTCCATTGCCGGGCAGGCTAGCACCGGCCGCGGGCCGCCGGACAACCGGTACGGCGCTCGCGTCGTACAGTCCGACGATGCCGATTGGGGCCACCCGCAGCCTGCGCGCAGCCGCTCTGTGTGGCGCGCTCGTGATCGCTGCGTGTCAGGCCGCGACGCCGTCGAGTCTGCCCACCGCGCCGGTGGCCACGACCCCAGGCGTTGGCGCGACCCCGACACCGCTCGTAATCCCGAGCATCGGGCCGGACCGCACGGTGCCGCCTCCCAGCCCCGCCGCGCCGCCCCAGCTCGAGCACATCGCCATCACGCTCGAACCGTTCGCGAACGTCCCTGGCGGACCGATTGCCATCACCGCGCCGGATGACGGTACGGGTCGCATGTTCGTTGCCACCAAGGGCGGCAAGATCTGGGTCATCCAGCGCGACGGGTCCGTCCTGCCCACCCCGATGCTGGATATCAGCGACCTCGTCAGTCAAGCCTATGAGCAGGGCCTGCTCGGCATCGCGACACACCCCGCGTTCCCGACCGACCCGCGCGTATTCATCAACTACACGGACACCAAGGGCGACTCATACATCGCCAGCGCCGGGCTGGACCCAGGCGACGCAGATCGCCTGGACCCGGCCAGCCTGACGAAGCTCATGTTCGTCGACCAGCCTTTCGACAACCACAACGGCGGAGGCGTCGCGTTCGGCCCGGACGGCAAGCTGTACCTGTCCTTCGGCGACGGCGGGAGCGGCGGCTCGGGCAACGCCCAGAACCGGGATCGCCTGCTCGGCAAGATCCTGCGTATCGAGATCGACGGCGACCCCGCCGTAGGCCCGTACGTCATCCCGGCGGACAACCCATATGCCGCCGGCGGCGGCCTGGGGGAGATCTGGCACTGGGGCCTGCGCAACCCGTGGCGGATGTCGTTCGATCGCGCGAACGGCGACCTGTGGATCGGCGACGTCGGCCAGAGCGCGTTCGAGGAGGTCGATGTCGCGCGGCAGGGCACGAGCAACCTGAACTTCGGCTGGAACGTGATGGAAGGTTCGCATTGCTTCGAGAAGGGCACCTGCAAGACCGATGGGCTGACGTTCCCCGTCTCCGAATATGGCCGAGACCTCGGCTGCACGGTCATCGGCGGCTACGTGTACCGCGGCAAGGCCTCGCCGTTCCTCGTCGGGACGTACCTGTCCGCGGACCACTGCCAGGGGACGATCTTCGCCCTCGATGCCGCGTCGAACGAGCTCACGCCACCGGTTATCGTCGGCGCCGGACCCGGCGGACGGATCTCGGCGTTCGGCGAGGACGCGGACGGCGAGCTGTACCTCACGACGCTCGACGGCCACGTGCTCCGCATCGTCGCCGCAGAGCGCTAACTGGGGCTCAAGCGCGGCTGCGCGCCTCCGTCGGCTTCGCTGGCAGGCGGGCTACGCCTCGAGTGGGTCTACCTTCTCGGGATCGACGCCGAGCTTGGCGAGACCCTCGGCGGCCGCTGCAGGCGTGATGTCCCCGGCACGCGCAAGCGCAGAAAGCGCCGCGGCGGCAATGCTCGGCGGGTCGATCTCGAAGTAGGCGCGCAGCGAATCGCGCGTGTCGCTCCGGCCGAAGCCGTCGGTGCCGAGCGTGATGAACGGCGCATCGATCCATGGCCGCACGAGGTCCGGCAGCGCCTTCATCCAGTCGGTCGCGGCGACGATCGGGCCGCCCTTGGCGCCGAGCACGGTCGAAACGAATGGTGTTCTCGCCTTCTCGACAGGGTGCAGCCGGTTCCACCGATCCACCGACAACGCATCGCGGCGGAGCATCGGGAACGACGGCGCCGAGTACACCTCCGCCGCGATGCCGAACTGCTCCGCGAGCAGTGCTTGCGCGGCGATGACCTGGAGCAGGATGGAGCCCGAGCCGACGAGGCGGATCCGCGGCGCGCCCTTGGGGAGCTTCGGCGCGACGGCGAACCGGTAGATGCCGCGGAGAATGCCCTCGTCGCCGCCCTCCGGCTTGGCGGCCATCGGGTAGTTCTCGTTGTAGATGGAGATGTTGTAGATGAGGTCCTCGCCCTTGACGTGCATCCGGTCGATGCCGTCGCGGAGGATCGCAGCGAGCTCGTAGGCGAACGTCGGGTCGTAGCCGCGGACGGCGGGGTTGGTCATCGCGAGGACGTGGCTGTGCCCGTCGTCGTGCTGGAGGCCCTCGCCGGTGAGCGTCGTGCGACCGGCCGTCGCGGCCATCAGGAACCCGCGCGCCCGTGCGTCGCCGGCGGCCCAGAACTGATCGCCCGTCCGCTGGAAGCCAAACATCGAGTAGAAGATGTAGAACGGAATCACCGGGTAGCCGTGCGTCGCGTAGGACGTGCCGGCCGCCTGGAAGCCGGCGGCGGAGCCCGCCTCGGTGATCCCCTCCTCCAGCACCTGACCGTCGATCGCCTCGCGGTACTTGAGCACGAGCTCGCTGTCCACCGGCTCGTAGCGCTGACCGGTCGCGGAGTAGATGCCGACCTCGTTGAACAGCGGGTCCATGCCGAAGGTGCGGGCCTCGTCAGGAATGATCGGCACGATGCGGGGCCCGAGATCGGGGTCCCGGATCAGGTTCCGGAGCATCCGGGTGAACGCCATCGTCGTCGAGACGGCCGTCGGCGATCCGGCGGCGAACTCAGCGTCAAAGGTGGCCTTGGGCGCCGGCAGCTGCACGGAGGGGAAGGACCGCTTCGGGATCGGGCCGCCGAGGGCAGCGCGGCGCTCGTTGAGGTACTGGACTTCCTCCGAGTTTGGCCCGGGGTGGTAGTACGGCGCGTCCTTCAGCTTGTCGTCCGGGATGGGCAGCTCCAGGCGATCGCGGAAGATCCGGAGCTCCTGCTCGGACAGCTTCTTGGCCTGGTGGGTGATGTTGCGCGCCTCGACGCCCGGACCCAGCGTCCAGCCCTTCACGGTCTTCGCGAGGATCACCGTCGGCGCACCGGTGTGCTCCGTGGCCGCCTTGTACGCGGCGAAGACCTTCCGATAGTCGTGGCCGCCGCGACGGAGCTTCGCGAGGTCGTCGTCGGTCAGGTGCTCGACGAGCGCCCTGAGCCGCGGATCCGGCCCGAAGAAGTGCTCCCGGATGTACGCGCCGCCGGCGACGGAGAACTTCTGGAACTCGCCATCCACCGTCGCGTTCATCTCCTCGACCAGGACGCCGTCCCGATCGCGCGCGAGGAGCTCGTCCCACTCGCGCCCCCAGATCACCTTGATCACGTTCCATCCCGCGCCGCGGAAGACGGCCTCCAGCTCCTGGATGATCTTGCCGTTGCCGCGAACCGGGCCGTCCAGGCGCTGGAGGTTGCAGTTGACGACGAACGTCAGGTTGTCGAGACCCTCGCGCGCAGCTACAGTCAGCGCCCCGAGCGCCTCGGGCTCGTCGGTCTCGCCATCGCCCAGGAAAGCCCAGACGCGTGACCCCGAAGTGTCCACGAGCCCGCGGTTCTCGAGGTAGCGGTTGAAGCGGGCCTGGTAGATCGCATCGATCGGGCCGAGGCCCATCGACACCGTCGGGAACTCCCAGAAGTCCGGCATCAGGCGCGGGTGCGGGTAGGAGCTGAGGCCGTTCTGCGGCGGCGTCTCGCGCCGGAAGTGGTCCAGCTGCTCCTCGCTGATTCGGCCCTCGAGGAATGCCCGGGCGTAGATGCCCGGCGCGGCGTGCCCCTGGTAGAAGATCTGGTCGCCCGGCCCGCCGCTCTCGCGGCCCTTGAAGAACCAGTTGAAGCCGACCTCGTACAAGGTGGCGGCGCTCGCATACGTAGCGAGGTGGCCGCCGATGCCGCTGTACTTGTTGTTCGCCCGCAGGACCATCGCCATGGCGTTCCAGCGGATCAGGCGACGGATGCGGCGCTCCAGGCCCTCATCGCCCGGGAACGCCGGCTCCTGCTCCGGGGAAATCGTGTTGATGTAGCGGGTGTTGGTGAGCGGGGGCAGTCCGACCTGGAGCTGACGTGCCCGTTTGAGCAATTTGAAGAGAAGGAACCGCGCACGGGTCTCGCCCTCCTGCTCAACCACGTCGTCAAGCGAGCGAACCCAGTCGGTCGTCTCCTGCTCGTCGAGGTCCGGCAGCTGGTGCTTGAACTCGTCGAGGTACAGCTCGCTATTCGGCTGCATCTCCTTGGGCTCCGAGACGGTCATGCCGGCACCACGCGGATGGTCGTCGGGAGGACGCTGTCGGCGAGCATCGCCGCCAGCGAGTAGGACGCGGTGTACTTCTCGCGGAGCGCATCGCTGCACGCGTCGACCGATGTCGCGTCCGGCGCGTGGATCGCCTGGCCGGCGAGGCGGCGGCCACCGACGTGGAGCGCGACGGC
>JBDSZH010000057.1:0-7597 GCA_039925225.1 Candidatus Limnocylindrales bacterium | reverse complement strand
CTGCCTTCGGGGCTGGCGCGCTGTCCCTCCCTCGCGGGCGACGGAAATCCATGCCAATCGATGCATAACCGGCCGGAGCCATCCGATGACGACGGGCTGACCGGCATACGCGAAAGGTTTTATGCACCGATTAGCATCGATTCTGCCCACCCGGGAGGGCGATGACGTGGGTTGGGGTGAGAAGGCCGTTCACGCGAACGCCAACCACACCTACCGAATGAACAGGGGCGCCAGGACCAGCGTAATCGTCGCCAGGAGCTTGACGAGGACGTGGAGCGAAGGCCCGGCGGTGTCCTTGAACGGATCGCCGACTGTGTCACCGACGACGGCGGCGGCGTGGGCATCGGAGCCCTTGCCGAGCACGTTGCCGTTCTCGTCCTTGAGGTGCCCTGACTCGATGTACTTCTTGGCGTTGTCCCACGCGCCGCCGCCGTTATTGAGGACGGTGGCGAGCATGACGCCCGCGATCGTGCCGACCATGAGCATGCCGGCAACCGCTTCGGCGCCGAGCAGGAGGCCGACGATGATCGGCGTTGCGACGGCCACGACACCCGGGGCGATCATCTCGCGAAGGGCTGCCTTAGTCGTGATGTCGACGACTCGGGCGTAGTCCGGTCGCTGCGTGTAATCCATGATCCCGGGCATTTCCCGGAACTGGCGACGAACCTCGACGATGATCGACTGGGCCGTCTTGCCAACCGCGCGGATCGCGAGCGAGCTGAAAAAGTAGACGAGCATCGCGCCGATCAGCCCGGCGACGAACACGTCCACGTTGGCCAGGTTCACCGACTCAAGGAGCGGCTCGCCGCGGTTGAGGTGGATGAGGTTGACCTTGTCGATGTAGGCGCTGAAGAGCAGGAACGCGGCAAGCGAGGCGGAGGCGATCGCGTAGCCCTTGGTCAGGGCTTTCGTCGTGTTCCCCACCGCATCCAGGCGGTCCGTGATCTCGCGCGCGCCCTTCTCGGCACGGCTGAACTCGGCGATGCCGCCGGCGTTGTCCGTAATCGGGCCGAAGGTGTCCATCGCGAGGATGTAGGCGGTGGTCATGAGCATCGCCATCGTTGCGACGGCCGTCCCGAAGATGCCGCCGACGTCCTTACCCTCGGCATTGGTGAGCCCGGCCTGCGAGCCGAGCCAGTGGCTCGCGATGAGCGCGATGCCGATCGTGATCGCCGTCACGAAGGTCGTCTCGTAGCCGACCGCCGTGCCGGAGATGATGTTCGTAGCCGGGCCGGTCTTGGATGCCTCGGCGATCTCGCGGACGGGCCGGAAGGAGCCCGCCGTGTAGAACTGGGTGATGTACACGAAGGCAACGCTGGTCGCGAGGCCCACGACGCCGGCCCCGAAGAAGTACAGCCACACCGGCAGGCCCGAGGGCGCGTTGCCGTTCGTCTGGAGCATCACGTTGGTCGTCAGCAGCAGCGCGCCAACCGAGAGGATCGTGGTGACCCAGTAGCCCCGGTTGAGCATGTTCATCGGGTCCTCTGTCTCCTTGCCGCGAACGAAGAAGATCGCGACGATGGTCGACAGGAGCCCAAAAGCGCGGACGACGAGCGGGAAGAAGATCCAGGCTTGGGGGTTCGGCCAGCCTGCGTTGAGGGCGATGGTGAACACGCCCACGCCGAGGATCATCGCGCCGATGTTCTCGGCGGCAGTGGATTCGAACAGGTCCGCGCCACGACCGGCGCAGTCGCCGACGTTGTCGCCGACGAGGTCCGCGATGACGCCCGCATTCCGCGGATCGTCCTCGGGGATGCCCTTCTCAACCTTGCCGACGAGGTCCGACCCGACGTCCGCGGCCTTGGTGTAGATGCCGCCGCCGAGCTGGGCGAACAGCGCCACGAACGAGGCGCCGAAGCCGAAGCCGACGATCAGGAACGGCGCGTCATGGGTCGCCTGGCCGCCGGAGAGGCCGCCGAACAGGGTGAAGATGCCATACACGCCGAGCAGCGACAGGGCGACGACGAGGAACCCGGAGACCGCCCCGCCGCGCATCGCGACCTGGACCGCCTCGACGAGGCTCCGGCGCGCCGCAGCAGCGGTGCGCACGTTGGATTTCACGCTGATGTACATGCCGATGATCCCCGACGCCATCGAACAACCGGCGCCAACGATGAACGCCAGACCGGTTCGCCAACCGAGGTCCAGCCCGAAAGTCTTCGTATCGGCAACGTCGGCCGTCTCGAAGATGGTGATCACGAGGCCGATGACGACCGCACCGACGACGGCGAGGACGCCGATCGTCGTGTACTGCCGTCGGATGAAGGCGACCGCGCCCTCGAAGATCGTGCCGGCGACGTCCTGCATCGCCTCAGTGCCGGTATCGCGCGACAGCACGTCGCGGGCGAGGTACAGCGCGAACAGCACGGCGATGAGGCCGGCTGGCAGGATGATCAGTTGGAGCGTGCTCGCATCCATCGGGCTGGGTGATCCTCCAGGCTCATGGGTTGTTGCACGGACACCCGTGGGCAGGGCGTCGCAACGTGCATATTTCTCAGGAGAGCGGGTGGCCCACTGCTCGCTTGAGCCTTCCGGGCCGGGCCGGAGTCTAGCACGAGGGCCTCGCCCTATACTCCCGCTCCTGTGAGCCAGCGACCCCCTGCATGAAGCAACGCCCGGCGCTGGGCTGCCTGTTCGAGGTCCTCGAGACCCTCGTCCTGACGGTTCTCATCTTCCTGGGGATCCAGACATTCGTCGCCCAGCCCTACAAGGTCCAGCAGGGCTCCATGGAAACGACGCTGTTGCCGGACCAGTACGTCCTCGTCGACAAGCTGTCGCCACGCTGGGCCCCGTATTCCCGCGGCGACATCGTCGTGTTCGACCCGCCGGAGACGTGGTCGTCCGGCGGCGGCGTGCCATTCATCAAGCGGATCATCGGCCTCCCGGGTGACAAGGTCGTGCTCCGCGACGGATTCGTGTACGTCAACGACATCAAGCTCGATGAGCCGTACATCTTCAAGGAGAGCGGCGTCCCGCAGACGAGCGATCCCTCCGTCGGCGGGGCCAGCGAATGGCTCGTGGCCGACGACCAGCTGATCGTGATGGGCGACCATCGGCAGGATTCCGCGGATTCGCGCAGCTTCGGGCCCATCGAGATCCGGCACGTGATCGGCCGCGCATGGCTCAGGTACTGGCCGCTGGACACCTTCGGCGTGCTGCCAAAGCTCGACCACGCCGAGCTCGATGGCGCACCCAGCCCGACGCTCGCCCCGCTTCCCAGCCCCACGCTCGCGACCACGCGATGAATCTCGCCCTGGTCGCGATCGTCCTCGCGATTGGGGCGGGCGCGGTGGTCGCGGTCTCGACCCGCGAGGCGGCCGCCGCCGCAATCGGCCTCGCCGTCGCCCTCGTGGCGGCAGGGCTGTTTGCCGATCCCCTGCCGTCGGCCTCCATTCTCGGCGTGCGCGTCGTCGCTGCCCTGCTGGCGGCCGCGCTGATTCGCTGGGCGGGGCGCGCCGGGGCTCGCCAGTTCTCGCCCCTTGGCTGGCCGGGAGAGGCGATGCTTGCAACTGCGGCAGGGGTCGCGGGTCTCGGCATTGCCCTGGGCCTCGCCCAGGTCGGCCTCAGTGGCGGTGGTCCGGGTGGAGATGGGGCGCCCGGTGGCGTGCCCGGTGGCGTGCTCGTTGCGTCTTCCGTGACGGGCATGGCCCTGGCAATCGCCGCGGGCTGCAGCCTGCTCGCGGTTGGGGGCGGGCCGCTCATACACGGGCGGCCGGGCATCAGGCGCGCCATGGGCCTCGTCCTGGTGACCCAGGCGATCCTGCTGATCCGCATCGGCGTGGGCGGCGCCGCCACCGATCTCGAGGAGGTTGCGCGCGCGGCACTGCTCGTCACCGTTGCGGCAAGCGGCGCGGCGCTCACACGCGCGGCCGCGTTCGCGGCTGCGGTGCGTCGCGGGAGTGCGGACGACGACCCCGACGGCGAGCCGGATCCGGAGACCGGAGCCGCGCCTCCGTCACGCCGCCCGGCGGCTCCGGTTTGACGCGCCCGCCGTCATGACGCTGCTGCTCCTGGCATCCCTCGCGCTCGCGGCGGGGATTGCCACCGTGCTCATCGGCGATGCACGCCCATCGGTTGCGCTGGTCCTCGGTACCGCGGCGAGCCTCGTCGTGCTCGTGATTGCGCTGGCGATGCCACCGGAGGAATCGCTCGTACTCGGTGGCGTCGGGTTTGTCGGCACGCCGCTCGTTCGCGCGATGGCCGTCGTCTGGTCCGCAAGCCTCGCCGTCCTCAGCGTCCTGGAGCTCGGTGTAGGTGGGCGCCCGACCGTCGTCGGTCCGTCCCTGATCGGATTGGCCGTAGCGTGTGTCGCACTCGCCACGCTCGACCCGGCGACCTCCGTGGCGGCCCTCGCAGCCGGCGGGGTCGTGGGCGTGCTCGTCCCGGGCCTGTACGGATGGCTCGAAGGACCCACACCCCTCGCTCGTCTATCGACGACCAGCCGCGGGGTCCTGGCAATCATCGGATCAGGCCTGCTCGCACTCGTGGTCATCGCCTGGGGGGCGTCGGCTGCCGGACCGCTGGGGAGCGGGAGTGTCGTCAGCGAAGACCCGAACGCGACACTTGGACTCGGCCTGGCGCTGGTCACCATCGTGGCCGCGGTCGCGATCCGCACCGGCCTGATCCCGTTCCACGTGTGGGCAGCCCGGTTCATGGAGGGCGTCAGTCCGCTCGCGATCCCGGCCGCGTTCACGTGGGGCAGCGCCGCATTCGTGCTGGCGGCGCTGGAGTGGAGCCAGGTCGCGCTCGGGCCGGGCGCGGCAGGCGACGTCGAGCGGCTGCTGATCATCGGGCTCGGGCTCGCGAGCGTCGTGCTCGGCGGACTCGCGGCGATGTTCCACGACGACATCGAGCACGTCCTCGGCTACTCCATCCTCGCCGACGCGGGCGTTGCCGTTCTTGCCTTCGCCTCGCTGGAGCCCGAGGTTGCGGCGGCGGCGCGGGATTGGCTCGTCGCCAGTGCGACGGTCAAGACGGCGCTCGCGGCATGGGCGGCGGTCGTTCGGGCGACGTACGGCGGCCATCGGCTCGCAGAGCTGGGCGGCTGGGCTCGCCACTCGCCGGCACTGGGCCTCGCGTTCGCCGTGATCTTCGTCGCCGCCATCGGGGTACCGGGCATGGCGCTGTTCGAGGCGCGGTCCACGCTGATCACGGAGGCGCTCGGCGGCCTTGGCGGCTTCCTGACGATCCTCGTCGCGGGGATGCCCGCCATATACCTCGGCCGCATCGCGATCGCGGGCCTGGAACCGATCACCGTCGCCATCGGTGCGGGGCCGTCCGGCCGGCCGCGCTGGTCCGGGGGTCGCGCTGCCGGCTGGTCCGAGGGGCCGTTCGCCCAGGCTGTGCGGGCCATCCCGGCCGAGGTGCGCGCCAACCGGGCGCCACTCATGGCACTCGGCGTGGTGTTGCTCGCGGCGATGGCGCTCGTCACCGCGATGGGCGGCGCCGGGGGTCCAGCCGCGCCCAGCTGAGCTGCGGCCTCGCCGACCCGAGCCGCGCCGAAACGGGTTGCGATCAGTCCTCGGGCGCGAGCACCCAGCGATCGATCTCGCGCCCGTAGTCGAGCAGTTCGCCCGACTTGAACCATAGTGCGAGCTCGGCAACCGCCGTCTCCGCGGCATCGGAGGCGTGGACAAGGTTCTGCGCGGTCTCGACGGCGAGGTCGCCGCGGATCGTGCCTGCAGCGGCCTCGTGCGGCCGTGTTGCCCCGACCATCGATCGGACCACGGCGATCGCGTTTGGCCCCTCAAGGGCAAGCGCGACGAGCGGCCCGGACGTGATGAAGTCGACCAGGCCCTTGAAGAACGGCTTCTCGCGGTGGACCGCGTAATGGCGCTCCGCGAGCGGGCGATCGACCTGGACCAGCTTCATTCCCACGAGCTTGAGCCCGCGCTCCTCGAACCGGCCGAGGATCCGGCCGACGAGGAGGCGCTGTACCCCATCGGGTTTCACGAGGACGAGGGTGCGTTCGGTCACGGTGCCTCCAGGCTTTCGGCGGCCGCGTCGAAGGCGGCCTCGGCTTCAAGGTGTCGGCCCAGCAGGCGCTGGGCATCGCCACGCAGGAGCGCGGCGGCAGGTTCTCGGCGTAGATGCAGAGCAGCCAGCACGATCGGTGCCAGCGTCGGGTCGTGGCGGAGCACGAGGGCGAGGCGCAGGAACGCGCGCTGGGGTCGCGATTCCAGCTCGGCGCGCGCCCGGTTGAGCTCCGCGGTGGGGTCGAGCTGGCCCTTGATCCGGCGCTCGGCGGCCACGTTGCGATAGACCTCGGTCGGGGTCTCGTCGCGCATCGGACTGCGATCCACCGGCCCGGCGGGCCAGAACGCGCGGCGAGGCATGCCGGCGAACAGGGCGTCGAGTGCGATTGCGTCGGACGCTGGGAGGCGGTCCATCAGCGCTCGGGCGTCGTCCGGCCGGCCGTCCACGGCGGCCGCCTCGGCCGCGATGCACACCGCGATATCGTCTGAGCCACCGCCATCGATGTGGTCCTGCGCGGCGACCGCTGCGCGCGCCACGTCGCCCGTTCGCCAGCGTGCCTCGGCAAGTGCGGCGAGGCTCGTGATATCGAGCAGCTCACGACGGTTCAGGTCCTCGAGTTCCGCGCGGGCCAGCGTCAGCTGCCCGAGGCGCAGGTGGACGCGCGCGATGCGCACGTCATCGGCCGTGGACGATGTCATGCGGACAGTTTGAGGTGTTGGTCGAGTCCGCGGAGCGAGCGCGCGGGTGCGACCACCGCAAGGCGCAGGACGTCCTCGCGGAACAGCGCGCCGGCAAGCCGTGATAGACCCGCCGTGGTGACTTTCGCCACCTCGGCCAGTGCCTCGTCGAGCGTCAGCACGCGATCGTGCATCGCCTCCTGCCCGCCGATCCACGATGCGAGGTGACGGGTCTCCTCCATCCGCAGCTCCAGCCCGCCGGAGAGGTACGCCTTTGCCTTGGCGAGTTCCTCGTCACCGACGACCTCGTCGCGGAGCAGCACCAGCTCCCGGAGGATCGCGTCCAGGGTCTTGCCAACCCGGCCGGGATCGACGCCCGCTGCGACCTGGAACGCTCCGGCATCCGCGTACTCGACGACGCCGGACGACACGTCGTAGGCCAGCGCGTCACGATCCACCAGCGAGAGGAACAGCCTGCTACTCATCCCGTCGCCCAGGATCACGTTCAGCACCGAGAGCGCCCACGAGTCCGGATGGTCGCGCGGCAGCGCCGGCACGCCGACCACGAGCTGCGCCTGGGTCGTATCGCGGCGCCCGGTCATGATCCGCTCGCCCGCCGGGAGCGCCGGCGCAGGCTCGTAGCCATGGATTGCGCCGTTGCCTCGACCAAATGTTCGTGCCGTCAGCTCCACCGCGTCGGCGTGGATGAAGTCGCCGGCAAGGGACACCACCGCGTTCGCCGGCCGGTAGGTCGCCTGCCAGAACGCGCGGATCCCTTCCGCGGGCAGCGCGCGGATGTCGGATTCCTCGCCGCAGATCTCGCGACCCAGCGCCGTCGCGCCGAACATCGCTTGCTGGAACAGGATCTGAGCCATCTCCGCGGGGTCGTCGAGGTAGCCGCGGATCTCCTCGATGATCACCCGGCGCTCGTGGTCGATCTCGCC
>JBDSZH010000056.1:0-6138 GCA_039925225.1 Candidatus Limnocylindrales bacterium | reverse complement strand
GGCTTCTTCTTCTTCGCCGAGTACATCAACGTGTTCATCGTCTCGGCGATCACCACGGTGCTCTTCCTCGGCGGCTGGAACGCCCCATTCCCTGTCCCGGAGATCAGCTGGATCATCGATCCTGGTTCGCTCGGCCTATGGCTCGTGATCCTGATCGCGATCGTGCCCGTGATCGGGACCCTGGCGCTCGCCGCGCCGGTCTACCTGTTCCGCAGCAAGACGCGCTGGTGGGTCGCGCTGATCATCGGCTTCCTGCTGTTCAACGTCGTCGCGGGCGGCATCTTCAGCCTCTGGGCGTACATCAACTTCGACTGGGTGGCGGGACTGTTCTGGTTCGTGGGCAAGACATTCGGGCTCGTGTTCCTGTTCGTGTGGATGCGCGGCACGCTGCCGCGGGTACGCGTGGACCAGCTCATGGGCTTCGCGTGGAAATGGCTCCTGCCCGCGTCGCTGCTCAACCTGTTCGTGACCGCGGCCGCGGTCCTCGTGATCGATTCCCTTTGATGGTCCATGTGATGGCGGCAAGCACATGGGCCTGATCAACGGACTCATCCCGGGCCTCGGAATCGTGAAGGGCATGGCCCTCACGATGCGGCGATTCTTCGCCCCCAAGGCGACGGTCATGTACCCGGAGATGCCCGCGGACGTCGCGACCAAGTTCCGCGGCCGGCTCCAACTCCTGTACGACGAGTACGGCGGACTCAAGTGCGAGACCTGCTTCCAGTGCGCGCAGGCCTGCCCCATCGAATGCATCGACATGGGCGGCATGGACACCAAGGGCCGCTTCCACGTCCACTGGGGCCCGCCGGAGACGTACGGCGAGCGACGCGAGGAATCCGCGCTCCGCCGTTCCGGACGGACGGTGCCGGACCAGGCCTACGAACACTTTGCGCCCTTCGACATCGAGACGGTCGACGAGATCCTGGAGCGCTTCGATCACGACCCGAGGCGGATGCTCCAGATCCTCGAGGACACGCAGGAGACGTTCGGATTCCTGCCCGTCGCCGCGCTGAAACGGATCAGCGAGCGCACGGGGGCGTGGTACGCAACGATCTACGGCGCCGCCTCGTTCTACGGCCACCTCCGCTTCGAGCCGCCATCGGCCAGGGCCCAGGCCAAGGAGGTCAGAGCGCGGCGCGCGACCGACGACGGCTACCTCGAGGCGCTCGGTGCCTCGCTCGGTGGCGGGAAGGGCGACTCGTGAGCGCGATTCTGCCCTCCCCCAGGGGCTGGCCCTCGATCCTGCTGGCGCGTGCGGGCGCCGCGAAGCCTGCGGATCTCGATGACGCCGTGAAAGCCGGCGCGTTCGAGGGGCTGCGGCGCGCGGTGCGCGAGCTCGGTCCCGACGGCACGATCGCTGAGATCAAGACGAGCGGCCTGCGCGGGCGCGGTGGCGCCGGGCACCTCACGGCGTCGAAGTGGCAGGCAGCGGCCGAGACGCCCGCGAAGAGCCGGTACGTCGTCGCGAATGGCTACGGCGCGGACCCGTCCGCGAGCACGGATCGCACGCTCATCGAGACCGATCCGTATGCAGTCATCGAGGGCGTCGCGATCGCGGCGTTCACGATCGGCGCGGAGACCGGCTACGTGTCCGTCCGCTCCACCGCCACCTCGGCAATTCGAGGGCTGGAGGTCGCAATCGAAGCCGCCACGGCGCGGAACTTCATCGGCGAGGATGCCCTCGGCAGCGGGCGGCGCGTCGAGATCGAGGTTCGCCCGGTCCAGGGCGCGTACATGCTGGGCGAGGAGACGGTCCTCCTGAAGGCGCTCGACGGCAAGCGCGGCCAGCCGGAGCAGCGCCCGCCGCACCCCGCAACACGCGGCTTCCGCAACGCCCCGACGGTCGTCCAGAACGTGCAGACCCTCGCGTCGGTGCCCTGGATCCTGCGCAACAAGGCGAAGGCGTTCAAGGCGATCGGGTTTGGCGAGGCGCCGGGCACGATCCTGATCGACATCCGCGGCCACGAACGGAGCGGCGTGGCGGAGGTGCCCCTCGGGACGCCCCTCGAAGAGATCCTTGCGCTCGGCGGCAAGCCCGCGAAAGGCCGCTCGCTGAAGGCGCTGGTCGTTGGTGGCCCGACCGGGGGGATCCTCCCTGCGAGCCTGCTCGCGACGCCGTACACGTTCGAGGACCTCCGCGGCGTCGGCGCGCACGTCGGGTCCGGCTCCGTGATCGCGGCTGACGATCGCGCCTGCGTGGTCGACCTCGCGCGCCTGCTCACGCGGTTCGCCGCCGACGAGGCATGTGGCAAGACCATCCCCTGCCGGATCGGCGTTCGGCGGATCGCCGAGATCGGCGAGCGGCTTTCCGCCGGAACCTCTCGTGGCGGCGACGTGCAGCTCCTCGAGGACCTGTGCGCCGACGTCGTCGGCTCGGCGCTGTGCGACCACGAGCGCCTCGCCACGCTGCCGATGCTCAGCAGCCTCCGCTACTTCCGTGACGAACTGGACGCGCACCTGCTGCGCGGCGAGTGCCCGGCCGGCGTCTGCCGCCCGATCAGACTGGGGGCGACTGCATGACCGACCTGATCGAGCGCCCGCCCAGCGAGGTGACCCCTGCGGAGGTCACGCCGGCCGAGCCCGGGGATCGCACCGTTGCCGAGCACCCGATGGGCCTCTCGGAGACGACCGGGCCCAACCGCCAGGAGCGCGCAAACCTGCCGCGGCGGCTGGACGCGCGCCCGGAGAGCCGGCCGGACCAGCCGATCAAACGGGACACGATCGTCCCGATGGAGGACTCGCAGGCCGAGCGCCTCCTGACGACCCAGTCGCCGCAGCGTCCGCAGTCCACCCCCCGCATCCGCATCGAGGTCGATGGCCGGGTTGTCGAAGGCCTGGAGGGCCAGACGATCCTTGAGGTGTGTCGCGACAACGGGATCGAGATCCCGACGCTGTGCTATGAGCCGAAGCTGCCCGGTTTCGGGGCGTGCCGCATGTGCGTGGTCGAGGTCGAGGGCGAGGAGCATCCGCCGATCTCGTGCTCGCGGGCGTGCGAGGACGGCATGAAGGTCCAGACCCAGACAGAGGACATCCGCCGCCTGCGCCGAACGAATCTGGAGTTGATCTTCTCGGACCACAACGCGTACTGCCTGCCGCCGTGCCAGAACAAGTGCCCCAGCCACATCGACATCCCGGGCTTTCTGAAGCAGAACGCCGAGGGCAACTTCCGCGAATCCACGCGGATCTTCAAGCGGACCATCCCGTTTCCGTCCGTGCTCGGTCGCGTCTGTCCCGCCCCCTGCGAGGACCACTGCCGGCGCGACGAGGTCGACGAGGCGATCGCGATCCGCGATTCGCATCGGTATGCGGGCGACATGGTCATCAAGTCCATGCTCGACGAGAACCTGGACCCGCCCATCCCGTTCGATCATCAGCCCGCGACCGGTCGCCGCGCGGCCGTGATCGGCTCGGGGCCCGCGGGCATGGCCGCGGCGTACTACCTGCTCCTGTCCGGCCACGATGTCACCGTCTTCGAGCGCGACCCGGCGCCCGGCGGGATGCTCCGCTACGGCATCCCGCAGTACCGTCTCCCGAAGGTCGAGGTCCTCGAGGCCGAGTATGAGAGCGTGACCCGGCTCGGCGGCAAGATCGTCTGCAACCAGGGCCTGGGCACGGACTTCACCCTGGACGACCTGCAGTACCAGGGCTTCGACGCGGTCGTCATCGCGATCGGCTGCTACGACACGAACACGCTTGGCATCCCCGGCGAGGACGCGCCGGAGGTGCTCGACGGCCTCGAGTACCTGCGCACCGCGACGCTGGGCCTGCCGTACCCGAATCACAAGGGCAAGCGCGTCGTCGTGATCGGCGGCGGTTTCACCTCCATGGACTGCTCGCGCACGTCCATCCGCCAGGGCGCGAAGGAAGTGACGCTCGTCTACCGGCGCGACATGAAGGACATGCCAGCGTCCAACGAGGTCCACGAGGCGATCGAGGAAGGCGTCACCGCGATCTTCCAGGCGGGTCCCGTCCGCGTCGTCACGGACAAGGACAGCAACGTCACCGGCGTCGAATTCATTCGGATGGCCCTTGGCGCACCGGACGCGTCAGGCCGGCGCCGACCGGAGCCCGCGCCCGGCACCGAGTTCACGATCCCGTGCGACCGCGTGCTGCTGGCGATCGGGCAGGGCCCGGAGCTCGACTGGATCGGACCCGGCTCCACCGGCCCCAAGGCGACCAAGAACAAGCGGCTCCAGGCCGACGCCGTCACGTTCGAAACCGGCCGACCCGGCGTGTTCGGCACCGGTGACGTCCGGGTCGGTGCGGCGACCGTCGTCCAGGCCATCGCCGAGGGCCGCCGTGCGGCATACGCGGTGGATGCGTTCCTGCGCGGCAACGACCTGTCCACGATCCGCGCCCGCCAGACGCTCGCCGAGCCGCAGCCGGAGTTCCTGTCGATCGTGCCCTTCACCGCCGAGGTGAAGGAGCCGCGCTATCGCATGAAGGCGATGGAAGCGGAAGAGCGAAACCACAACTACGTCGAGTACGAGATCCCATATTCCCGCGAGGAGATCGTCGCAGAATCCACGCGCTGCCTCCAGTGCACGTGCGAGGCAATCGGCTACTGCGACCTGCGCCGCCTGGGAATCGAGTACGGAACGACGCTCACGACACTCGAGCCGAATCCGCACGACGGCGCCGGTCTTCGATCCGTGAACGAGAACCGGTTCACGGGCATCAACCACGACTACGTCCGCGACGATTCCCACGCCTTCATCCTGCGAGAGCCGTCGCGCTGCATCGACTGCGGACGCTGCGCCCAGGTCTGCGCCGAGGTCGTCGGGGCGGCGTGCTACGACTTCATGCGGATCGGCTTCGACACGCTCGTAACGACGCCACTGGACATGAGCCTGAACGACACGCCGTGCGTGTCGTGCGGACGCTGCGCCGAGACGTGCCCGACGGGCGCGCTGATGCCCAAGCCGCGCGTCCTCCAGAAGTACGAGGTGGACGAGAGCCGCTGCATCCTGTGCGGCATCTGCGTGGACGCCTGCCCGTACGACGCACTGCGCGACGGCGGCGAGTTCGAGCTCGCCCATTCGAGCCGCGAGGAGCCGATGATCGACCTGATGGCGATGGCCCAGGTGGACCGTGAGACGGAGGTCACGTACATCCGCAAGGAGCGCGACTGGTTGCAGCGGGCGATCGACGCCGGCCGGTACGTCCAGTCGGACCGATTGCTCACGGTGCTGCCCGCAAACCTCACGCGGGCTGCCCTCGGGAACGGCAACGGCAATGGTGGCAACGGCGCGAACGGCAACGGGACCGGCCATGGGCACGAGCACGGTGGCTCGAGTGGCGAGTCCCACGGTGGCTCGCACGCCCACCTGAAGTAGCCGACCGCATGCGAGCCTGGCTCTACCTCATCGCGGCGGCAGTCGCCGGCGCAATCATCACGACGCCCGCACTCATCGTCCTGATCATGCTCGGCGGCTCGTTCGACGACGCACTCGTCGCCGGTCTCGCCACGCTGATGCTCGCGGCCGGCATCGCCGTCGTCTCGATGCGCGACATCATCCGCTGCGGGCTGGCGATGATCGTGTGCTTCCTCGCGCTGGCGGGCCTGTACGTCACGCTCGGCGCGCCGATGGTCGCGGCGGCTCAGGTGATCGTGTACATCGGCGCGATCAGCGTCCTGATCCTGTTCGCGATCATGCTCACCCAGGAAAAGGTCGGCACTGCCCGGCTCACGTTCCAGACACAGGCTGCGCCGGCGGCAGTCGCGGCGATCGTCATCGCAGTCCTGGTCGCCGTCGCCGCGTATGGCACGAACTGGGGCGCCGCCCCGGTCCACATCGCCGCTGGGGCGAAGCTCATCGCCCACGCGCTCTTCCAGGACTACGTTCTCGTCCTCGAGGTGGTGGGCGTGCTCCTCCTCGCCGCCGTGATCGGCGGCGTCTTCCTCGCCAAGCGCGAGAAGGACGCCTAGATGCACCTGGCGAACGATCTGAACACGTTCCTGACGCTGTCGGGGATCCTCTTCGCGATCGGCACATTCGGGTTCCTCGCGCGCCGGAACGCGATCTCCATGCTGATGTCCATCGAGCTGATGCTCAACGCGGTGAATCTCGCCATCGTGGCGTTCGGCGCGTTCATCCCGAGCCTGCACCTGGACGGCGCGATCATCGCGCTCATGGT
>JBDSZH010000055.1:0-9182 GCA_039925225.1 Candidatus Limnocylindrales bacterium | reverse complement strand
AGCGGGATTGCGCCAGTTCACGTCGGGTTGCTGCGGCAGGAACGTGTGCATGTAGAACTGGCCGCGCGTCTCGTCCCACGTCCAGCCGGGGCCATTGAAAAAGCTCCGCCAGTTGTTCGGCCGGCGGCGGCGTCCCGTGGGCGTTCGCCCGGGTGAATCGCGCCAGATGTACCAATCCGCGAACGGGCCCGACCGGCTCGACCGCGACGCCTCGAACCACGCATGCCGGTGGCTGGTGTGGTTCAGGACGAGATCGAGAATGACCTTGATCCCGCGTGCGTGGCAGGCCTCGACCAGGCGCTCGAAGTCGGCGACGCTGCCGTATCGCCGGTCCACGCCGACGTAATCGGCGACGTCATACCCGAAATCGAAATCCGGCGACGGGTAGATCGGCGACAGCCAGATCGCGTCGATGCCGAGCGATTCGGCGGTGCCATCCCGCAGGTAGTCGAGGTGGCGCTCGATGCCGGGGAGGTCGCCCAGGCCGTCGCCATCGGTGTCCGCGAAGCTCCTCGGATAGATCTGGTAGACGACCCCGGTCTGCCACCAGTCCTCTCGCGACGCCATTTTCACGCGCCCACCAGAGCGCGGAGGCGCGCCACCGTGTCGGCGAGCTCGGCCTCGCGGCTGCGCGCCCCCTCGACGACGGCAGCTGGCGCCTTCGAGATAAACGCGTCATTCGCGAGTCGTTCGCGGGCGGCCGAGAGGAAGCGCTCCGCGTCGGAGAGCTCCGCGACCAGCCGCGCCCGATCGCCCGTGGCGCCCTCGGCGCCGACAGCCGCGACGACGATGGCCTCGTAGTCACCAACTGGCAGGATCACCTCAATCGCGCCGGTCGGGCGCGGCAGGTCTTCGCGGCGTCCATGCAGGGCCAGGGGCCGGGCGCGCGCCAGTCGCTCGATGGCGGGAGCGAGCACCTCTAACGCGGCTCGGGCGCCGCCGGGCACGGACACGTGCGTCTCCAGCCATGCCGCGGGTGCGATGTCCGCGGCGGCGCGGGCGTTCCGAATGGCGACGATCAGCTCGATCATCTCTTCAACGGTCGCCTCGACCGATGCGTCACGTGTGCCCGGTGTCGGCCAGTTGGCGACGACGAGCAGATCGGGATCGTCGGCCGTGTGTGGCAGCACACCCCACAGGGCCTCGGTCACGAACGGCATCACGGGATGGAGCAGGCGCAGGTACGTATCAAGCGCGTCCACGAGGGCCCACCACGTCGCCTGGCGGTCCGCGTCGGGGAGCGAGGGGTCGGCGAGCCTGACCTTCGCCAGCTCGAGGCCCCAATCGCAGAACTGGCTCCAAATGGCCTCGTAGAGCAAGCGCGCGACCTCGCCGAAGTTGTCGTCGGCAAACGCCCGGTCCACTGCGGCCACCGTCGCGGCCGCACGGGACTGGATCCACCGCTCGGCCGGCCCCAGCCGGGCCGCGTCCGGCGCCCGGCGGCGCTCCCCACCCGCCAGATCGATCGATGCCGGCCTGGTGCCGACCACGAAGCGCGTCGCGTTCCACAGCTTGTTCGCGAATTTCCGGGCGTCCTCGAGCTTCTCGCTCCGGAACTTCTGGTCGTTGCCGGGCGAGGTGCCGTTCAGTAGCGCGAAGCGGAGCGCGTCGGCACCGCTTGTGTCGATTGCCTCGAGGGGGTCGATGACGTTGCCCTTGCTCTTGGCCATCTTGGCGCCGGTCGGATCCTTGACGAGGCCGTGCAGATAGACCTTCTTGAACGGCGGGGCGTCGGTCAGGTGGAGGCCCAGCATCATCATCCGGGCGACCCAGAAGAAGATGATGTCGTAGCCCGTCTCCATGACGGCGCCGGGGTAGTAGCGGCGCATGTCCTCGGTCGCTTCCGGCCAGCCGAGCGTGGAGAACGGCCACAGGCCCGCGCTGTACCAGGTGTCGAAGATGTCCGGATCCTGCGTCAGCTCCGGGGCGAGCTTGCCGCAGGTCTCGCACGACGACGGGCCGCCCACCTCGGCGGACACCGTGATGTGGCCGTCCGGGCAGTACCACGCAGGGATGCGGTGGCCCCACCACAGCTGCCGGCTCACGTTCCAGTCATGGAGGTTGGTCAGCCAGCCCTCCCAGACCTTCTCGAAGCGCGCAGGCACGATCGTCGTCTCGCCACTCCGCGTCGCGCGCAGAGCCGACTCCGCCAGCGGGCCGGTCCGGATGAACCACTGCGTCTTGAGGCGCGGCTCGATGACGTCATTCGAGCGCTGGCAGCGCCCGATCAGCATCTCGTGCGGCTTCCAACCCTCGAGATCGCCACGGGCCTCCAGGTCGGCGACGATCCGCGCGCGGGCCTCGTATCGGTCCAGACCTGCGTACCCGGCGCCCTCGGCGTTGATCGTCGCGTCGTCAGCGAGGATCGTGATCATCGGCAGGTCGTGGCGCTGTCCGGTGGCGTTGTCATCCCGGTCGTGCGCGGGCGTGATCTTGACCGCGCCGGTCCCGAACGCGCGGTCCACCACGTCGTCCGCGATGATCGGAACGTCACGCTCCACGAACGGGATGCGCACCAACCGCCCAACGAGGGGGCGGTACCGGTCGTCCTCAGGATGGACCGCCACTGCCGTGTCGCCGAGGATCGTCTCCGGGCGCGTCGTCGCCACCGCGATCCAGGCGGCCGGATCGGGCGCGCCCGTCGCCTCGTCGATCAGGTGGTAGCGGAGCGTCCAGAGCGTGCCCGTCTCCTCGGTCGGGATCACCTCGAGGTCCGACACGCTGGTGCGGCAGCCGGGGCACCAGTTGATGAGCGCCTCGGTCCGGTAGGCGAGACCGTCGTCGTACAGCCGCTTGAAGCTCACTCGAACGGCACGCGCGGAGCCCTCGTCCATCGTGAATCGGAGGCGGCTCCAATCCAGCGAGGCGCCGATTCGACGCTGTTGTCCGAGCATGACCTCGCGCGTCGCGTTGATGAATTGCCACATCCGCTCGAGATAGCGCTCCCGCCCGAGGCTCTCGCGAGACTCACCCTCGGCAGCGATGATCTTGTCCAGCACGTACTGCGCCGCGATCGACGCGTGGTCCAGGCCCGGAAGCCAGAGGGTCGGGTGACCCTGCATGCGAGCGTGGCGGACCATGGCGTCCTCGAGCGTCGAGGTCAGCGCGTGGCCCAGGTGCAGCGCGCCGGTGATGTTCGGCGGCGGCTGGATGATCACGAACGGCTCGAGGTCGGGATTTGCGCGCGATCCGGCGCCATCGGGCGCGAAGACATCGGCCGCAAGCCAGCGCTCGTAGATCGCGCCCTCGAACTCGGCGGGCACATACGCCTTCGGCAGATCGTTCGGAATTGCCTGCGCCTCACTCATCGCCCTGTCCGTAACCTCCCGAGAATCGAACGACCCGCTCGTCCAGCGGACGAACGGGGTCGTGGTACCACCTGCTGGTTCGGCGTCGGGGACCTGATCGCTCATCGCGCCGGTCCTGGTCCAATGCCCTCGTGGCGCGCTAGCGGGCGCCAGCCGCACAACTCGCGAGCGACGTTCACATCCGTTGGCCCGCGCGGCTCGCACCACCCCGCACTCGCTTGTGGGCCCGCTTGGACGCTACTCCTCTCGGTCCTTGTCGTGAGGGCGGGAGTGTAGCACCAGCTCCGGCCTCAGTGAGCCCTGGTGGCGGTAGGCCCGGTGCTGCCCGGATCTTCGGGCCGGACGATGCCCGGATCATCGGGCCGGACGATACCCAGCTCGACGGCGCGAACCGCGGCATGCGTCCGATCGGCAACGCCGAGCTTGCTCAGGATGTGCTCGACGTGCGCCTTGATCGTGCCGACGGCCACGATCAGCCCGCCCGCAATCTGTCGGTTGGTCTGGCCCTGCGCGACGAGTTGCAGGATCTCGATCTCGCGCGGCGTCAAGGGGTCCGGCAAGGCGTGGGCTGCGATGTCCGTCTCGGCAGCGAGACGCCTGACCAACGCAATGGCCGCGAGCGGGTCGATCACGGATTCGCCCGCGAGCGCGTGATGCAGCGCGTTCAGCAGGTCCAGGCGACCCACGTCCGCGCGAACGAAGCCCGTGACACCGAGGCGGAACCCGTAGAGCAGCGACGCGGTGTCATCTGCTCGCGCGAGGAGCACGATCGCCGTGGCGGGAGCGAGGGTGCGGGTACGCCTGGCAACCTCGATTCCGGCCGGGTCGCACAGGGTGGTCGAGAGAACGGCGAGGTCCGGCCGCAGACGGGCGATGAGCTCCAGCGCGTGCTCGCCCGTCGCGGCCTCCGCGGCGACGCGGAAGGCGGTCTCGCCGTCGATGACCGCCTGGAGTCCCGCCCGAACAAGCATCTCAGGATCGGCGATGAGCACGCTTGCCCGGCTCGCGCCGGGATCCTGCCGCATCTGTTGCGCCATTTCATCCCACTTCGCCGCCCGGTGTCCGACGCCAGGCGGCCCCCGTTGCCAACGCTGCCGGCGGGTGCCGGCACGCACCGCAATCCAACCACTCGCGCACGAGGCGGCAATGACCCGATCCTCCTAGGCGAGATCCCAAATTCGGCGGGTGTTACCGACCCCTAGAGGTGGGCTCCGCGACCCGTCCGACCCTCGGCGGCATGGCCGGCGGTGCCGGACAACATGGCTGCGAGGCGTGCCTCGGTCACCGAGAAAGGCTCGGTTCGCTCCAGCTCGAGAACGCCATGCGTTCCCGCTGCCCCGGTTATCGCCACGCTTAGTCGTCGACCTTCGGCGCTTCGCGAGAGGAGGTCTCCCGACTCATGCTTTTGCGGCTCGAATGTCACGAGCCGAGCCCGTGCCCCAAAGATTCGCGCTGCGGCCGCGGCCGCGACGGACAGCGGATCGCCAGTCGTCGCGGCCGCGAGGTCGCGAACGGCCGCCAGGGTTTCTGCTGTGCGTAGCTGATCGCGGCGAATGACCGCGATCGCTCCCAGCAGGCGCTCGGCCGTCAAATGCGCGAGCGCCGCGATCGCCGCAAACAGCGGCAGTGCGACCATCAGCTGGTCGGCGGTGCCATTGCCGCCCTCGATGATCGTCGCCCGCCACCACTCGACGATGGCGACCGACCCCACTGCCAGAATCACCCACTCGCGCCGCAGGTGCCAGCCTGCGAGTGCGAGGATCGGCCCATAGAGGACGAAGTACGGCGAGCGCCCTCCGCCGGTGACGGTCGTGAGGCTCACCACGAACAGGATCTGTGCGCCGATGATTGCGACGGCAGCCATCGATGGCAGGCGGCGCCAGGGAATCCGGGACAGCGCCAGCGTGCCGATCGCGTACAGGATCAGCAGCGTGCCCACGTCGCCGAGGGTGTAGCCGCGCCCGACGCGCGTTCCCGCTGTGATGGCGACGATCACCAGGGTCACCGCCGCCAGGAGCGTCACCGAACGCTGCAGGCCGATGACGGGATCCGTGAGCGCCGGCACGTCCAGCTCACCCTCGATCTCTCCGGGCGGCCGCATCGCTGCGGCCGCCCGGACGAAGAGGTTCGGTCCTACGTCGTCGGTCACGAGGGATCCTCCCCCGTACCATCGTCGCCCGTGATCGAGTCCACGTCGGTTTCCACTTCCGGCAGGCCGTGCCGGCGCTGCCTGGTTCGGTACCAGATCGCGAAGCCACCCAGAAGCCCGATCCCGAGGAGCGGGATGGCGTTGCCGGCAACGATGCCTGTCATCCTTTGGATCGTATCGGTGTCCGGGAGGAAGGTGCCGCCGTTGCCGGTGCCGCTACTGGCGATGCCGGACTGGCAGTCGTTGCCGGTCTCGATCTCGCCGACGCCCTTCGTGGGGTCGCCGCCGGGCGCTGCGGATGCGCCGGGCTTGTCGGACGCGCCCGGGGCTTGACTTGCGCCGGGCTCCTGCGACTGGCCTGGGTTCTGGCTCGAACCTGAGTTCTGGCTCGAACCTGAGTTCTGGCTCGAACCTGGGTTCTGGCTCGAACCTGAGTTCTGGCTCGAACCTGGGTCGGACGACTGCTGCGGGAGGTCCCCGCAGGCGTCGTTCACCGAAACGCCGACCTTGAGGACGGTCGCGTCCGCGATGCGGGCGAAAGCGTCGATCTCGAGTCGCAGCTTGAGGTACGCGCCGACCGCGACCTGCCCGTCGACGCTCGCGCCGGCGGCGACCTTGCGGGTGACGCCGGCGATCGTCAGGCTGCCGTCCGTCGTCGACGTCGCGACAACGAAGGCCGTTACCTGGCCGCACACATTGAGGATGGCCGTGACGTTCGCGCCGGCCGTGCCGTCGGAGACCTGGCCGAAGCCGTTGAGGGTGAGATCGAGGCACAGGTCAGCGCCGACGTTGACGCTGGCCGGCAGGTCGGAGTTGAGGGCCAGGACGAAGGTCCGACCCGCGATCCGCAGGGAGCCGAGGGTCGTCGCCGTGGCCGCCGCATAGGCGGTGACCGTGCCGCAGATCTTGACCTGCGTCTCGACGTTGACCTTGGCCGTGCCGTCGGCTACTCGACCGAAGCCGTCAATCTCCAGATCGAGGCACAGGTCGGCGCCGACATCCACGCTCGCCGGCAGGTTGGAGCCGATCGCGAGGGTGAACGTGCGCGACCCGACTTTCAGAAGGCCGGTCGCGCTCGCAGTCGCGGCCACGTAGGCGGTGATCGTCCCGCACACCTTGAGGTGCGCGTGGACATTCGCCGTCACCGTCGCGCCGGTGATCAGTCCAAGCGAGTTTGTAGTCAGGTCGAGGCAGACGTCGGCCCCGACGACGACGCTCGCCGGAAGGTTCACGCCGGCAGCAACCACGAAGGCGACCCCGTTTACGGTCAGGAGGCCCGTCGCGAGGGCCGTAGCCTCGACATCGACGGTCACAGTTCCGCAGACCTTCAGCGAGGATGCCTGGGTAGGCTGAGCCAACGGACCCACAGCCAGGCCGAACGCCAGGCCGAGGGTCAGGACAAGTGCTCCAAATCGTTTCATCGATCCGTACTCCGGCGGCGCCTCCCGCCGCATCGGCCGCCCTGATCGGGGCGATGTCCGGAGTCTCGAGTTCGCGAGGGGCTTTGCCTATCGGGCGGCCGGCCACATTTTCGCGCCATTCGGCATAGGCCAGGTGGCATCCCTGGTCGGCCGACCGACCGGTTTATGCGCTTTCGGCGCGCTCGGCCAGCCAGTCCTGGTAGTTCGTCTCGTCGACGCCCTTGTCGACCTCGGTCTTGGTGAGCAGGAGCGGGAGCCGACCAGACCGGATCGTCTCCTCGGTGATGATGCATTTGCGCACGTCGGCTCGTTCCGGGATGTCGTACATCACCTCGAGGAGCGCCTCTTCGACGATGGAGCGAAGAGCCCGCGCGCCGGTCTTGCGGTCAAGGGCGACGTCGGCCGCGGCCTGCAAAGCCCCGGGGGTGAAGACCAGCTCCACCTTGTCCAGCGAGAGGAACTTCTGGAACTGGCGGGCGATCGCGTTCTTGGGCTCTGTGAGCACGCGCACGAGGTCCGCGGCGGTGAGCGCCGTGAGGGTCACGATCACTGGCAACCGGCCCACGAACTCCGGAATTAGCCCGAATTTGAGGAGGTCCTCCGGCATCAGCTTCTCGAGGATCCGGCCGCGCTCCACGGGGCTAGCGACGGATTCGGACCCGAAGCCGATCGTCCGCTTGCCCACGCGCTCCTCGACGATCTTCTCGAGGCCGTCGAACGCGCCGCCGCAGATGAACAGCACGTTCGTGGTGTCGATCTGGATGAAGTCCTGGTGGGGATGCTTGCGCCCGCCCTGGGGCGGCACGTTCGCGACGGTGCCCTCGAGGATCTTCAGGAGCGCCTGCTGGACGCCTTCGCCGGAGACGTCACGAGTGATCGAGGGGTTGTCCGCTTTGCGCGCGATCTTGTCGATCTCGTCGATGTAAATGATCCCGCGCTGGGCGCGGGCGACGTCGAAGTCGGCGGCCTGGATCAGGCGCAGCAGGATGTTCTCGACGTCCTCGCCGACGTAGCCGGCCTCCGTCAGGGAGGTGGCGTCTGCGATGCAGAAGGGCACGTCCAGCACGCGCGCCAGGGTCTGCGCCAAGAGCGTCTTCCCGGACCCGGTGGGGCCAACGAGCAGCACGTTGGACTTCTGGAGCTCGACCTCGTCCACCGCGTGGCCGGCGTTCACGCGCTTGTAGTGGTTGTAGACCGCGACCGACAGGACCTTCTTGGCCTTGTCCTGGCTGATCACGTACTGGTCCAACGCGAAGCTGATTTGACGCGGATTCGGGAGCTTGTCGGCAGCCGGCTTGGACTTCGGCTGGTCCAGCATCTCCTCTTCGATGATTTCCTGGCAGAGGTTGATGCACTCGTCGCAGATGTAGACGCCCTGGCCTGCGATCAGCTTGCGGACCTGCTCCTGGCTCTTGCCGCAGAACGAGCAGCGATACGGGACCTTCGCGCCTTTGCTCCCGCTTGTCGTGCTCACCCGTTCCCCTTGCCTGCTCGCCTCAGGACTTCGACTTCTTGTGCGGCTCCGCCTGGATCGGCGCCGGTTCTTCTGCCTCCGACGGCTCCGTGACGCTGGAGCCCTCGCCGCCGGCCAGTCCGGCGTCGTGAGCCGCAGCGATCAACGACGATCCTGCGAGGCTGTAGACCGCATCGATAATGCCATAGTCCTTTGCCTCATCGGGCGACATGAAGCGGTCCCGCTCCGTGTCCCGGATCACCTTCTCCACCGGCTGACCCGTGTGCCGGGCGAGAATCTGGTGGTTCAGGTCAACGAGCGTCTCCCATTCCTTCATCTGGATGATCGCGTCGACGGGAGCACCACGGAACCCGCCGGAGCCCTGATGGATCATGACCCGGCTGTGCGGCAGGCCGTAGCGCTTGCCCGGCGCGCCAGCCGCGAGCCGCACGGACGCCATCGACGCCGCCTGGCCGATGCAGATCGTGCTCACCGGTGCGCGCAGGTATTGCATCGTGTCGTAGATCGCGAGGCCGGCGGTCACCACGCCACCCGGCGAGTTGATGTACAAGCTGATGTCCTTCTCCGGATCCTCGGACTCGAGGAACAGCAGCTGTGCGATGACCAGGTTCGCGAGGTGATCCTCGATCACGTCGCCGAGGAAGATGATCCGCTCCTTCAGCAGCCGCGAGTAGATGTCGTATGCGCGCTCGCCGCGGCTGGAGGACTCGATGACCATGGGCACGAGCATGTGGGCGGTCTCCTGTTTCGTCGGTTCGAGGTTGCGGATCAGCCGCCGCTGCCGGCGCTGCCGGCCGCGGTGAGGATGGCCGATTCGGGTTCGTGATCGC
>JBDSZH010000054.1:0-4341 GCA_039925225.1 Candidatus Limnocylindrales bacterium | reverse complement strand
GAAAGGTGCGCCTGACGTCCGGACTCGTCCGGGAATACGTCGAAGATCGCGAACGACGTCGGCCCGCTCTGCACGGCGAACCAGGCCGTTGTGTCCGGCTCGGCGTCGACGAGGGCTCGGCCGCCCTCGAGGAACGCGCGAACCTCGGCGACCTTGTCGGGCTTCGCCTCAAGCGGCACCCAGAGTCCCTTGGTGACCATCGCTTCGACTCCTTCTGTTTCCCGGCTGTCCGTCGTCAGAGCGCGACGGCTATTGCTGGTCGTTCTCCACGATCTTGGCGGGGCACGGCTCGGCCTCGCCCGGATCGAGGCCGGCCGCGCGCCGCGTTGCCCGCCGGCTGCCAGGGACAGTCCTCCTCATCGGACAGCGCATTGATCCGCTCATGGATGTGGTCGTCGGCCATTGCCGCCGCCACGTGGTTGCTCGCAGCCTATGCCCCATTCCGATCGTGAGTCTCCCACGGCCTCCGTGACCGGGCGGCGACCCCCGCGTTGAGCGCCCGTGACGCGCTCCGTTCTGGGACGCGCCAGGTCATGAAGCCGGGAACGGACGGGTCCGTCGGGTTGGTCGGGTATCCCGCATTAACGCGGTGAACGGAGGCTTGTACCGCGCCCTGAACGGCGCTACGTCTCTACATCTGCCAGATCACGCCGGGCTGCCCGAACCGAGCGACCCTGGCTGTCGGTCGCGGGGCCGATCCCACCTCATCGCGTCGTCAACCGGCATTTGCGTAGATACGCAACGGTGTGTGGAGATTCCGCGACCATGGTGGCCGTGGTCGGACCTCACCCAACCACGAATAGTACGCGCCGAGAAGCGAGTTTGTCAGGCGTGTCACGTTGTCCGGCTCGAAGTCGTAGACAAGCACCCCTTGCGGGATCATCATGACGATCTCGGGCGCACTGTCCGGTCGCCTTCGGCGGGCCGTGGAGGAACAAAATGGCTGGAACCATCCTCGTCTACGGTGCAACGGGCACCCAAGGAACTCCCGTCGCGGACCAGCTCCTCAAACAGGGCAAGGACACGCGCGTCGTGACACGTGACGCAGGCCGCGCCGCTCACTGGGCTGCTCGCGGCGCCGAGGTCGCGGTGGCCGACCTAGGTGACCCGGAAAGTGTTGCAGCGGCAAATGAGGGCATCGACCGCGTAGTCCTCCAGCTACCCCTGCAGTACGACTTCGAGCTGCACGAGACGTATGGCCGCAACGCCGTCGACGCCGCCAAGGCAGCCGGCGTCAAGCTCGTGGTGTTCAACACAAGCGCGCACGTCATCCCGGGGGAAAACGTGCACGCATACGAGGCGCGGCAGGAGGTGGTCGACTACCTCCGCGCCAGCGGAATCCCTAGCGTCGTGATTCGCCCGACCTTTTACTACGAGATCTTTTTGGGCCCGTGGATCAGGCCGGGCATCGTCGACTCGGGTGTCGTTGCGTTCCCACTGCCCGCGCAGTTCCCCATGTCGTGGATCTCGGCGGAGGAAACGGCCGCGTACGCAGTGGCCGCGCTGGATCGTCTCGGTCTCACGGGGCAGGAATTTGACGTAGGCGGGCCAGAGGCGCTCACCGGCGACAACATCGCCGCGCTGTTCGGTGAGGTCATGGGGCGATCGATGACCTACGTGCCGATCGACCTCGACGACTATGAGCGTGCGCTGGCCCCGATCTTTGGGGAAACGGTCGCATTCGAGGTCGCGGCTCAGGTGAGGTTCATTATCCGCCGCGGTACCGGCGCGGTCGACATGACGGCGACCCGCGCGGAGTTCGGCGTCGAGCCCCTACCGCTTGCACGCTGGATCAGCGGGCACAACTGGGACGCCGCCTGATGATGGATCCCACGGCTGGCATCGCAGTCCACAACTTTCGCTTCTGACACGCCGCGGTGCCCCAAAGGCCGCCCCATCCGCGCGATTTCACCACAGCGCCGGTACGTCGGCGGGTGCAGGACCTCAGCGGATCGCTCGACATCGCGATAGCCGTGCGCGCTCAGAGCCGTACGCCCGGGCCGCAACGCGCTCCGCAGGCGCCCTCGCCGCGCACCTCAACGCGGAGGGCAAGCGCCGCGTCGTTCGTGCACGCGACGCCGCTGGAGCCATTGCCGACGTGGAGCGACCCTGGACCAAGAAGGGCATCGTGGACATCATCCGGCGCGCCGACTTCTACCTCGGCAGGGTGGTCTATCGCCGCGGCGCGAGGACGTTCGCCGGAACGCATCCGGCGATCATCACGGCGGAGCAGGCGCAGGCCGCGGAGCCGCCTGGAGGCCCGGCCCTTCTTTGACGACCTCGGCGACCGTATGGCAATGGCGCCCCCGGACGGACTCGAACCGCCGACGCCAGCCTTAGGACGGCTGCGCTCTGTCCACTGAGCTACGGGGGCGCGGTCGGGATCGTACCCCACGATCGCGTCCGCCTACGATGGCCCCGTGTCCCGAGCGTTCCGTTTCGGCGTCGTCTTCACCGACCAGATGGGCGGATCAGCGTGGGCAGACTACGCGCGCCGACTCGAAGGCGAGGGGCTCGCCACGCTGCTCGTCGCCGATCATTTCGGCAACCCGATGGCCTGCGGCCCGCTCATGCTGGCGGCGGCCGCCGCGACGACAACGCTTCGCGTCGGGAGCTACGTGTATGACAACGACTTCCGGCACCCCGCCCTGCTCGCCAAGGAAGCCGCCACCATCGACGTGCTGTCGGAGGGCCGGCTCGAGCTCGGGCTCGGCGCGGGCTGGCACAAGGAGGAGTACGACGCGGTCGGGATCCCGTTCGATCCACCGGGAGTCCGTGTCACACGCCTCGAAGAATCGATCGAGATTCTCCTTCGCCTCTTCGCGGGTGGCCCCGTCACCTTCCAGGGCACGCACTACCGGCTGGATGGCCACGAAGGCCTGCCCACGCCCTTCCAGCACCCGATCCCGCTGCTGATCGGCGGCGGTGGGCCGCGGATGCTCCGACTCGCCGCGCGTCGGGCGCAGATCCTGGGGCTCGTCCCGCCATCCCTGCCGGGGGGCGGCCTGGACCCTGCGAAATTCTCCGCCGAGGCGATGGACGCAAAGATCGCCGCTCTCGAGGCGGCGATCACCGACGACGGCCGCACCGACGGCGGCCCAGAGCGAAGCGTCCTGCTTTTCCAGATGCATCAATCCGCGGCGGACGCGCCGGCGGACGACTGGGTTCGGCCGGATCTCGTCGCGACCTCGCCTTACGTGCTCGTTGGCGAAACGTCGGCGATGGCCGACCAGCTCCTGGAACGACGTGAGCGGTGGGGCCTGTCATATGTGGTCTGCTTCGAACGCGATCTCGAACAATTCCTTCCCGTGGTTCGCCGGCTGGCCTGACTTCGCCCGGGCTGTCGTCTGCCCCGGGGTCGGCGGGCGTCGATGTAGGATCGGGTCGATGCCTCCCCTGCTCCACCTTGTCCTGTACACGCGCCCGGGATGCTCGCTGTGCGAGGAAGCACGCGAGGCAATCGGGCTTGTCGTGACGGATCGGGCCGCGCGCGGGCTGGCCGTCCCCGAAATCATTGAACGGAACATCGATGACGATCTGGAGCTGCATCGGCGCCTGTTCGAGCGGATCCCCGTCGTCGAGATCGGAAACCAGCGCGTCGAATTGATCGTCACGGTGGGCAAGGTGCGACGACTGTTGAACGAGGCGCTCGGCGACGGTTCCGCGGCGGCGGCTGCCGACTGATGGAGTTCACGATCGCGCTCGCGCTCGGCGCGGGGCTGCTCAGCTTCCTGTCGCCGTGCGTGCTGCCGCTCGTGCCGGCGTATATCGGGCAGCTCTCGGCGGTGGCGGTGGTTGGTCGGGCCGATGGCGCGCCGTCGCGCTGGCTCGCGCTCCGGCACGCGCTCGCGTACGTGGTCGGGTTCGGCACGGTGTTCACGATCCTCGGCGTCACGGCGACGTATGCCGCGGGCCCCCTCTTCGACTACCTCCCGATCCTGCGCCAAATCGGCGGCGTCCTGCTCATCGTGCTCGGGCTGAATCTCGCGGGCGTGTTGCGGATCCCGGCGCTGGGGCGCACGTGGCGGCCGCTCGAGGCTGGCGCGGCCGGGTCCGTTGCCGGCGCGACGGGGACGATGGCGCTGACGAGCCCCGGAGGTGGCGGCACGCGAGCGAGATTCGGCGATCGACTCGGCGGGCGGATCGTCGGGACTCGCGGAGGCTGGCTGGCCTCGTTCGGCCTCGGCGCGATCTTCGCGATCGGATGGACGCCGTGCGTCGGCGTGATCCTGGGCGGCATCCTGACGCTCGCAGCCTCGAGCGGCTCGGTGGCCCAAGGCGCGCTGCTGCTGGTGGCCTACACCGCGGGCCTCGGGATTCCGTTCGTGGCAATTGCCCTCG
>JBDSZH010000053.1:0-26182 GCA_039925225.1 Candidatus Limnocylindrales bacterium | reverse complement strand
GCGCCCTGGTCCACGATCCAGTTCCAGATGCTGGCCACGACCGCGCCAAACGTGTCGTCCGGGATGGCTACCTTCAACGCCGCGAAGAGCGAATTGATGGTCTTGTCCACGAAGTTCGCGGCATCGGAGCACAGCGTGCCGATGCCCGCGACGTGGTTGCCGACGGTGATGGTTCCGCCATCGATCCGGAACCCAGCCTGGACGACGCCCCCGGAGGCGGCAGCAGCGGGGAGCCGACCGCCGTCGGTCGCGAGGTCTGCAGTGAACAGGACGAGGACGAGCAGCGGCACGTGGAGCTCTGCGGGTTGCGTCAGATCCTGGCCGGCCATCAGCGAGCGGGCGAGTGCGGCGCCCGGAGAGTTCACAGCGGCGACGTATCCCGCCACGAACGCGGAGGCGGGCGCACTGGCGTCGCGCAGGCTTGCGGGGATCGGCAGGAGTTCATCCAGCGCGGAGCCTGAGATCCCGAGGCCGCCCCACGCGTCCACGGCCAGCCCGTGCGTCTGGAACTCCAGCAGCCGCAGTCCGCTGGATGAAGCCGTCAGGGGAACGGCGGGCGCCTGGTCGCCTGTCGCGATGTACGTCGCGACGCCAGAACGCGCGAGCGCCTCCTCGGCGGCAGCGGTCGTATCGCTGGTGTACACGGGCTGGCGAAGCCTGGCGGCGAACGCGTCGGCGACCGGGTCGGGTGTCGGAGGCGGCTGTGGCGTCGCGCCAGGAATTGCGACCGCACGGGACCCGTTCGGAACCGGGGCCGTGCCAGACGCCTGTGGCCCGCCGCCGCAGGCGGCGACCAGCAGGATCCCAAGCATGGCGGTCCGCACCGCGCGCCGCGAGGGCGTGCCGCGCGAGGATTGGGCGGCACGCGACGACATTCAGCGTCTCCAGTCAGCGACCTTGGGGGCGAGGAAGCTCCTGGGCTGGTGATCCCGCGCCGGCGGAGTCTTGCACGCCGGCTCGTTCGTGTCGACAGCACGTCCAGCACGACCTGTAGTTCCGCCCTGATTCGGGCATGATGCGGAGCGAGACGCACGATTTTGCGTCTTGGTTCGACGTCGCTCGAGGAGGCGCGGAGATGAGGACCGATGTCGTCGAGGACGAGCTCCGCGGAGACCTGCGTGACGATCTCGTTCGTGCCCTGCGCCGGTTGCCCGAGCTCGGGACGGGTGAGCTGACGTTCACGGCGCTCTCCGGCGGAATCACGAACCGCAACTTCCTCGTTACCGGGGGGCCGGACGGATCGCGCGTCGTCGTACGCCTGGCCGGCAACGACACCCACCTCCTCGGGATCAGCCGTGAGGTCGAGCATGCAGCGACGGTCATCGCGGCGGGCGTCGGCGTGGGGCCGGAGGTGATCGCGTTCCTGCGACCCGAGGGCTACCTCGTCACCAGGTTCATCGAGGGCCAGCCCATTCCGGAAGTCGAGATGCGCTCCCCGGAGCGCCTCCGCGCCTTCGGGGCGACGCTCCGCCGGATTCACGACGGCCCGGCGATCCCAGGGCTCTTTGTGCCGTTCCGGATCGTCGAGGCGTACCGCGCACTCGCGTTGTCGCGCGGCGTGTCGATTCCGCCCGAGTTCGAGCTAGCCCAGTCGATCGCCCGGCGCATCGAGCTCGCCTGCTTGAGCGCCCCGCTTGAACTACGGCCCTGCCACAACGACCTCCTGAACTCGAACTTCCTCGACGATGGCGCGCGGATCCGGATCGTCGACTGGGAGTACGCGGGCATGGGCGACCCGTACTTCGACCTCGGCAATTTCAGCATCAACCACGATCTGAGCGCGGATCAGGACGCGATCCTCCTGGCGGCCTACCTCGGCGAGGCCGTTCGCGAGGCCGCGAGGGAGCACTCGGCGCTCGCTGCCCGGATCACGCTGATGCGCGTCCTGTCCGACTTCCGCGAGGCGATGTGGGGCGTCCTGCAGCAGGGCATCAGCACGCTCGACGTCGACTTCCGCGAGTACACGGCGGAACACTTCGACCGCCTCCTCGCCGCCGCGACACGTCCCTCCTTCGAGCGGGCCCTCAGCGACGCGGCCGGTAGCTAAGCCTCGCGGGACACCGGCGGGCGAGATCGTGCCGGACGTGGTCGTCCCGCGTGCGCGGCCGTCCCGGAGTCTGGCCGCGCCACTCGGCCGTCCGCCGAGGATCGTGGCTCCGGGAGGACCGCGGCGCTATTCCCCTGGGGCGGCGAATCACGTTGGTTTCGCCAAAGCGGAAGTAACGCCTGCGCTGACTCCGCACCCTCACCACTCGATCGTCGCGATAGTTCCGCATCACTGGAACCATCTCGAAATCCGCCTCGGCGGCGAGGACGGCCTGCGCCCCGGCTTGCCGGAACACCCGCGGCCCACCCGACCCCCGTCAGCGGACCTCGTCGACGTCTGTCCACCACTGGCGGCGATCGCCCACCCGATCGCGAAAGCGCCAGGCCAGCGGCTTCGGCGACGCGTCGATGGAGCGCTTGAGGCTCGTCGTGGCCGCGACCACGCGCGCGCGCTGCCCCTCGTCGAGCTGCGGGTAGGACTCGGCGAGAGCGCGGACCTTCTCCAGGTTCATCGTTAGCGTCCGCCACAGGCCCCAGTCGTCGGCGCAGAGCCTCGCGATCCGCGCGGCGTCGATGACGTCGTTGTCACCTTCGCGAAGTTCGTGATCGAGGAGGAGCAGGACCGTGTCCACGACGTCCTTCTCGTTCAGCTTGACGATCTGCAATTTCGACAGGAGCAGCTCGGCGAGCGGGATGGTCGGCCGGTCGGCCTCAAGCCGGCCCTCAAGCGGAATCCGATGACAGAACTCCAGCTCGTCGAAGAAGACATCGAGGTGCATGCGGCCGTTGGGCTTGTCGAAGATCGCCCGGCGGCCCTCCGAGCGAATCGCGACCTCGCGATCCTCGCGATACCCCAGCGTCGTGATCGCGGCCCTGATCTCGCGGGCATGGCGGCCGTAGGCCGCGAAGTCGATGTCGACGTACGTCCGCTCGAAGCTGGGGATGAGGACGCGCGAGTCGGGGCAGTGAATCGCCACGCCGATCGAGCCGAGGACGCGGATCACGGCGCCGGCCGCGTCCACCGCGTCGATGATGCGAACCATCTCGCGTTCGAGCTCGCCGCGGTCGACGACGTCCTGCTGGTCGGGGGCCACGGCGTAGACGAGACCTCCAGTCGGTCGGTGGTTCCGGGATGGTCGGGATTGTAGGGCGACAGGCGGAGCTCCCGGGGCGCTACCGTACCGGGGTGGACCAGGCGCGTGTTGTCGTCATCGGCGGCGGGATCACGGGAGTGAGCGTCGCCTACCATCTGGCCGAGGCCGGCTGGACCGATGTCCTCCTCGTCGAGAAGGCCGGGCTGACAGCGGGTTCCACGGCGCAGGCGGCGGGACTCGTGACGGCATTCAACCCGTCGAGCACGATGCTCGCCTGGCGGCGGTATTCGATCGAGCTGTACGGGCGGCTGGGAGTGTTCGATGCCGTGGGGAGCGTGCGGCTCGCGTCGTCGCCGGAGCAGCTCATGGAGCTCGAGCGGACGGCGAGCCGGGCGCGCGGCGTGGGCCTAAACGTCAGCGTGATCTCCGCCGAGGAGGCGCGCCGCCTCCTGCCTGCGATCTCGCCGCAGTCGCTGCATGGCGCGGTGTACCTGCCCGGGGACGGATTCCTGGATCCGCATACCGCCACGTTCGCCCTCGCGACGGCGGCACGGAAGCTGGGCGTGCGGATCCGGCAGAACACGCGGGTGACGGGCTTCGAACTCGGGCCTCGGCGCGAGATTCGGCGGGTGCTGGTCGAGGACGGCGAGGCCATCGACACGGAGCTCGTCGTGAACGCCGCCGGGATGTGGGCGCCGCGCATCGCGGAGATGGTCGGGGCGTTCATCCCTTCGACGCCGGTCGATCATCAGCACGTCGCGCTTCGCGCAGTCCCGGGCCACGAGCTGCCCGCGGACATGCCCGCGTTCCGCGACCCGGACAACCTCGTCTACGGCAAGGCCGAGCACGGCGGGATGCTGTTCGGGGGCTACGAGGCGGAGCCGAACGCCCGGTGGCTGGAGGGCGTGCCCTGGGACCACGCCGCCACCTCGCTGCCACCGGACTGGGTGCGGTTCCAGCCGCTCATGGAGGGCGCAATCCGCCGCTTCCCGTTCCTCGCCGACGCGGAGGCGGTGCGGCTCGTCTGCCATCCCGACGCGATGACGCCGGATTCGAACCCGCTCATTGGCCCGATGCCCGGCGTGCGCGGGTTCTGGGTCGCCGCCGGGCTGTCGCTCAATGGGTTCGGGGGTGGGGGAGGCATCGGGCGGACGGTCGCGGCCTGGATGACGAGCGGCGACCCCGGCGTCGACATCGCGCCATACCGCGCGTGGCGGTTCGCGGACACCTACCGGGACCCCGAGTGGACCTCGAATCTCGCTCGCGAGACGTACTCGGACTACTACCGCTTGCGGTTCCCGTACGACGCGGACCTTGCTGGTCGGCCGCGCCGCCGGTCCGCCCTGCACGAACGGCTCGAGGCGGCCGGCGCGGTCTTCGGCACGAAGGCGGGCTGGGAGCGGGCGGACCTGCATCGACCCGGTCAACCCTGGGTTCGAAACGGCCGCGGGCCACGTGAGCGAGGGTGGGCACGGCCCGACTGGTTCGAGCGGGTGGGGGAGGAGCACCGTGCCGTTCGCGAGCGAGTGGGCATCATCGACCTCAGCTCCTTCGGCAAGATCGATGTCTCGGGACCCGGTGCCCTCGCGCTCCTCCAGTATGCGTGCGCGAACGACGTCGACCGGCCGGTCGGTTCGACGATCTACGGCCAGTTCCTCGATGCCAATGGGGGCATCGTCGCGGACGTGACTGCGACGCGACTCGCACCGGAGCGATTCCGGGTCCTCACCGGCTCGGGCTACCTCGCTGCCGACCTGGGCTGGCTCGTCGCGCGTGCGGCGGACGACTCGCCGTCGGGCGACCCGCCAATCCATGACATCAAGATCCGCGACGCGACCGAGGACTGGACGATCATCGGGCTCTGGGGACCACGGGCGCGTGAGGTGCTGGCCGGCGTCACCGCCATGCCAGTGGACGATATCGCTCTCCCCGCCCGCCAGGTCCGCGCCATTCGAATCGGTGAAGCCAAGGTGCTGGCGACACGGCTGAGCTACGCGGGCGAGCTCGGCTGGGAGCTCACCATCGAGCCCAGGCATGCCGCTTCGGTGTGGGACGAACTGCTCGTCGCCGGCGCGGCTCACGGCATCGAGCCGATCGGGTATCGGGCCCTCGACTCGCTGCGCCTCGAGAAGGGCTACCGCTACTTCGGCGCGGAGCTGACCCCGCGCGAGACGCCGTTCGAGGCGGGCCTGAAGCGTTTCATCCGCCTGGACAAGGGCGACTTCGTCGGGCGGGACGCGCTCCTCGCGCGAAGCGCAGCGGAATCCGATGGCCCGGCGCGACGTCTCCGGACTGTGGTCATCGGTGGCGCGGACTGGGCGCCGATCTACGGCGGCGAGGCGCTCCGAATGAACGGCGAGGTGATCGGGCGACTGCGCAGCGCCGCCTTCGGCTACACGATCGGGCGGACGCTGGGCACGGCATACCTGCCCCGCGAGGTCGCGGAGGGCGCCCCGATCGAGATCGACGTGTTTGCGGATCGGGTGTCCGGCGAGGTCGCCGCCGACGTACCGTACGACCCGCGCGGCTTGCGCATGCTGGGCGAGGAGGTGGGAGGTTGATGCGGCTGTTCCGAAAGGGCCAGCGCGGGACGAAGATCTTCTACGCGACCGACGTGCACGGCTCCGAGCGGACGTGGAAGAAGTTCCTGAACGCCGCCAGGTTCTACGGGGCCGACGTGCTGATCATGGGCGGCGACGTCATGGGTAAGCTGGCGATCCCCGTCATTCGCGAGGCCGGTGGCCGCTACCGGGCGACCATCCATGGACGAGTCGAACGCGCCGACGACGAGGCCGGCGCCGAGGCCCTGCGCGGCCGAATCGGCGACCTGGGCTTCTACGACGTCGTCATGGACGAGGACGAGTATCGGGCGACCCAGGCCGACCCGAAGGCGGTCGAGCGGCTGTTCGTCCGGCTTGCAACCGAGCGCCTCGCCCGCTGGATCGACCTCGCCGAGAGCCGGCTCGCCGGCACCGGCATCCGCTGCTACGCAACGGGCGGCAACGACGATCTGACCGAGGTCATGGCCACCATGGACCGGACCGATACGCAGTCGTTCGTGGCCTGCGAGGACCGCGCCGTGCCGATCGATGACGCCCACGTGATGATCAGCCTGCCGTACGTCAATCCCACCCCGTGGAAGACACCGCGCGAGGCCGACGAGATCGAGCTGGCGTTGAAGATCGACGACTTGGCCGCGGCCTTCGACGACCACCGGCAGGTGATCTTCAACTTCCATGCGCCACCCAAAGATTCCACGCTTGACACCTGTCCCATGCTCGATGCCAAGACGGACCCGCCATCGCAGATCGTTCGCGGCGGCCAGCCGGTGCTGTATGGCGCCGGAAGCACCGCGGTTCGCGAATCGATCGAGCGATATCAGCCGGTGCTGGGCCTCCACGGCCACATTCACGAGTCCCAGGCAGCGGCAAAGATCGGCCGGACGCAGTGCCTGAATCCCGGGAGCGAGTACGGGGAGGGGGTATTGCGGGGCGCCCTGATCACGCTCGGCGCCGACAAGGTCGACAGTTTTCAGATGACTGCCGGCTAGCGGGTCCCGGGTCTGCCCTGCCCGTGGGGTCCGCGTGCCCATGAACAATGGAGGTGTGATCGAAAGTACCGCTCCGGGTTCGTCAACATCGCAGCCCCTGGAAACGCATCCCTGGAGGAGATGGAATGGCGACTGCTACTGCGTCGATACCCGAGGTCTTCGTGCGGAAGTCCTCTGGCCTGGTCCGCGTCATGTCCCCGCGTTCCGCGTTCTTCTACAACATCCTGACGATGGGGTTGATCTTCCCCTGGACGTACCTGTGGGCGCCGGCCGCGTTGCCGGGCGGCCAGCTGGTATGGGGGATCCTGCTCGCGATGGTGCTCGAGATCCCGATCGCCCTCGCCTATGTCTGGCTCTCGAGCGCGTTGCCGCGGTCCGGTGGCGACTACGTCTTCCAAAGCCGCGTCTTCGGCGGCGGAATCGGCTTCACCCTGGTGTTCTCCGGATTCGTAATCTGGATCCTCCAGTGGGTGGCACTGTCGGGCTGGCTTCTGTCCGCACTGGGATTCGCGCCGCTGTTCCTGGGACTCGGCGCAGCGACGGGTAATGCATCGCTGGTGGGTGTCGCGACCTGGTTCACCACGGCCGAAGGGATCGTCGTGACCAGCGTCGCCAATGCGCTCGTGGCCCTGCTGATCCTCGTCTCGGGCTTCAAGAACTATGTCCGCCTGCAGCGAGTCATGGTGGTCGCGATCCTCGTCTCGTTCGGGACGATGCTGGTTGTGCTGTTCACCACGGCTGCTGCCGATGTGGCCAGTAAGCTCAACGGGTTCTCTTCGGCGATTGGCGGCTCCGCGTCGTTCTATCAGGATTCCATCGCCGCAGCGCAGGCTGGCGGGGTCGAGCTGAACCCGGCGTTCAGCCTCGCGGCGACGCTGCTGGTTGCACCGATCGCCTGGACATCGCTCCAGTGGGCGACGTATTCCGCCCAGCAGAACGGCGAAATCAAGTCTGCTGGCTCGTTCCGAGACCAGATGTTCATCATCATCGGATCGCTCCTTTTGACCGGCGTCCTGCTGGCCATCCTCGCCTTCGTCCTCGAGGGGACGATCGGCACCGAGTTCCTGTACGTCGCCGGTGCCGGCTATTTCGCCTACGCCGACGTTTCCTTGGCCGGCTCGTTCCTGTGGCCGAACATCATCGCCACGGCGCTGGCCAACAATCCGATCATCACGATCCTGATCGCGACGGGGTTCATCCTCAACGCACATCAGATCGTTCACAACTGCTACATCGGCATGACTCGGGTCATGGTCGCAATGTCGCTTGATCGCCTGCTGCCGGAGATGGTCTCGAAGGTCTCGGATCGCTTCCGGACGCCGGTCAACGCCCACGTCATCTACTTCCTTGCCAGCCTCCCGGTCATCTGGCTGTACAGCAACTTCGCACTCCAGGGCGCGGACGGCGAGACCACGTCGTGGGCGACGATCACCCTCGGCGTCACCTTCGGCTGTGGTTACGTCTTTGTCGGGACCGCGCTCGCCGGCGCCCTGATGCCGTTCCGGGCGAAGGCGCTGTACGAGGCCTCGCCGGGCTCCAAGTACAAGGTTATGGGCGTGCCGCTCGTGACCATCGTCGGACTGATTGGCACCGCGGCCGGCCTGGCGTTCCTATACCTGTTCCTGCTGAGCCCTGAGCTGGGCATGAACAGCCAGCTCGCTTACACCGTGTCGGGCGGCATCATCCTGTTCGCGCTCGGCTGGTACCTCGTGACGAAGTACGTGCGCCGCTCTCGCGGCATCAACGTCGACTTCGCGTTCAAGGAGATCCCGCCCGAGTGACCTCGGCGGCGCTCACCGCATGCTGGACGGCCCGGGCGACCCGCCCGGGCCGTCCGTTGCCCATTGATCGAGCCGATTCGCACCGAAATGTCCGGCTCACCCCGTTGCCGGCTATTCCGAGCGATTCACACCATCGCCCTGCGCCGATCTTCACGTCAGACCCTCGACACCTCGGCCAGCCGCTCGTCGAAGGCTGGCCCGTCCAGCGCGGTCGTCGCGCGAGCCCAACGCTCTTCGGCCCAACCCCAGAAGTCGAAATCGATCGTCGAGATCGAGGCCTGGATGGCGGCCCAGAGGGTCCACCCGACGTCGGACATGATCATCTGGAGGCGCATCCGGGCCATGAGGGCGGGACCCTCCCGAGCGAATCGCTCGGGACCGAAGTACGCGGCGCAGACTTCCTCCTGGCGCGCACGGTGGAACTGCAGCTCCTGGGCCGTGTTCCCGAGCTCGAACGTCGGGTCGTTGTTGCCGCTGTACTCGTAGTCGACGATCCACAGTCGTGTGCCGTCGTCGAGGTAGTTCTCGGCTAGCAGGTCGTTGTGGCACGGGACGGTCGGGAGCGGGTGCACTGCGAGGGCGGCCTCGATACGCGCCACCTGCGCCGCGTGCTCCCGGTAGCCGTCAGGGATCCGGATCGAGCGGGCCTCGACGACGCCAAGATAGCGTTGCGTCAGTCGGGACATGTCGAAGTCGTCGCGGAAACGAGGGCCGGCATGGAGCCGTCGCAGCGCTTCGGCGATGCGCGCCGGCGTGCCCGGCTCGGCGAAGGCCGCGTTCGACATCGTTCGGCCGTCGACCCACTCCAGGGCGAATGCGCCGGTCTGTGGATCGTGCGCCACGAGCTTCGGGCCGACTCCCGCCTCCGCCGCAGCCCGCGTGTTTTGCAGCTCATTTGCGCGATCGACCGCGAGCAGGTCCGTGGACGCACCCGGGAGCCGGACGAAGAACGGCGTGCCGTCAATCTCCACTCGGAAGTTCTGGTTCGTGAGCCCGGCGGTGATCGGGGAGATGCGAATCTCGCGCCCGGGCCACAGGCGCTCCACGATCGTGGCGATCGTCGGCTGGCTCGCCGTGGGTGACGTCACGCGGAGGCGCGCTTGCGTCGAGGCGTCCGGAGACGGCTCCCGATTATCGCCCCGAGGCCGCCGCTGGCGAGGGCTGCCGCCACCGCGGCATTGACGTCGATCGGGAGCGCGACCGTGATCAAGTCCCCCGCTGAGGTCGGTCCCGTGATCGTCGTCGCGCGAAGCGCAAGGTACGCGAGAATTCCCACCACGGCGCCGAACGCTCCGCCGACCAGTGCGCCGCGGCGCCCGTTCCGTGCCATCGGCAGGACCAGAAGGACTCCCGCGACGACGCCTCCGATGGCAATCGGCATACCGAGGCCCACGGTGGGCGTGACGCAGCCGTCGCGGACGGACTCGACGAGCGTGCGAACGAGCGGGCCGAGGCACTCCGGGACACCAACCCCGAGGAATATCACCGCGAGGGCGCCGAGCATCACGAGCCCAACGACGATCATCACCCGGGTCCGATAGGCCACGGCGAGGACTATCGCGCACGGAATCGGCCGGCGCAAGCCGCTACCCTCGTTTTCGTGAGACAGCACGCGCGGGCGGTGATCATCGGTGGCGGCGTCGGCGGGACGTCGATCGCCTATCACCTGACCGAGCTTGGGTGGAACGACATCGTGCTCGTCGACAGAGCGGAGCTCACGTCCGGCTCCACGTTCCATTCGGCGGGCCTCGTCGGCCAACTTCGATCGAGCACCACCCTCACCAGGATGATGATGTACGGCGCCGACCTGTATCGACGCCTGACGGCCGAGACCGGCGTGGACGTGTCGTGGCACGAGGTCGGATCGCTCCGGCTCGCCTCCACCAAGGAGCGCTACGAGGAGCTGCGGCGACAGGCGGGCTGGGCGAAGACGTTCGGGCTCCCGCTCGAGCTCATCTCGGCCGAGGAGGCGCAGGCGAAGTTCCCGCTGATGACCATCGATGGCGTCCTCGGCGCGGTCTGGCTGCCGACCGACGGCTGGCTGGACCCGTCCGGGCTGGCGCAGGCGCTCGCGGCGGGTGCGCGCTCCCGTGGTGCCTCCATTCGGCAGCACACCCGGGTCCTGGGCATCAACGTGGAGCGCGGTCGCGTGCGCGGCGTCGAGGTGGAAGGCAAGGACGGCGAGCGCTCCACGATCGAGGCGGACGTCGTCGTCAACGCCGGCGGGATGTTCGCGCCGGAGATCGGGCGCATGGCGGGCGTCACCGTGCCGATCATCCCGATGGCGCATCAATACCTGTTCACCGACGCCATCGCAGGCGCGGTACCCACGCTCCCGACCATGCGCGACCCGGACAGGCTGTGCTACTTCCGCGAGGAGGTCGGCGGTTTGTGCATGGGCGGCTACGAGCGCGACCCGATGCCCTGGTCCCTCGATGGCGTGCCCGCGGACTTCAACCACCGGCTGCTGGAGCCGGACTGGCCGCGATTCCAATCGATCATGGAGGGGGCGATCAGCCGCGTGCCGGCCATCGAGCACGCCGGCGTGACCCGGATGATCAACGGGCCGGAGGCGTTCACGCCGGACAACGAGTTCATCCTCGGCGAGAGCGAGGTCCGCGGGTTCTTCGTCGCCGCCGGCTTCTGCGCCCATGGGATCGCCGGCACGGGCGGCATCGGCCAGCAGCTCGCGCACTGGATCGTCGAGGGCGAGCCGGAGCTGGACCTATGGAAGATGGACATCCGCCGATTCGGCGGCCAGTACCGCTCCCAGCTGCTCACGCTGGCACGGACCTACGAGAACTACGCCACCTACTACGACATCCACTACCCGAACGAGGAGCGGCTCGCCGGGCGCCCGTTGCGACTCTCGCCTGCGTACGAGGACGTGGCCGCGCTGGGAGCCGTGTTCGGCGAGAAATCGATGTGGGAGCGCCCGAACTGGTTCACGCCCAACGAGTCCGGCGCGGGCGTCTCCACTCGCGAGGCGCTCGAGGCGCTCCGGCCGCGCGGCTGGGCGGGTGAGCACTGGTCGCCGGCGATCGGCGCAGAGGCGCTCGCGACCCGGCGAACCGCGGTGATCTTCGACGAGTCCAGCTTCGCCAAGATCGAGATCGAGGGCAATGGCGCGCTGGGCTTCCTCCAGCGGCTCTGCGCCAACGACGTCGATCGCCCGGTCGGGTCGATCACCTACACGCAGATGCTCAACAGGCGCGGCGGCATCGAGTGCGACTTCACGGTCACGCGACTCGCCGTTGATCGGTTCCTGATCGTCACCGGCACCGCATTCGGCAATCACGACCTGGGCTGGATCCGGAAGCACCTCGCGGCCGATGGGGGAGCGGCGGCACCCGCTGGCGCCCCTTCGCCGGGTGGCGTCCCCTCGGCAGGCGCCGCCGACGTGCGCGTCCGTGACGTGACCTCGGCGCGCGCGTGCTTCGGGATCTGGGGCCCCATGGCGCGCGAGATCCTCCAGCCGCTCACCAAGGACGACCTCTCCAACGACGCGTTCGCGTACCTGACCGCCCGCGAGATCACGCTCGGCGACGTGCCGGTCCTCGCGCTCCGCGTCACGTACGTTGGTGAGCTCGGCTGGGAGCTGTATTGCCCGTCCGAGTACGGGCGCGCGCTCTGGAAGACGCTCTGGGACGCGGGCGCGCCACACGGGCTGGTGGCCGGCGGCTACCGCGCCATCGATGCGCTGCGCCTGGAGAAGGGCTACCGCGTCTGGTCCAGCGACATCACGCCGGAGGAGACGCCGTTCGAGGCCGGGCTCGGCTTCGCCGTGAAGCTGGACAAGGGCATCGATTTCCTGGGCAGCGAGGCGCTGGAGGCCGCGCGAACCGGCGGCCCACGAAAGCGGCTGCGCTGCCTCGTGCTTGACGACCCGCGTTCAGTGGCACTTGGTAACGAGCCAGTTCGCGTCGACGGCGCGATCGTGGGCCGCGTCACCTCGGGCGGCTACGGCTTCGCCGTCGAGAAATCGATCGCCTATGCATACCTCCCGCCAGGCAAGGCGGCGATCGGCATCCGCGGCGAGGTCGAGGTGTTCGGGGAGTGGATCGGCTTCGAGATCGCACGGGAGCCGCTGTGGGATCCCGAGGGGGAGCGGATCCGCTCGTGAGCGCCGGAAAGGTCCTCGACTTTGGCGGTGCCTGGAGCGCGACATTGCGTCGCGGGACGGACGTGGAGCTGCGCGGCTGGGTGCAGACCGCGCTCGCGTGGTGCGACGAGACCGACGCGATCGCGATGCGCCACTTCCGACGCGACGTCGTCGCGGAGCGCAAGCCGGATCGCACCTTCGTGACCGTCGCGGACACGTCCATCGAACAGCTCCTCCGTGACCGGATCTCCACGACCTTCCGGAAGCACGGGGTCGTCGGCGAGGAGTTCGGCACGGACGCAGGCGGCGCGTCGGTGCGCTGGTACATCGACCCCATCGATGCGACCCACAACTTCATCCGCGGCGTGCCGATCTTCGCAACGCTCTTGGCCGTGGAACGCGACGGCGAGCTCCAGGCGGCAGTGATCTCCGCGCCGGCACTCGGGCAGCGCTGGGGCGGCTGGCGCGGCGGCGGCGCATGGGCGATGTCCACGCATTTCACGACCGACGCGCGCAGGATGACCGTCTCGCGCATCGCCGATCTCGCGGATGCCCAGATCCTGTATTCCAGCCCCACCGATCTCGAGCGATCCGGCCGGGCTCCCGGGATGACCCGTCTCCGTGGCGGCGCCTGGCGAGAGCGCGGCTTCGGCGACTTCTGGGGCTACATGTTGCTCGCCGAGGGAGCCGCGGAGGCGATGGTCGAGGTCGGGCTGAACTCGTGGGACGCTGCGGCGCCGTTCCTGCTCGTCGAGGAGGCCGGCGGCCGTGCCACGAACTTCGAGGGCGAACGATCCTTCACCGGCGCAACATTCTTGGCGACGAACGGGGTGCTCCACGAACAGGTCCGGTCGATGCTGGTCGAGCAAGGAGAGGACGAACGATGACCGAGGGACCAGCGCCCGCGGGCCGATCCACGGATTTGGCGCCGGCCGCCGCCGCCGCTGACGACGGGGCCCGCCGCGCGCAATTCCTGGCGACGGAGCACTGGAGCCTGCTGGCGACCCGGTCGATGTCCTGGAACGAGGCGTTCACCCGAACGTCGATGTTCCTGTCCACCTTGTCGGCGGCGACGGTGGCGCTGGCGCTCGCCGGTCCGGCCATGTCGTTCGGCGGTGCCTTCGCCCTGTTCGCGGTGATCGTCCTGTCGGTGACGCTGTTCCTCGGCATCGCGACGTTCGTCCGGCTCGTCCAGGTGAACAACGAGGACCTGCTCTGGGTGGTGGGGATGAACAAGCTCCGGGGCGCCTACGCGCGAATCGCGCCCGGCATCGAGGACGACTTCATCACCGGTTGGACGGTCGACCCGCGGGGCGTCTCGAAGACCTTCGGCGCGATCGATGTCACAAAGGGGTCGGCGCTCCACGCGTTCGTCACCACGCCGGCCGTGGTCGCGGTGATCGCCAGCGCCATCGCCGGCGTTCTCGCCGGCCTGGTCGCCTTCCAGCTTGCCGCCCGCATCGAAATGACGGTCGTGCTTGGGTTTGCCGCGTTTGTCATCTCGTTGGGCACGATGCTCTTCTACGGCATCCGCGAGTACGAGCGCTTCATCAAGCGGCTCGAAAAGGAGCATCCGGCGCCACCCACAGAAGCAGTCGATCCCGCCGACCGCGTGTCGTCACGCTGACTGAGAACCACCGCAGTTCATGGGCGTAGACTTCGCGGGTGATGCGTCAATGAGACTCGTGGTCGTAATGCTCGTCGCGGGCCTGTTGCTCCTCGCATTCGGCATCCTCGCCATGGGTGACCGCGAAAGCCTGGTGATCAAGGGGAGCTCTTTCTTTGGAACCGTCTTGATCGGTCTCGCCGTTGCCCGAGCAGTGAGGGTCAGTTGGCGGAGGAGGCACGAGCCAAGGGGTGACATTCCGCGTCGCTGAGTGAAGACCGCGCGCAGGCCGATGGGGGTTGCAGGCTCAGCGAGCCCCTCATCGATCTCGCTTGAGACTGGCACTTGCGACTCACCACCCCTTGTGGCGGCGGCGGCGGCGGAGCAGAATGACGCTCCAATTGAGTTGACGCCCAACCGTAGAACCCGGCCAGGCGGTCGCGGCATTAGAAAGGCGACCGATATGAGGATTCGTCGTATCCACAAGGGACTGGCGGCGCTTGCCGTCGCGACTGCAATGCTGCTGAGCGCCGTCCTTCCGGCCTACGCCACATCGACGGCGTCGTCGCTGAACTGCCATGGCCTTCAGGCGACAATCGTCGGCACCTCGCACGACGATTCGCTCAGCGGGACAGCCGGCAACGACGTTGTCGTGCTCCTGGATGGGAACGACTTCTTCGACGGCCTCGGCGGAAACGATGTCGTCTGCGGTGGCGATGGGAACGACCTCCTCGTCGGCGGACCGGGCAACGACCTCCTAGATGGCGGAACTGGCAACGACACCCTGCGGGGCGACGTCTTCGCCCCGACCGGCGACGCAACCGGCGAGGGTGGCGACGACACCCTGAGTTGCGGCGAAGGGAACAGCGATCGAGCGGGGGGTGACAACTACGCGCCGAATGGCAATGCCTCCGGAAACGGCGGCAACGATCTGATCGTGGGTTGCGAGAGCGCCACCGGCGACAACCTCGCCTGCGGGCAGGCCTCGGGCAATGGCGGAGACGATGTGATCATGGGTGCAAGGGCCGCCGTGGGGGACAACAACAACCCCGTTTTCTGCCCCCCCGGCGGCACCACCTCTGGGACGGGCGGGAACGACACGATCACTGGCACCTCTGGGGGTGATCCAATCCTGATCGGAGACAACTCGGGAGCCGGCGGTGGTGGCAACGACGTCATATCCGGCCTCAGTGGCCCCGACTCGATCGACGGCGGCCTCGGGTTCGATATCTGCGACGGTTCCAGGGGCAAGGACACCGCCACGAACTGCGAGACGGTCATCGACATCCCGTAGTCGACGGCCCACATTCCGCGCGGGCTGGGTTGAGTGTGATCTATCGCGCCCCAAAGAGCCGGCCGTGACATTGCCGCACGCTGGGCGAGCATTGGGTGACATGGACAAGCCGCGCGCCTTCTACGAAGCGGCCGGCCTTCACACCGAGATCTACGACGCGATGGGGGCGAGTATCAGCGCGGGCAGCGCGGCAGGAAGCGATATCGACTTCTACCGCCGACTCGCCGCGGAGACATGCGGCCCGATCCTTGACGTCGGGTCCGGCACAGGCCGGGTGGCCATGGCGCTCGTGGCGGACGGTCACGAGGTCGTGGGCATCGACCTCTCGGCGCCGATGCTTCGTCTTGCCGAAGAGCGGCGCGCGGCGTTGCCCGCCGATACAGCGGCCCGCCTCTCGTTCCAGGAGGCGGACATGACGACCCTCGATCTCGGGCGGGAGTTCGCGCTCGTCGTCGCGCCGTCCCGCGTTTTCCAGTTCATGCTCACGACGGATGCCCAGCGGCAGGCGCTGGCGGCGCTGCGATCCCACCTCCGCCCCGAAGGCCGGCTCGTCCTGGACCTGTTCGACCCACTGCTCGACTTCGTCATCCCGAGCGTCGAAACACCCCGGCGCGTCCTGGAGCTCGTGCATCCGACGACTGGTAACCGCGTCACCTGGCAGGACATGGGGCGCTGGCCGGACCCGGCCCGCCAGCTGATCGTGGAGGACGCGACGGCGACTGAGTTCGACGCAGCAGGCGAGGTCCTCCGGACGGAGACCGAGCGCCTGACCCTCCGCTGGTCGCTGCGGAGCGAGATGCGGCTCCTCTTCGAGTTGACCGGCCTCGAGGTCGTCGCCGACTACGGCGACTTCAAGGGTGGCCCGCCCACCTACGGTCGAGAGCAGGTCTGGGTGCTGCGGAATGCCGCCGGGTAGCGCTGCGCTGCTCCTCGGGCTGGTCATCGCCGCCTGCATGCCAGCGCCGGTGCCGCCGAGCGCGACGCCCAGCGGTACGCCGACCGAGCCAGCGAGACGTCTGCACGACCCCTCCCAGCGTCACGGTCTCCCCGTGACTGAGCGCTAGCTTCGGATCTGGCGCCGCCCGGCGAGCGTCGTCAGTGCCACCGCGGCGACGGCGACGAGGAAGATGATCGAGCCGATCACGTAGACCTGAACGGGCACGCCCACGCGCGCCTGCGCATAGATGAACATCGGGAACGTCTGCGTGCGGCCCGCCGTGAAGTTCGTGATCACGAAGTCGTCGATGGACAGGCTGAACGCGAGCAGTGCGGCCGAGACGATGCCCGGCAGGATCAGTGGGAAGGTGACCTTCCAGAAGGTGTGCCACTCGTTCGCCCCGAGGTCCATCGCGGCCTCCTCGAGGTGCCGCGGGAACCCGGCAAGGCGCGCGCGCACGGTCACGACGACATAGCTGATGTTGAACAGGATGTGGGCGATCAGGATCGTCAGGAGGCTGAGCGGGAAGAACGGTGGGGCGCCAAACGACACGAACAGCGTGAGCAGGGAGGCGCCCATCACGATCTCCGGCGTGGCCATCGGCAGGAAGATCAGCGAGTTCGTCAGGCGGCTGCCGCGGAACTCGTAGCGCACGAGCGCGAGCGCCATGAGGGTGCCCAGGATCGTCGCGACCAGCGTCGACACGAATGCGATCAGGAGGCTGAGCCCCACCGCGCTCGCGAGGCCCGGTACCGCGAACGGTTGGAGCCAGGCATCGATCGAGAATTCCTGCCACACGAAGTTCCGGCGGCCGGCCGGGTTGTTGAAGCTGAACAGAATGATGATCGCGACCGGCAGAAGCAAGTAGATGACCGCCAGCCCGGTGTACGTGAAGAGCAGGTAGCGGTCGATGAGGCGCCGCACAATGGCCAGCGGCCCGCCCCTTGGCGGCCCGGTTCGCGCGGCGGTGACGGCGGCCATCAGGTTCGACCCGGAATGTGGCCTGTCAGCTGGTCTGTCCCGAGGAGGCGCGTGTAGATCAGCACGATCACGAGGATCCCGCCCATGAGCATGAAGCTGAGCGCGGACGCCTCGGGGAAGTCGTTCTGGGTCAGGAACCGGTTCTGGATGACGTTGCCGAGCATTCGCGAATCCGGGTTCCCGAGGAACTCGGCGTTCACGTAGTCGCCCATGGCCGGGATGAACGTCAGCAGGGACCCGGCAAACACGCCTGGCAGCGAGAGTGGGAACGTCACCCGCACGAACGCCTCGGAGACGAGGCACCGCCCGATGAACGCGCCGACCGCCGCGGCGAGGAGGACCGGGACCAGCAGCGACCAACCGAAGGCGAGGCCAAGGCCGGCCACGAGCAGGCCGCCGACGAGACCGCCCACGATCGTGCCGTCACGCTTCCAGGGCCCCGCATAGAGGTCGCGTGCGGCCTCCACCAGCCGGAAGTCCACCTTCTCGAGGGCAACGTAGATCGGCAGGGTCATGAACGGCAGGAAGTTGTAGGTGATGCCGGCCACGACGGCCATCGGCGTCGCGAGGACGCGAAACTCATCGGGCAGGAGGCCGATGTCCTTGAGCGGCCCAAAGATGATGCCGCTGTCGCTGAGGATGATCTTCCACGACAGGGTCCGGAGCAGGAAGCTCGTGAAGAAGGGCGCGACCACGAGGAACAGCAGCAGGTTCTTGGCCCGCCCGCCGCGAACGGCGATCGTGTAGGCGAGCGGGTAGGCGATGAGCAGGGCGAGGACAGTGGCCACGAGCGAGTACAGGACGGACCGGCCCACGTGCGGCAGGACCGGCGTGATTGCGTCCGAATAGTTTGTCCAGTTCGCGAAGGAGAACGAGTAGCCGCGCTCCACGGACCCGCTCCAGAACGACGCGAGGAAGACCTGCACCAGCGGCCAGGCGAAGAAGAAGACGAGCCAGATCAGGCCCGGGAGCAGCAGCAGATACGGGATCAGGTTGCGCCGGCGGCCGAGCATCGTGCCTCTGCCGATCCGGGATCAGCGGCCTGGGTGGATCAGACGCCGATGACGGCGGCGAACTGTTCGTTGAAGTACTTCTCGTCGTCCTCGCTGAGGATGCCGAACTGCACGAGCTTCGGCTCCAGGTCCGCCGGCGGGAAGCGCAGTGGATCGGTGGCGAGCGCCTTCGTCGCCGCGTCGCTCGAGGCGGCGAAGATCTCCTGGACGCCCTTCACCGGTGTCACGTAAGCCACGCCGGCCTCGATCTGCGCCGCGTGCTCCGGCACGTAGCAGTAATCGATCATCAGCTCGGCTGTGCCCTTGTGGAGCGCCCCCTTCGGGATGACCGTGTTGTCCGTCCAGAACATCACGCCTTCGGTCGGGAACAGGAACTTGACCGTCGGCGCATCCGCCGCGAGCCCGACCACGTCGCCGGACCAGGCCATGCACAGGACGGCATCGCCGCTCGAGAGGTCCTCGGTGTAGTAGTTGCCCTTGACGTCACGGACGATGCCGTCCGCCTTCGCCTTCTGCATCATCTCGACTGCCTTGTCGCAGCCCTCACGGGTCGGCTTGCGCGGGTCGAGGCCACCGGCGAGCATGGCCAGGCCTACCGCGTCACGCATCTCGGTCAGGTACTCCGTCTTGCCCTTCCAGCGAGGGTCGACGGTGAACAGCGCGGTGAGGCTCGTCAGCTCCCCGGTGACCGCCGGGTCGTAGCCGATGCCGGTCATGCCGGTCTGCCACGGCGCGTGGTACGCCATGCCGACATCCCAGTCCTGGTCCCTGTAGACGTCGCGGAGGTTGGCGGTGAAGTTCGGCAGGTTCGCCATGTCGAACGCCTCGAGCCAGCCGAGGCGGACGAGGCGAGCGACCATCCAGTCGGTGACGACGATGATGTCCCAGCCCGGATCCTGGCCCGCGGTGATCTGGTTGGCGATCGACGCCACGAAGCCCTCGTTCTCGTCGATGACCTCCTGGTAGCTCACCGCGGTGCCGTACGCGGCCTTGAAGTCCTCAATGGTCTTCCACTTCGTCGCGTCCGCCGGGTCGATGTCCAGGTAGCAGCACCAGTTCGCCCAGTTGAGCTCGGCGGACGGTGTGGCGCGGACCGGGACCTGGGTCGCTTCGGTGCCGGCGGAGGCTGGCGGTCCCGCTGTCGCGCCGACGGGCGTCGCGGTCGCAGGCGCGGCGGTCGGGCTGCCGGTAGTGCCACAGGCGGCGAGGAACGCGGCGAAGCCGGCGAGGCTCCCGCCCACGAGCACCGCGCGCCGGGTGACGGGTCGATCGAGCACGGGCTGGTCAGACATCCTGGGTCCTCCTTCGGGGTTCACGAAATGAGTTTGAGTTCGTGGGGATCGGCGGAGTCGGCGATGGCATCGACATCGTCCTCGACGACGAAACAGTGATCCGGTGACCAGGCGAGCACGACCTGCTCGCCCGCGGTCCACAGCTCTGCCTTGGTCGCGCGCTCCACGTTCTGCTCGAACACGGTTACGCGATGGCCGTCGGCGAGGGTCACGATGTACTGGGTGCTCACGCCGAGGTACGACGCGTGGGTTACCACGCCCGGCGCCCGGTTGAGACCAGCCGGGATGTCCTTCGCCGGCTCGAACATCCGGAACTTCTCCGGCCGGACACCGATCGCGACCTGAGCCCCGCGGCCCTCGACGAGGGCCTCTGGGACGCGGACTGCGCTGCCGTCCGCGAGCTTGAACGCCGCGTATCCGTCGCCCGAGCCATCGCGGGTCGCCGGCAGCAGGTTGCTCACTCCCAGGAATCCGGCGACGAAGCGGGTCCTCGGGCGCTCGTATAGCGCCTCTGGGTCGCCGAGCTGCTCGTACTTGCCCTTGTGCATCACGGCGATGCGATCCGACATCGTCATCGCCTCTTCCTGGTCGTGGGTCACGTAGATGAACGTGATCCCTACTTCCTGCTGGATGCGCTTGAGCTCCACTTGCATCTGCTTGCGCAGCTTGAGGTCGAGGGCACCCAACGGTTCGTCGAGGAGGAGCACCGCCGGCTTGTTCACGAGTGCCCGCGCGAGCGCGACGCGTTGCGCCTGACCGCCGGAGATCTGGCCCGGCTTGCGGCGCTCGTAGCCGGGCAGCTCCACGAGCTCCAGCATGTCGGTGACGCGCTGCTTCACCTCGGCCTCGGCAACCTTCTTGCGGCGGAGCCCGAACGCGACGTTCTCGAAGATCGTGAGGTGGGGGAACAGCGCGTAGTTCTGGAAGACCGTGTTGACGTTGCGCTTGTATGCCGGCAGCCAGGTCACGTCCTCACCCTGGAGCTCGATGCGCCCGTCAGTGGGCGCCTCGAAGCCGCCGATCATGCGCAGCGTGGTGGTCTTGCCGCAGCCGCTTGGCCCCAGGAGGCTGAAGAACTCGCCATCGCTGACATCGAGGTCAATGTGGTCCACGGCGAGGAAACCCTCGTCCGCGTTTGCGCCAGGGACATACTTCGCCGCTCGACGGCCCGCGGCATCGCCGCCGAAGCGCTTGGTGAGCTGGACCAGCCGGACTGCGACGTCGGTCAACCGGGCAGGAGCCTCCTCTTCCGGGTGGTCCTCCGATCGTGCAAACGCGGTCCCGACCCGTGGCGGGAGGATAGGCACCGTCGAGCAGGGGTGTCAAACCACGGAATCCTTTGCTCGCGGGGCGGGGGGCGCTGCGAGATTCGCACGGAATGCGACCTGCTCGTGCGAAATTCAAAGGAAGGCGAGCCTTCGGGTCGGCTGGCCCAGGCGTACTGTGCCGATTGCTTCCCCGTTGGCTCGATTCCTATGCCAATCGATGCATACGCGGCGCGAGCGAGCGCCGGCGGGCGCAGTGGAGGTCGCGCCCGCCCCGGACGCCAGGCGCGCCACGGCACTGTGGCGATGGGCTCGTCATGGACGTCGGGTGGCCCACGCATCCCTCGCCGATTTGCTTCCCCGTTGGCTCGATTCCTATGCCAATCGATGCATACGCGGCGCGCTCGAGCGCCCGTGGGCGCAGTGGACGCCGGCGGCCGATGAGCGCGGTTGATCGGCGGGTGACCCTCTGGTGATCGGCGGGTGACCCTCTGGTGATCGCGCGGTGATCGTTCGCCGCTGTACTGGCCGCATTAGCGCGACGGCGGAGCGGATATGCATCGATTGGCATGGATTTCCGCGGAAAGGAGTGCCGAGACAATGGACTCCGAATGGCCAGCGAAGGCATTGGCCAAGATCGGCCGCGGCATCCTGCGCATGCGGCTCTTCTGGGGTTGGTCACAGGCTGACCTGGAGCACAGGTCTGGCGTGGACCAGACCACGATCTCCCGCCTCGAGCGGGGCGTCCAGCGAGGTCTGTCCCTCCGCCGGCTGGCGAAGATCCTCGATGCACTGCGAGTGGGCGACGTTCTGTTTGAGAAGCCGCCCACCGTCCCGCAGACCGACCTCGAGATCATGTTGTACGGCGACCGCTGGAACAGAGCAGTCACCGAAGCCGACCGTCGCCTCCATTGGCCAGCCCCGCCGGAACCGGTCGAGGACACGGACGCGTGGATCGGGGACGCGGGCTAGGATATCGACGCCAAACCCGACAGAAACCAGCGATCCCGATCACACGCGAGGAACCCGACCGAATGATGCAGATCACCGAGGCCGCGGTCATGGACGCGCTCAGTCACGTCCAGGAGCCGGAGCTCGGCGGCGACCTCGTGACCCGCAACATGATTCGGGACCTCGTGATCGACGGCGCGAAGGTCGCCTTCCAGATCGAGCTCACGACGCCGGCCTGCCCGCTCAAGGACGAGATCGAGACACGCGTCCATGCGGCGCTCGATCCGATCGGCGTCGAGTCGGTGGACCTGACGTGGGGGGCAAGTGTCCGGCGCGCGACTCCGCGAACTCCCGAGCAGCTCCTGCCGGGTGTGAAGAACGTGCTCGCGGTCGCGTCCGGCAAGGGCGGCGTCGGAAAGAGCACGGTCGCGGTGAATCTCGCCGTCGCGCTCGCACGAGACGGAGCGAGCGTTGGGCTGCTGGACGCGGACATCACCGGCCCCAACGTGCCGCTGATGCTCGGGCTGGAGGGCCAGCCGGGCAAGACCGAGGACAACAAGATCACGCCGCTGGTGCGGCACGGCGTCAAGGCGATCTCGATCCAGTTCTTCGTGCCCGCGGGCCAGCCGATCATCTGGCGCGGCCCGCTGGTCGGCGGCGCGATCACCCAGTTCCTGCGCGATGTGGACTGGGGCGAGCTGGACTACCTCGTCATCGACCTGCCGCCGGGGACGTCGGACGCGCAGCTCACGCTCGCGCAGGCCGTGCCCGTATCGGGCGCGGTCCTCGTGACGACGCCGCAGGAGGTCTCGCTCCTTGACGTGGAAAAGGCACTCGCGATGTTCAAACGAATGAGCGTGCCCGTGCTCGGGCTCGTCGAGAACATGACCGCGTTCATCTGCCCGCACTGCGGCGACGCAACCGAGATCTTCGGGCGCGGCGGCGGCGAGCGGTTCGCAACGTCACATCAGCTCGAGTACCTGGGCGGCATTCCGCTCGACATCACGGTTCGCCAGGGTGGCGACGTCGGCGTGCCGGCCGTCGCGCAGCGCGAGCCCGGTCCAGCGGCACTCGCGCTCACGAGCATCGCGCGCACGATCGCGGCCCGCATGAGCGTCCGCGCCGCCGGGGCGACTCAGCCGGTCCTGACGGTCTCGTAACCCGCCGGGCGACCGGCGATTCGGACGTTCCCGCGCTCCACGTCGACAACCATCCCCGGCACCGCCGGCTCGACCGGCAGTCCCGAGTCGGCACATTGGGCCGCGATCGTCGCCCGTCGTTCCGAGTGGTAGTGGACGAGCAGACCCTGCAGGACCCCCGATCGACGCACGTGGTCGATCGCCTCGCCCGTGTCGATGTGGCCGCGCCGCGCGTCGTCGAGCGCTCCATCGACCAGCGTCGCCTCGAGGATCAGGAGGTCCGCCCCACGGGCGAGATCGACCACCATCTCCGATGGGCCCATGTCGCCCGCATAGACGACACGCTCGCCACCCGGACCCGTGATGTCCATCGACCAGGCCGGGACGTAGTGGCCCACGGCGTGGGGCACGATCACGAACCCGCCGATTTCGATTCGCAGGTCCGTTTCGTACTCGGTGATCGCGAATGCGTCCTCGAAGAACGTGGGGCGCTCGTTGATCGCCGCGGCTAAGTGGGTGAGCTTCTCCCGGCCGCCGGGCGGCAGGAACACAGGCAGCGGATTCGGAGAGGGTTCGCCCCACAGGAAGCGGTAGCGCAGCGGGCCGATGTCGATCCAGTGGTCGGCGTGGAAATGACCGACGACGAGCCCGTTCAGGTCGGCGGCATTCATCCGCGCCTCGACCTGCGAGGCAACACCACTGCCGATGTCGAACAGGATCCTGGTCTCGCCCGATTCCACGAGCACGCCGGACTGCGGACTGTCACCGACAGGCCGCGCGGTCCCGGTGCCGAGGATGGTCAGGCGCATCGTTTCTCCGTGGGGCGTGCAGGCGCCACGGTAGCCGGTCGACTCCGTGCGCGGGTGTTCAACGCAGGCGGGCGAGCAGGATTGCGGCAGCGGCGATTGCCGCGCGTCCGCGGCCGAGCGAGCCGCCGAGGAAGACGACGCGCGTCTCTCGGTGCGTCGACTCGGGCGTGACGATCGCAACGGTGACCGCTGTGTCGCCGCCGCGTTCGCGGGCCTCGACGGCGAGCCCCACCTCCGCGCCGCCGAGCTCCCGCACCCGCTCGGCAAGGTGCTCCAGGGTGGCTCGGTGGCCATCGTGCGGGTCCGGCCGTGCGGTCAGCGTCTCCCCAAACGCTAGCTTGTCCGCGAGGCCCTCCCCCAGGAGTGCGAGCAACGCGCCGCGCAGGCCAACCTCCACCGCGGCAACTCGCCAGCCCCGGGCATCCAGGGCCGCGGCTAGCGCGCCGGGCCATGTCGTCTCGCCGCGCGCCCAGACGTGGTCGCCGAGCATCCCGACGATCGCGCGTTCCACCTCCGCCACGAGGTCGGCGGCCGTGGCGGCTCCAGGGCCCGTGCCGGCTCCAGGGCCCGTGGCGGCACTCGTGCCCGTGGCGGCACCGGCGCCCGCGTCGTCGTGCGCCCAGATGCGGATGTCTACTGCGTCTGCTCGCGCGTAGGTCGCGACCATCGGCCGCGAGCCGGCATCAAGGAGGGATCCCAGCCGCGCCGCGATCGCCGATTCGCCGATCCCGGTGAGCCGCAGCGTGACCGACGCGATGGGGACGCCCAGGCCGCGCGCTTCGAGTCGGGGCACGACCGAGCCGTCCCACATCGGGCGCATCTCACGAGGCGGCCCGGGGAGCGCGACGACAACCCGACCATCCGGCCGCTGGACATACCAGCCCGGCGCCGTGCCGTTGTCGTTCGGGATCGCCGTCGCTGACGGGATCAGCCAGGCCTGCTTCTGATTCGTCTCCGGGAACGGCAACCCGCGCCGCTCGAACAGGTCGCGCAGCCACGTTTCGAGGGCCTGGTCCACCGTCGGGGTCTCGCCCACGAGCCCGGCGATCGCCTCGCGGGTCAGGTCATCGGGCGTAGGCCCGAGGCCTCCGGTGGACACCACGAGGTCCGCGCGCCCGAGTGCTTCGCCAAACGCCGCGGTCACCGCTCCCAGATCGTCCGGCAGCGCGGAGATCCGACCGACGACGACACCGTGGCGGGTCAGGTCGCGTGCGAGATCACCCGCATTCGTGTCGCGCGTCTCGCCGACCGTCAGCTCCGTCCCGATCGACAGCAGCTCGGCGGTCCGGAGGGGTTCCATCCGCGCGAGCGTAGGGGACTCGGCGCCCAGGACGCGAGGCCGCCGCGATGCCGAGTGGATCGCCACGATCGGGCGTGCGAGGTTGCGCTGGTACCCTATGGCGGTCCCAAAGATCACGGAGGTGCAGTGGACGACGACGGCTCGACGATGAGCCCCCCAGCCTCGCCGCCCCCCAGCGGACCCGCGAAGGGCGAGCCGCCGGGCCTGCGCGCCCAATTCGGCGCGACGATCGAGGCAGGGCGCCGTTTGCTCACGGCGCACGTGGACCTGGCCAAGACAGAGGTCGGCGAGATCGTCGACGAAGTCAAGCGAATGGTCGCGCTTGGCGCGATGGCGCTCGGCGCGCTGCTCATGGTTGGGCTGCTCATCCCCCTCGGCGGCATGCTGTTCCTCGGGGAATGGCTGTTCGGCTCCATCGGCTGGGGCGTGCTCCTCGGCACATTCCTGCTGCTCGACGTCGCCGCGATGGCGCTGCTCCTCGCGCTTGACGTGGACGGCCGGCGCATCGGCACGTCGCTTGTCGTCGCCCTTGTCGCCGGGGCCGCCGTCGGGGTGGTGATGGCCCTCGACCTCACGCACCGCGGCTGGACCGCGCTCGGCGATTCCGTCGCGTCGGCATACGACGCCAACACCCGCGCCGTGCTCCTGGCGGTCGGCATCTCGGCGCTCGTGCTCGGCATGCTTGGGTTCGCGACCGGCATCCGAAACGGCTTCGGCCATGCGTGGGGCCGGCTCGTCGTCTGGGCGGTCATCGGCGTGTTCGTTGGCCTGCTCACCGTCATCAGCATTCCGGTCACGGTGGGTGCCGCGCTCGGCGTCCTCGTGGCGTTGATCACCTGGCCGGTCGTGGCCGGCGGTGACCTGGCCCGAACCGGCGTGGACGGCGACGCGCTCGCGAAGAAATTCATTCCTCAACAGACAATCGACCTCACGAAGGAGACGATCGAATGGGTGCGCGCACGGACGCCGCTCGTTCCGAAGTCCTAGCGGCTCGGGCGGGCCTCGACGAGGAGCTCGTTCGG